>JAJYSZ010000152.1 GCA_021793315.1 Bacillota bacterium | reverse complement strand
CCCACGCCCGACAGCTCGCGGCGCGCGGCGTGCAGCGAGCGGACGTAGGCTGCGTCGGTGCCGCAGCATCCGCCGACCATCCGAGCACCGAGGGCGACCAATTCCGGCAGCAGGCCGGCGAACTTCTCCGGCGTGCCGAGGTAGTCGATGTGTCCGCCGACGCGCATCGGCGGCCCGGCGTTGGGGGCGACCGCAAAGGGGCCCCTGAGCCCGGCCCTGTGCAGGCGTCTCAGGATGCGCAGGGTGTGCGACGGTCCGAGACCGCAGTTGACCCCGATCAGATCCGGGCTGTCTACCTGTGCATCCACCAGACCGCGCACGACTTCCGCCACCGAATAGCCCGAGAGCGTGCGGTCGCCTTCCGCGAAGGAGAAGTTGAGGATCGCGGGCAGCTCGCAGGCCCTGCGGACCGCACCGAGGGCGGCCGCGGCCTCGATCGGGTCGGACTGGGTCTCGATCAGGAAGAGGTCGACGCCGCCTGCCAGCAGCGCGGCCACCTGCTCCTCGTAGGCGGCGCGCATCTCGTCCGGCGAGATGCGCAGTGCACCACCGGCAGTGACGCCGAGCGGTCCGAGCGAGCCCGCGACCAGAACCTTCTGCCCGGCGGTCTCGCGGGCGCGCCGCGCGATTTTTGCCGCCTGGAGGTTGATCGCGTGCGTCTGCCCCTCGAGCCCGTACACGGCTAGCTGCACCCGATTCGCCGCGTAGCTGTTGGTTTGCACGATATCGGCACCCGCGCGGATGTAGCCGACGTGCAGCGCCTCCACCCGCCGGGGTTCGCTGAGGCAGAGCTGCTCGACGAGGCCCCCGCCAGCATGGGCTGCAAGTGCGGTGCCATAGGCGCCGTCGCCCAGGAGGACACCTGTCTTGAGCTGCTGGCGCAGCTGCTCGCGCTCGTTCATGCGCTGACCCGCAGTCGGATGACCGCACGTCCGTGGCCGCACCTGCCCATGGCGCCCTCCCTGCGCACATGCCTCATCCAGATAGAAAAAAGCAGGCACCTTCCGGAGAAGTGGCCTACGTAAGGATCATACGTAGCTCCCATCTCCCAGGGGGTATCCCCTGCAGGAATTGGCACCAAGCGGCTACGCGCCGCCGGTTGCCGGGCTTCATTGGGCCAGTCCCTCCGCCACTCTGGATAAGAGCATGTGAAGTTGTTGGACCGCATGATAGAGGTCTGCTATGAGGCTGTCAATGGGTTACCTCGGAAGAAGACGCCTGGCGAGCTGTGCTCTTGAGGCCGGAGAGGACAACCGGCCTCGTCCAGTGGACTAGGAGGTGGTGCCGGCCGCGCGTCCGAGAGCAATTCCGGCGTGGTCCAGGCGGGATGCTCGCCAAGACCGAGGGGCCAGGCGCTCAGGCAGGCGCCTGGAGCGGCAAGGTCTCGGGTCGGTCACCGTCGCAGGGGACCGAGAATCGGACGTGGAACGGCATGCCGGAGGCTTCCTGCGAAAGGCAGGTTTCACGCCGGTGAGAAAGTGGGTCAGGCCGAAGCCGCTGGCGGTGGGAGAGACGATCGGGATTGCCGCGCCCTCGGGATCGGTCGGTGCCATCCGGGATCAGGTCGAAGGCGGCATCGCCGCGCTCGAGCAGATGGGCTACCGAGTGAAGCGGGGGCGCCACCTGCACGACGAATGGATGGGCCTTGCAGGCACGCATGCGGCGCGCATCGAGGACTGGAACGGGATGCTGCGCGATCGGGACGTGCGCATGGTGATGGCCGCGACAGGCGGGTCGGGCTGCCTCGCGATCGTCGACGGGCTCGACTTCGCCGCGCTTGCGGAGGACCCCAAATGGGTTAGCGGCATGAGCGACCTCACGATCTTCCTGAACGCGCTCTCCTGGCGCACGGGCGTAGAGACGCTGCACGGCCCGGACGCCGCCTTCAGCTTCGGCGTCGAGGATCGCCGGGAGTTTGAGGCGCCACTCTTCCTACGGTTCATGTCGGAGGACGGGCTTCGCGGCCCGCTGCCCCTGGGCGGTGTCCGCGTGCTCCGACCCGGGAAGGCGGCCGGCAGGCTCTTTGGCGGCACGCTCTCCGTGCTCGGCTACCTCATGGCGACGCCCTGGGCGCCGGACCTCACGGACGCCGTGCTGGTCCTCGAGGGTTGGTCGCTGGGCACGGCCACCATGCACCGCTGGCTGCAGGTCCTGCGCCTGCAGGGGAAGCTGGCGCAGCTGCGCGCCATGGTGCTCGGAAACTGGAGCGGATGCTTCCAGGGGGAGAGCGATCCCGTCGCCGTCCTGCGGGCCCTGGTTCTTGACGCCTGCGCGGGCACGGAGTTCCCCATCATTCAGGTGGATCACATCGGCCACAACACCGCGAATGTCCCCTGGCCGGTGGGGGCGCTCGCGGAGGTGTCGGAGAGCGGGATCGCGTTGCTCTGATGGAATAGCTGGAGCACAAGGCGGATGGGTCAGCCGAGCTTCCGCGCAAACGGCTGGGCCAGGTGATCCGCATGCTGAGATGAGCAGACGGCGCCTGGGGATCACCGAAGGTGACGCGCCTTTAGCGCGCGACTGGCGATGGCCGCAAGATGACCGCCACAGCCGAAGCTCCAGCACCTCCGGGTAGTAAAGTTGGTGCCAGCTCCAGTGGAAGCGCCGTGTGCGTCTTGCCAACCGGCCCGCGCCTGCATCACCCCGCCCTGCTTGCAGGAACCCGGAAGGTCGTAGCATGGTGGTCCTATCGGATCGCCGCGGACGACAGCCAAGGAGATGCAGATCTGCCATGAGCGACCCCTCGGCCTACTACCTGCCGCTCGGGCAGGGCCTCTTTCGCCCGACCGCTGCGACCGAAAGCCCCTGGGATCGCGAAGCACAGCACGGCGGCCCGCCGACGGCCCTCCTGGCCCACGCGATGTGCCGGCTCGATCCCGATCCGGGCTTCCGCCTCGGGCGCCTCACCGTCGAGTTTCTCGGGGTGCTGCCGCGCAGCGACATCCGCGTCGAGGCGCAGGTGGCGCGGCCCGGGCGGCGCATCCGCATGCTCGAGGCGGCGATGTACGCGGGTGACCGGCCTCTCGCGCTGGCGAGGGCCTGGCAGATCGCCGTGCAGGAGGGTGCCCTCGACATCCCCGCGCGTGCGGAGGGCAAGTTGCCATCCCTGCCCGCGGAGCAGCCGCAGGAGTACTTTGCGGAACTGGCCGACTGGGGCTACGGGAAGTCGATCGAGTGGCGATGGGAGGAAGGTTCCTACACAGTGCCGGGGCCGGCGACTGTCTGGACGCGGGTGCGGCTGCCCCTGATCGAAGGCGAGGCGCTCCGCCCGCTCGAGCGCGTCCTGATCATCGCGGACTCCGCAAACGGGGTCAGCGCAGAGTTGCCTCTCGACCGCTGGCTCTTCGTGCCGCCAGCCATCAACGTGACGCTCCACCGCTACCCGCAGGGCGAGTGGGTGCGCATGGCTGCCGAGACCACCCTGGCATCGGACGGACTCGGCTCGACCCTGGGGATGCTGGGCGACGCTTTGGGTCCCCTCGGGACGGTGGCACAGCCGCTCTTGGTCGCTCCGCGTCCGCGAGCAGGCCTCTAGGCGCACAGAGCAGCGCCGCTCGGAGGCTCCGGCGCGCGAAGGGCCGGCGTAGAGCCGCGCGCTCCGTCGCATAGGGCTGTCTTGGTGGTCCGTTGTCCTTGCGAGTCTTGCGGTATGGGGCTTCGTGAAAGCGGCGCGTATCAACCTTTGCGTCTGCGCAGGGCTTTCTTGGGCCTCTTCGTGGCTCCTCAAAAGTGCGACGGGAGGGGTGGGGCCTTACGAGCTCGCCAGGCGCAGAATCGTTCGCGCCTCCTCCGGACTTGCCAGCGGGCGCTCCAGCTCCTGCGCGATCCGTGCGACGCGTGCAACGAGCTCGGCGTTCGAGGCCGCCTTCCGTCCCGCCCGGTAATAGATGTTATCTTCGAGGCCTGTGCGCACGTGTGCGCCGGTCAGGATCGCGAACGCATTGAGCGGGAGCTGATGCCGGCCGACTGCCGCAATGGTGCATGTCGCTCCGGAGGGCAACTGCCGCATGAGAAGCAGGGCGGTCTCGAAATTGGCGGGAGCCCCACCGGGTACCCCGAGCACGAGATCGAAGAGCCCTGGCGTCGGCACCAGGCCCTCGGCCTGCAGGGCAAGGGCGGAGGGAATCATCCCGTGGTCGAAGATCTCGATCTCGGGCACGACGCCCAAAGCTTTCATGCGCGCGGCAAACCGCCGCACGAGATCAGGCGGATTCAGGAAGACCTCGCTGCCGAAGTTGACGCTGCCCGGTGTAAGACTGGCCATATCAGGGTTCGCGAGGAGTCCTCCGAGCCGCTCGTCTTCCGACATGCCCACGGCGCCGCCCGTCGACACCTGGACGATGAGATCCGTCCTGGCCCGGATGCCCCTCACCGCCTGGCGGAACAGCTCGGGGTCTGAAGATGGCGTGCCGTCCTCTGTGCGCACATGGAGGTGGACCATGGCGGCACCGGCCTCCCGGCAGGCCACAGCGGCCTCGATCAGTTCCTCCGGTGTGACGGGCAGATTCGGCTGCTGCTCGCGGGTCGCCTCCGCGCCTGTCAAGGCGGCTGTGATGATCAGTGGATCCATCGCTCAGGAGTCTCCCGGCAAACGCTGGCACGCCGAGGGAACGACGACGACGCCCTCCGCCGTGGCCACCGTGACCGGCGACGAGAGGACCTCCGCCGCCGACGGGCGCAGATCCGGCCGTGCCGTGATCACCTTCGTCGCCGAGAAGCGGATGCGGCGGGAGGTGCGCCCGACCGCCAGGAGCTCGGCCGTCACCTCGACATAATCCCCTACGTGGAGCGGGGCGAGGAACTCCACCGAGGTGTAGGCGCGGAAGAGACCTTCGTCACCGTCCTGCCGTATGCAGATCTCGGTTGCGAGATCGCCGAACACCCCCAACAGATATGCCCCGTCCACAAGGTCTCCGCCGTAGTGCGCGTCTCCCGCTGCGATGCGCAGCGTGGTCTGGACCTTCAACGACCCAGCCTCCCATCTGGAGATGGGAGG
>JAJYSZ010000043.1 GCA_021793315.1 Bacillota bacterium | reverse complement strand
AGTTTCTGGTCGCGCATCGTGACGGTGTTCCGGTCGCCACCGTACCCGACATCATCTCGCTGATCGAGGAGGAGAGCGGCCTGCCGCTGGGGACGGAGGCCTTGCGCTATGGCCTGAGGCTGACCGTGGTCGGCATCCCGGCGGCCGCCAAACTCAAGACGGAACGGGCGCTGAAGGTCGTCGGGCCGCGGGCCTTCGGCTACGACGTCGACTTCCGACCGCTGCCCGGGGACCTGCCGGAGGCGTCGCTGCAGGTTGCCAACTAACAGACGGTCGCCTGCGCGGCGACGTTGCGGAGACAGGGAGGAGGCAGGGCAGACGATGCGCATTTCGGTCGACGTAGGGGGCACCTTCACGGACGTTGTGGCGCTCGACCCGGTGCAGGGCACGGTGCGCCTCGAGAAGGTCGAGACGACGCCGCAAGACCCCGCCGCGGGTGTCCTTCGGGGATTCGCGCGCGCAGGTGTGCCGATCGCGGAGGTGGACTATTTCATCCATGGCACGACGCTCGGCCTGAACGCGCTCCTCACGCGGACGGGGGCGGTCGTGGCGATCGTCACGACCGAGGGCTTCCGCGACGTCTACGAGCTTGGCCGCACCGACCGCGAGCCGATGTACGACTTCAAGTACCGCAAGCCGCCCGTGCTCGTGCCGCGTCATCTCCGCTTCGAGGTGCCGGAACGCATGGACTACCGGGGCAGGGTGCTCCGGCCGTTCGATCGGGCGCGGGCGACGGAGGTGGCGCGGCAGGTCCGGGTGAGCGGCGCCGGCGCCGTCGTTGTCAGCTTCCTGCACAGCTACGTCAACCCGGAGCACGAGCTCGAGATGGAGAAGGTCCTGCGGGAGGTCTGCCCGGAGATCGCCGTGACGCTCTCGCACCGGCTCACCCGCGAATATCGGGAGTACGAGCGGACGAGCACGGCCGTGACGGACGCCTACATCAAGCCGATCATGGGCAGCTACCTCGATCGGCTGGACGGCGCCCTGCGCTCGCAGGGATTTCAGGGCCGGTTCCTCCTGACGCGCTCGGGCGGCGGCGCCATGACCGTCGCGGCAGCCAAGGAGGAGCCCGTCCACTCGGTGATGTCAGGCCCGGCCGGCGGCGCCGTGGGCGCGGCGTACCTCGCGCAGCTGACGGGACATGCGAACCTCATCACCTTGGATATGGGCGGCACGAGCCTCGACACGACGATGGTGGTCGACGGACAGATCTCGATCGACAACGAGGCCAGCATCGAGACCTTGCCGATCTCGACGCCGATGATCGACATCCGCACCATCGGCGCAGGCGGCGGCAGCACCGCGTGGATCGACGAGGGAGGCGCTTTGCAGGTGGGTCCGCAGAGCGCGGGCGCCCTGCCCGGTCCGGCCTGTTACGGCCGCGGCGGCGAGGCCGCCACCTTCACCGATGCGGCGCTCGTTGTCGGCTACCTCGACGCCGTCAACTTCCTTGGTGGCCAGATGCAGATCCAGGCTGAGCTCGCCGAGGCGGCCGTCCGCAAGCTTTCGGACCGGCTCGCCCTGGAGCCCGCAGAGGCCGCCGCCGGGATCGTGCGCATCGCGGAGGCTAAGATCACGGGGGCGATCCGCGAGATTTCGGTCGAGCGGGGCCACCATCCGAAAGACTTCGCCATCCTGGCTTTCGGCGGGGGTGGGGGCTTCGTCGCGTGCAATGTGGCGCGTGAGATTGGCATCCCGACCGTCGTGGTGCCGCCCGGGCCCGCGAACTTCTCGGCGTTCGGCATGCTGATGGTGGATGTCGTCTACGACTACGCCCGCACGCAGGTGATGACGCTCGAAGAGGCGGACATGGAGGCGCTCGAGGATCTCTACGCCGCGTTCGAGCGGGAAGGAGCCAATGCTCTCGTGCGCGACGGTTTCGACCAGGAGCGCCACCGCTTCGTGCGCTGGGCGGAGATGCGCTACGAGGGCCAGGAGCACACGGTGCGCATCCCCCTGCCGGAGAAGGTGCTGACCCTGGCGGCCGTGCCTGGGATCGCGCGGCGGTTTGGCGACGCGCACGAGATGCAGTACGGCCACCGCATGGACGATCCCGTGCAGTTCGTGACGCTGCGCGTGAGGGCGATGGGCGTCATGTCGCGGCCTGCGATCGCCGAGATCCCGGCGGGGAACGGTGACGTTTCGCGGGCCCGCAAGGGCAGCCGGCAGGTCTACCGCCAGGACGCGGGCGCCCGCGTCGCTTACGTCGTCTACGACCGAGCCCTGCTCGGCGGCGGCGACGAGGTGGCGGGCCCCGCCATCGTCGAGGAACCGAGCTACACGCTCCTCCTGCACCATGGCGACGTCATGACAGTCGGGCGGCACGGGGAGCTCGTTATCGCGATCGGAGGGAAGGACTGATGGGCGTCGACGCGATCACGTCGCAGGTCATCCACAACTATCTCCTGTCGGCGGCGCGCGAGATGCTGCGCAACCTGAAGCGCACTGCCTACGACACGGTGATCTACGAGATCCAGGACTTCGGCCTCGGCATCTACGACCGGCGATGCCGACTGCTGGCGGAGGCTCCGGGGCTCGCGGTCTTCACGCGCGGTAACGACTATGGTCTGCATAAGATGGTGGAGCTCCTGGGCGAGGAGAACATCCACGAGGGCGACGTGATCCTCTTCAACTGGCCGTACTGGTCGTCAAACCACACGCTCGACGTCCTGGTGGGTTCGCCGATCTTCGCGGAGGGCGAGCTCGTTGGGTACACGGCATGCAAGGCGCACTGGCTCGACCTCAACCAGAAGGATCCCGGCTACTGCCTTGACACGACGTCGATCCACCAGGAAGGCCTCATTCTGCCGGGCATGAAGATCTACGACCGCGGCGTCTACAATCGCGACCTCGAGCGGCTGATCCGCTTCAACAGCCGTATCCCCGACAGGGTGGTCGGCAATATGAACGCGCAGATCTCCTCCTGCCACACCGGGGAGCGGCGCGTGCGCGAGCTCGTGGAGAAGTTCGGCACCGAGACGTTCAGGGAGGCCGTCGAACAGATCCTGGACCATGGCGAGCGCCTTTCCCGCGCGCGCCTCGCGGCGCTGCCCAAGGGGACCTGGACCGCCGAGGAATGGGTCGACGACGACGGCGTCGACACCGCCACGATGCTGAAGATCAAAGCGACGGTGACCATCTCCGACGACGAGTTCCTGGTCGACCTCACGGGCTCGTCGGACGCGGTGCTGGGTCCGATGAACATGCCGGTCGGTTCGACTCTCGGCGTCTGCGGACTGGCGTTCAAGGCCCTGACGACGCCTGACTCGCCCGCGAACGAGGGCAATTTCCGTCCGCTCAAGGTGATCGCGCCGCCCGGCTCGCTCTTCAACGCGCAGCCTCCCGCCGCCACCTTCATGATGTGGTCCGACCTCTACCTGCCTGAGGTGATCTGCAAGGCGCTCGCCCCTGCCATGCCGGGCGTTGTGCCGGCGGCATCCGGCGGCGACATCTGCTCCTGGATGGGGGTCGGCGTCCACCCCGAGACGGGCAAGATCTGGCTCGAGGCGAGCAACGAGGCGGTCGGGTTCGGCGGTCACATGGGCGGCGACGGCGAGAACGGCATCATGCACCTCTCGGAGCCGGGCTGCCGCAACAACCCGATCGAAGTCATGGAGACGAAGGCGCCGCTTCTGATCGAGCACTACGGCCTGCGCCCCGACTCCGCGGGGCCTGGCAAGCACCGCGGCGGCCTCGGCGTGACGCGCGTCTACCGCTTCCTCGCGGACGCCACGGCCCTGACAATGGTCAAGAAGACAAAGACGCGGCCGTGGGGGCTTGAAGGCGGCGGCGAGGCCGACCCGAACCACGTCGTCGTGCGGGCCGGCACCGATCGCGAGTTGCGTGGGGGTTCCGTCTACGAGCAGATGCGCGAGGGGGAGGTCATGGTGAATGCGTCGGGCGGCGGTGGCGGCTGGGGCGATCCCTACGAGCGCGACCCGCAGAACGTCCTGGAGGACGTGCGCGGCGGCTACGTATCGCTAGAGGGGGCCCGCAGGGACTACGGCGTCGTGATTGACCCAGCCCCCATGACGGTCAACGAGCAGGCGACAGCTGAGATCCGCCGGAGTGCGAAAGATCGTTGACCCCAGTTCTCCCAATCGATTGCGCCGGGCAGGGAGTTGCGCGAGGGCGGGCGCACTGGTGGAGTCATGTTTGCCGGAGTTGGCCGCCTAGGCAGGAGACGAGGGGGCCTCATGGAACTGGAGGAATGCGGAAGTAGTGCCACTCGCTGAGGCGAGATGCATGCGCCGAGACCCTTCAGATGGGCGATTCGAGTCAACACGCGATCGGAACCGGGGACAGAGCCACTTTCGCCAGACGCTGCGTGTCGCTACCACGACACTTGCAGTCGCTACGACCCTCTTGCTGCCTATAGGTGCAGCGGCGACAAGCCCCACTGTGCAGGCCCAGCAGCAGGACCTGCGCTACATGATCAGCAAGCTCGAGACACATCCCGAAAGTTCCCAGCCAGGCAAGCGCAAGGCGTGCGAGGCATACGCCCAGTCCATTCTGGCGCAGGCGCAGCGGCCGCTCGCCGGCTGACGCCTAGTGGAGATGGAGGCCCGTCTGGCCGCGTGGTTCCATGATCCGCACACACTCGTCTACCTCATTGCCAATGCGTCATGGCTGCGCGAACTGCCCGTGGACTTCTACTGGGTATCCGACGGCCTCGTCACCGTTCGCACCTCAGAGTCTCCGTCCGCGGTTCGTACCGGCGACCGAGTGGTGGCCATTTCCGGGGTCACGCCGTCGGAGATCGACAAGCGTCTCGCCGCGCTGCTGGCCGAGGAGACGCCCGCGCGGCGAAGCGTCGCCGCGTCTCTTCTACCGTTTGCCACTGTGTTGCAGGCGGTGGGGGCCGTGGAGGGGAACGGCACCGTCGCCCTGACGCTGCAGGGCGCAGGGGGTGGGACCTCGACGGTGACCCTGGACTTCGGTCCGGTTCGGCGGCAGCCGCTTACGGCGCCGGCCGAGCGTTTCCAGAACCGCTACTTGGTGCCGTCGGGCCTATTCCAGCGGGGGCAGAGCGGAAGCTTCTGGACCTGGGAGGTAACGCCACGTTACGGCTTCTTCCTCCTGGACCAGTGCAACCTCACGGCAGGGTACACCGCCGCGGTGAACGCTTTCTTCCGCACGGTCGCAGCGCAGCACACCCCGGTGGTGGTTCTTGACCTGCAGGAGAACGGCGGAGGCGACTCGGACGTCGCGGACGCCTGGCTCGAGCACCTGCCCGCCAAGTACAAGCTCTCCGATTGGCGCATGGGCACCATGTACGGATCCGCGGCACTTCTGCCGTAGAAGGCGCCGATCTTCAACGGCAAGGTCTATGTGCTGCAGTCCGGCATGACCTTCAGCTCTGCCATGTGGTTCGCGGATGCCCTCACGGGACCGGGCCTCGGTGCGCGGGTCGGAACAGCGATCGGCGAGCCGACCGCGGGATATGGCAACGTCAAGCAGTATGTGACGCCTGAGTTCCACGTCCCCTTCCAGGTATCCCAGGTCTTCTTCCCGCCGCCCAAGGGTCCGCCGCAGCCTGACCTGCCCGCGCAGGTCCAGCTCCCGGTCACGGTGGCGGACGTGCAGCAGGGCGTCAATCCCGTGGCTCACTGGCTGGGGACGTTGCCCTAGGTGCGGTTTAGCTCGCGCCGCTGCGCGGCCGCAGCCGGAGGGCGGATCTCTGTCGAGCGCCGGTGCAGGGGCATGTTCAGGTGCGTCGGCGCACGCAGCCGACGGCCGAGGCGTTGGAAAGCGCGCGCATGAACGGGCAGCGACTTGAGCTAGAGGGTGACGGAGATGCGCGAACGTGCACGACATGTGGCCACGGCGTTGGCTTTCGTAGTGCCTTTGGTGGCAGCTCTTTGCGGCGCCGGGGATCAAGGCCAACGCCACGTACCTTCTGGGTGAATCCATGGGCGGAGGGATCGCCGTCTACGTGGCCGAGCGCGACAAGCACATACGTGGGGCCGTGCTCTTCAGCCCGGCGTTGTTCAACAACCCGACATGGGCCACCCAGGCCTACGCTGTGCGCCTGCCGATTCTTATCGTCACGGGCACGCAGGACACCACCGTGCTGTCCGAGATCGCGCAATGGCCGGCCCAGGTTCTTAGCGTTCGCGGCAGGCACGTCCACTTGGTATTTGTAGGTGGCCGGCATGTGCCATTGGCGGCGGGATGGGGCACGATGCTCTCGTGGTATGCCCGCCACGGGCTGACACTGGTGCAATCGCTCAGCACCGGTGCGCCGCGCATGAGGATGTGCTCTGTGCATGCGTAGCCTTGGGGAAATGGAATACAGCGCTCGCTACATCGGGTCGTTCCTTCCCTGTTCTGCTTCCTCCATTCCGCGATGGACGTGGCGCTCCTGGCGCCTTGGATGGGTCAGGTGGCCTAAGCGACAAGGACGGATGGATCAAGCGCTTGCGTCGCGCGCGGCCCTAAGGCTCCGCGGTGCGTCGCGACCATCGTCCGACATGTGGGACATGCCAAGGGCATTGCCGCATGTGGAGTGCAGCCCGGTTGTCGCCATTCGGACCTGGTTGGCGCGGCGCGGCGCTGGGAGGGCCCATTGCGGCCGTCTGCGGTGGCGGTATGCTGGGAACGATCAGCGCAAGAATCGCATAGACCCGGGAGGTGCACGTATGGCGAAGGATGCAGGAGCGCTCGCGACCGCGGCTGCCGCCGTGCAGGAGGACGTGCCGCGCTGGCGGCGCCACTTGCACGCGCACCCGGAACTGTCGTTCCACGAGGAGGCGACGGCACAGTTTGTCGACGACACGCTGAGGACCTTTCCGGGACTTGAGGTGTCGCGGCCGACGCGGACGAGCGTGATGGCGCGCCTGAGTGGAGCGGCCCACGGGCCCGTGATCGCCTTGCGGGCCGACATGGATGCCCTGCCGATCACGGAGGAGAACGATTTCGAGTTCGCCTCCACCAATCCGGGCGTCATGCATGCCTGCGGCCATGACGGGCACACGGCGATACTGCTCGGAACTGCGAAGGTCCTCTCCGGTCTGCGCCAGGACCTCAAGGGCGAGGTCCGCTTCCTCTTCCAGCACGCGGAGGAACTCTTCCCGGGCGGGGCGCAGCAGATGGTGGACGCGGGGGTCATGGAGGGAGTCGACCTCGTGCTCGGCGCACACCTCTGGATGCCGATCGAGGTGGGGAAGGTGGGCGTGGCGGCTGGCCCGCTCCTGGCCGCTCCCGACACCTTCCGGATCGTCGTCCAGGGACGCGGCGGACATGCGGCGCAGCCGCACCTGACGGTCGACAGCGTGGCCGTCGGAGCGCAGATCGTCACAAATCTGCAGCATGTCGTCGCGCGCTGCACCGATCCGTTCGATCCCCTCGTGGTGTCCGTCACGAAGTTCATCGCCGGAACCGCCGACAACATCATTCCAGGCTCGGCTGAACTCGTGGGGACGGTCCGCTCGTTCAACCCGCAGTTGCGCAAGGACGTGCCTCCACTGATGGAGAGGATCGTCAAGGGCCTCACCGAAGCCCATGGAGCGGGCTATACCTTCGAGTACCGCAACGGCTATCGCCCGGTGATCAACGACGAGAAGGTGACCCGTTGGCTGCGGGAGAGCCTGGTCGAGACCTTCGGGCCGGAGCGGGTCGTGGCGGAGGGGTTGGCCAGTATGGGCGGGGAAGACTTCTCCGCCTTCCAGACCAAGGCCCCGGGCACGTTTTTCCTGATCGGGGCCGGGAACCCCGCGAAGGGGATCGTCCATCCGCATCATCACCCCCGCTTCACGGTGGATGAGGACGCGCTGCCCATGGGCGTTCAGGCCTTCGTGCACGGGGTCTTCGATCTGCTCGAGCGGGCAGGAGCCGAGAAGGCGGCCGCGCTCTGACCCGCAGCGAGACCGCTGCGACAGGGCCTCAGGAGACGGCCTGAAATCCCGACCACGGTGAGGGAGCCCTGGCCGGCGTCGGCCGACCGGCCTGTTCGCGAGGGAGCGGCGAGGGCGCGTGCAGGTCCACTGCACGCGCCCTCGCACATGGCCGCCCCCGGCCCGTGTGGCCGCAACTGCCGGGGAGCGCACAAAGGCAGGGCCCATGGGTACACGAGCCGCAACGTCAGGCAGTCCGGTGCCCGGCCGTCGCGATCAGCAGGGGCCGGATGCTGAGGAACGCGAGCACGAGCAGGACGGCGCCCAGTTCCAGGCCCCGGCTCAGCCCGATGCGGGACGCCGCGTAACCGATAGGCAGGATGAGCAGGGCGCCCACGGCGTTGCCCATGCCCGCCGAAATGCCGGACCCGAGGGCTGGGTTCTCCTTGAAGATGTCCTGTCCGATCAGCGTGGTGACGGGTGACGAACTGAAGAGGGCGATCCCGACCAACGCGAGAATGGGCCACAGGGCATACCCCTGGGCGAAGGGCAACGCGGCAAGGAGCAGGGTGCCGAAGATCGACGACCCCCAGAGGACCGTGGCACTCCCGAACCGGTCGCGCATGAGCCCGCCAGCCAGGTTGCCTACGATGCCGATGCCGATCATGGTCGTGACAAGCGATGCGCCGAGGATGACCGAGCCGCCATGGTCGCGCCACAGCAGTGGTACCAGCGTGGTGACGGTGGAGATGGCTCCGGCCCTCAAGCCGTTGAAAGCGACGAGTGCTAGAGCAGGGCGCAGGTGGAGCCGGAACTGGACTGGAGCCTGCGTCGCTGTGCGCTTGGCGAGCGGTGGCACGACACGCCAGAGCCAGGGCCAGGTCAACACCACGAAGACGCCTACGAGCCAGAGGTGATCCAGGCCGGCTGCGGTGGCCAGCAGCGTCGCCACGAGTGGGCCGATCGCCCTCCCGAATTCTCCTCCAACCATGAAAGCAGACATCGTCAGACCGGGCCTCTTACCTGCAAGGCTGCGTGTCAAGGCCATGGCCTGGGGGTGGAAGAGCGTCGTGCCGATTCCGGAGAGGAACAGCCCGACCGCCATGCCGACGTAGGCAGGCGAGAGGGCGACAAGCGTGACGCCTACGACGGAAAGGAGCGGGCCGCCCAGGACGAACCAGCGTCCACCTATGCGGTCGGCAAGGAGTCCGGACAGCGGCTGCAGTGCCTGGCCGAACATCAGGATGGTGACCAGGGACGTCAGCAGGATGAGGGGCACGTGCCGTTCGATGGCGATCAGCGGCAGCAGTCCGGGAAGGTAGTTCGCCAAGGCGTCATTGGCGAGGTGGCCCCACATGAGCGCAGCAAATCCGGTTCGGTGGTCTGCGGTAGCCGGTTGTCGCCGGGTGGGGATGGATGTGGTTGCCATGAGATCCTCCTCGCGTGCCGGATGGTCACAGAGGGCCCGTGGTCCTTGCGCGTCGCTGCTGGCTGCCAGCCGGTTCAGCGCTCGGCGTCAGCGAGCAGCGGTACCACATGAAGGTCTGGGAAGAAGGCGCGGTAGGGTTCCGCGTCATGCGTAAGCAGGGAACATTCGTAGTGCAGTGCGTGGCCGCCGATGAGAAAGTCCGAGAGAACGTGCTTCGGCCAGCCGAGTTCCGCATGGCAGCAGCGGCACCGGAGCCTCTGGTGCGTGCCGCAGTGCGGGCATGCCGAACCGGCCCGATGCCCGGTCTTCATATAGCGGGTGAACGCAGCGGCAGCGTGCGTCCAAATCTCAAGGTCCCAGCGGTCGTCAATGTCAATCCCGGCTTCGGTCAACCTCGACGCGAGTTCCGTTCCATCCCACTTGCCTACCGCGAGCAGTTCGGCCATGACTGGACCACTGACCAGGACCGCGCCTTCCCGCGTGGCGCGCGTGAGTGCACGTTCCGCGGCATCGGCCAGGCCCGGGTCGTTGTTGAGCAGCAGGTAGCTGAGGACATTGGTGTCGACGGAGGTGGCCACGTCAATCTTCACCTTCCGAGGGCAGCGGCTTCCAAGACGGGTGGCGCACATCCTCGAGCCGTTCCGCCACCGTGGTAGCCTCGTCCTGCCATGCTCCCCGCAACTTGCCGAAGCGCGTGGTATCGGGAGCCATCCTGCGGATCACGATCGACCCGTCCGGCTGCGGCGTGAAGGTCAGCCGGGTTCCCTCGCGCAATTCGGCCCACTCCCGCAGGGGCTGAGGGATCACTACCTGCCCTCGGGCGGAGAGCTTCCCCACAAAGGACTCGTCAGGGACACGTACGCGCTTCACTGCCATCCCTCGCATGCCGAGAACTCGCCGCCGCAGCCGACGATCCTACCGGGGCGATCATACCACTCGCGTCTTACCGCGACATGTCGGAGGGCGGTGAGTTCCAGTCCTTGCGGGACTTGCCTGGCGCACGCAGCCGGGGGCATGATCAGGCTTCGGCGTCTTCCGGCACCGCCGAGGCCCCACGCGGCTGGCCGCCGGAGCACCTGACGACGAAGGAGCGCATGCTGCGCAAGCTCCATACGAAGGGGGGCAAGGAACCCTACGAACGACGGGAGACTTCCGCAGAACGGGTGTTCTGCCAGATCAAATGGGCGCGCAACCTCAGACAGCTTTCGTTCCGCGGGCTCGCAAAGGCCAAGGCGAGCCGGCTGGTCGAGTGCGCAGTGCACAACCTGACGAAGATGTACAAGGCGGGGATCGCCTGGGCCTGGGGCCCCTCCCAGGCCCCGCCTACGCAGCTTGGGCTCCGTTCACGGCGCCTGGGCGCCAAACACTACGCACAAAGGCTAGTGCCCTGACGCGACCACCAATGCAACGAATCGTGTCACCCCTGCAGCCGGCGAACCCATTCGTCGATGCTGATGACGTCAGCTTGACGCGGAAAGACCTTCTCCGTCAGCACGCGGTGCACTTCGGCGTCGGCGTCGAGACAGCCGTCGCTGAGCACCTCGAGGCGGTAGTCGCGGTCCGCCGCCTCGCGCAAGGTCGACAGTACGACGCCGCTTGTGGCGATGCCGGTCAGGACCAGCGTTTGAATCCCCTGGGCGCGCAGCAGCACTTCGAGGTGGCTGCCCGTGAAGGCGCTTGTGCGGAGTTTCGTCACGATGACGTCTCCCTCTTCTGGTGCCAGGGCCGGGTGGATGGCGCCTTTGGCGAGGGACGCAGAGCGCTCCTTGATCGCGGAGAACGACCTGTTGCGCGGGCTGACCTCCGGGAAGCCTGGCCGGAAGGCGACGCGCACGTAGATGACTGGAACACCAGCGCCGCGCGCGGCGCTGATCGCCGCGCGCAGCCGCTCAAGGTAGGGAGCAGCCGCCTCGAAGCGCTCCACAATCCCTTCCTGGACGTCCATTACCAACAGCGCTGTATCGGGCATCAACGCTTCCTCCTTAAGGGAAAAATCCGGGTTCGGGCTGGCGTGAGCAGACCACGTGCTGCGTGGGACCATGCATGCACAGTTCGTCCTGGTACGCCCGGAACAACAGTCCAGTGCGTCCGGTGGAGTCCGTAACGCGCTCCGGTAGTGGCTTGCGGCGGCTGTTGAAGGAGACTTCGGCCTAGGCCCACCGCAGGTTGCCATACCAAGGAGGAGCCGCTGCGCGGGCGCTACCGCAATGCGCCGAAGAACGTGTCTGGATCCTCGTGGCTGGAAGCGTCCAGACTGACCTTCGGGTTCGCAAGCACAGACAAGGCTGCGCAGCGGTCTTATCCCCTGCTACCGCTGTGAGGTTGGTGGCCGGATCACGCCGATGCCGTCCGCGCCAGGGAACTCCGGATCGCCGGAAAGGAGCGTGGCGCCACGTTCGGCCGCGAGGCCACACGCGAAGCAGTCGGCGTAGGAGAGGCCCCCAACCATGAGCTTGGCCGCACGAAGGACGCGGTCCCACGTGGCGTCGACCGCCGTCATGTTCTCCTGGATGGCGCCGATTGTCCGGTTGCCTGCCGACGCTCCCTCCTGACGCGCAAGCAGGGTCGCGACCAGCTTTGTGCCCTGTAGCCGTCCGCGTGCAGCCGACGTGGGGACTCCTGCAAAGGGCGCAGCAGCAGCGCGCCATCGGTCTCCACGATCTCACCCCGCTGTCCAGCCCAAAGCCCTAGCTTCTTGCGTAGTGCGGCTGGAATGACAACCTGTCCGCGCTCCGAGATACGAGATAGCGTCGGACCTGCCTCCTGAGCACAGCGTAAGCCTTCGCGGGGAGGAACAAGCATCCGCCTGTCTAGCCGATGACGGGTTGAGATGGAGCCGCCCCTGCGCTCGATGGCGCAACGCGCCGGGGGAGAGAGGTCTTGGAGACGGCCAGCTGCTGTGGGTACTCAGAGAGGTGTCCACTGGCGCCAGATTTCGCGGGGGTTCCGCGCCCCCAGTGCATGTCATGCTTGCAGGCTGTCGCGAGGGAATCGGGCGTGGAACCCACACCGCAACCGCAGCGTCAAAGCGGCTTTCGGAACAGCACCGACCGGTACGTCTTTCCGGGCTTTTGCACGTGCCCGTACGCGACGTAACCACGCGACCGGTAGAAATCGACGAGCCAGGGATGTTCCGCGGCGGTGTCCAGAAGCAGTTCTGCGGCGCCCACATTCCGTGCGCGCCTTTCCGCCTCTGAGAGCGCGAGATCGCCGTATCCCTGTCGGCCCTGATCGGGGCGGACGGCCAGAAGGTTGAGGTGCCAGCCCTCTTCGTCCCGTCGCAGCGTAAAGGTAGCCACCAGCCGCGTTTCGGCGAAGCCGCCCCACACGAGACGATCTGCGAGAAACTGCTCGCCCCGCTGCATGGTCATCGTGGCCGCCGTGAAGTTCATTCCCATGGCTAGATTGCCGGCGTACGCCGCGTGCAAGAGGTCGACCCACGTCCTTAGGTGCTGTACGCAAATGCGGCGCCAGTCGAGGGGAGGGTGCTGTGACAAGGGAGTATTCGCTCCTAATCTGCGGCTGCATCGGGGTTGCAGGTGACGCCACTCGGATTGGACGCGCGTGCGGGCGTTACCCCGCGACGGGGCTCAGTGTCAGCCGATCACCGCTGCCTAACCCCTCAGCGTCCGCCAGAACGGCTCGTGCTCCTGGTCAGGGTCGTGACCGAAGAAGACGGCGGCGTCGCCGCTTCGCGCGACGTCCTTGAGACGCGCAACGCTGCGGCGTCCCGTGTCGGGGTCCTCCTGTTCGCCGGGAATGTCGCTTTGCCAGTTGTCGAGCGTATAGACGGCGTCAATCGTCAGAAGGATCGGACGTGCCCCTGCCGGCTCCAGGTAGATGGAGAGATGCCCCGGCGTGTGGCCCGGCGTGTGCAGAAGAGTCACTCCAGGCGTCGGCTGGAAGCCGTCCCCAATCGGCCGATAGTCGAGGGACGGGTCCGAGCATTCGGGTGGGTAGGCGCCGGTACGACCCGCTTCCATCTCGAGCGGATGCACGTAGATCGGTTGCCGTTTGAAGAGCTGGTTGCCGCCGGCGTGGTCGAAATGCCAGTGCGTGCTGATGAGCGCGTCGATGTCCTGAACCTGCAGTCCCTGGCGCGCCAGCACGCGTTCCACCCAGTCGTCGGGGCCCATTTCGGGCACGATCATGGGCGGCTGACCCGGCTCGTCGAAGTAGTGCTCATTGCCGATGCATGCCTTCGGCATGCCGGTGTCGACAAGCATGAGTCCATCCTCGGAGCGCAGCAGGTACATCCATGCGGGCGCCCGTACCAGCCTGCCCGCCGGATTCCCCATCTTGTAGATCGACCAGTCGACACGCGAGTAACCCGTGCAGAGCAGCCGGACTTCCTGCAGCATTGGCACCCTCCTATCCCAAGGTGGCGTCCATGCATCCCTGTGCGCACACCTTCGACATGCGGCCAGAGTGACCCTTCGGAGCGCCGATCGCCACCCCCGTGGCGACGGCCCGCGGGGAGGCTACTGACCGCTACCCGAGCCGGTCATTTCGGGCAGGACGCTGCGCAAGGCGGCCTGGTAGCCGCTAGGGCAGAGCGGAATTGGGCTGATCCCGGATCAATGCCGCACCTTTCACAGGCACTGCACTCCCGGTAAAAGGATGCTCTGCTGGTCAGGCGTTGGGCCCCGGACGCTACCGGCTCTTTCCTTCCGCTCCAGAGGCTTTGTGGGGCGCGGTCAAGAAGGCAGAGGGAACGTGGGGACGGTGGGCGCTGCCGTTGGTGTCTGCTGACCGCGTTGTTGGCGATCAGCCGCCAGTGCCTTCGCTGCCGATTTTCCACATCGATGTTCCCGTGGGGCGAACCATCGTGTAGAACATGCCCTGCAACCCGTTGCCAGCCATATAATCCGACGGCGGCGGGAAAATGCTCCAATGTGGCCAAAGCATTACAGCGAACTCCTGTTGCGTCTTCAGGTCGATGCGAGGGCCGGGGAGCGGCGGTTGGTAACTGATCTGCAGTGGGACCAACGCGACGAGAGGCGGCGGCATCGGGGTCAGCCTGGAGGTTGCGTAGTACGTCGCCAGCAGATGTGTCCTCTGGCTGGTGGAAAGCGACGGATCGTTCATGACGGCAAACGAGTTTTCCAGTGCCTGCTCCGCCGTAAAGCCACTGCTGTCGGCGACGGCGCGAGGGTGGTAGTAGCCGTTCTTCATGAGCCAGGACAGGAAATCGGTGCCCGCCAAGCTCTGAAATGTTTGATCCTTCGCAGTGACGAGGAGCCCGGGCTGCGGGGTGTAGTCGGCCTGTTCGCCCCAAACGCCTATCACGTGGCGCTTGTCCTCAAGGCAGACGTAACCGGACATGCCATCGGGACCACCTGCGAGATCGACTTCGCGAACGGTGGAACCAAGATAGGGTGCAAGCGGGTAGCCAACCGCGGCAGAGAGGAGGTTCTCGTAGGCAGTCAGGAGGGGTGACTGGCGGCCCCTTTGCGCTTTGGGGCCACCCACAAAGCTGGACGGCAGTCTGACCTGCCTATAGATGGGACCGTACACTCCGGAGTCTGGCCAGTAAAGGGTGCCCATCGGGACGCCCATCGGTTTCAAGGCGGTCATGCACGCCCTGGAGGCTGGATCCGGGAAGGTCACCTTCTTGGTGGCGTGCCCGTGAACCGGCGGCGGCTTGGCTGTCTGGCCAGCTGTGTTCTGACCGCATCCGGCGATCGTGAAGGCCATCATGGTCATGAGACACAACCTTGCGACTCGCTTCATGGCGCGCCTCCTGTTTCCAGTATACGCCATCCGCGAGAAAGTCCCAGGCGATTCGTGGGTTGTAGAACGCCGCCGACGCGGCGCGGCGGCCGGCTGTTCCCGGCTAGGGCAGTTATGGCGGGCGGGGGCACTTAGTTCCACGCAGGAAACATGAGCGCCGTACTAGAATTTACCCCAAGTCTTGCTTGGCTAGGTTTGGCCGGGATGGCCATTGGCGCTTCGTGTGGAAGGTCGTGGGGCATGTGCAAGGTCCGGGTCGGGGGATTGGGTAGACGGGTTTTGGCCGTCATCGCGTCGGTTCTGATGCTTGCCATGACCTCCGCGGTGCCGGCCGCGGCTCAGTCCACCGCTACCGCCGCCCTGACACCGGAAGTCAGCGCAGCGGATGGGGGCAGGCCGGCCTCGGCGCCAGCATCGCGGTCGTCCAGGGCGGCGCCAGCACCACCATTTCAAGCTTCTCGATGACCCTTGCCCCGTCTGGCCCGCAGGCGGCCCAGGTGCTGAACGTGATATGTCCCGCCGCCTACTCCTGCACCTTCCAGACCGACGCGACCACGGGCGCCATGACGGTCAGCGGCAGCGGCTCAGGTGGCGCCGTGCCAGGCGAGCTCGCGTTCTTCTCGCTGGTCGTCACGGCGCCCGTCGGCCAACTCGTGCCGATGACCCTGACCATCCAGTCGCTGTCGGACTCGACCGGAGCCGCCATCGCGCCGCCGGCACCTGTGACGTACAACCTCGAGCGCGGCGCGGTCGTAAACCTGGCGGATGGTTCGCCAACCTCCGCGCAGCCGGTGACCCAGGCGGATGTCGAGGGTGCCCTTGGCTTCCTCAGCGGCCGGCTCGCGGCGGGCAGCGCTGCGGGCCAGGTGAACCCGGTCAATCTGGCGTCGCTGCTTCCAGCCAGCACGAGCCTGCCCAACGCGCCCGGGCCTGCCAACGTCGTGGCACTGCTGCAGTTCCTGAACGGCCAGCGGGACACGAACCTCGTGCAGAGTCCCGCGCTGCCGATCACCGTCACGGCGTTCGCCGCGTCCGGCAACGAGTTTTCGCTGGCGTTCAGCAGTCCTGTCCCGCGGCTCATCTCGTCGGACCTGACGCTCGTGGACTCGACGGGCAACCCGGTGCAGATCCAGGGCCTCCACACGACCGACGGCGGCCTCACGTATACGGTGGCCGCCTACCTCACGCCGGGCGCCGGCTACACGATCGGGGTGGCGCTGCCAGGGTACGCCTTCGGCAACCCGGTCGGCTTCACGACGCCGAGCGCGCCGCCGATCACGGAGACGCCAACGGTGACGTCGGCCTCGCCGAGCGGCTTCATCCTGCAGGTCAGCCCGCAGGTGACGGCGCCGTTGACGGCCTCGGCCCTCACGCTGCGCATGCCGAGCGGCAGCAGCGTGCCGATCGCCTCGATCAGTTCGCCGGACGCGGGCACCACCTTCATCGTCGCCGCCGCGCTGGTGGCGGGCCAGAGCTACACGCTGACCCTGGCGCTTCAGGGCTACGACTTCGGCAGCCCGCTCGCGGTGCAGGTACCCTCGACGCCCGCGACCGACACCGTCACCGCGACCGCGACGGGCGGCGGCCTGCAGCTTGGCTTCGACCCGCTGGTGCCGGGGCTCACCGCGGGGGATGTCACCCTGCGCGACAGCCAGGGGAATCTGGTCGCGACGACCTCGGTCTCGCCGACCGTCGCCGACGCTGGGAAGACGTATACCGTCGAGGGCAACCTCGCTCCCGGCGATTCCTACACGGTGGCGGTATCCATGCCGGGGTACGACTTCGGCGCCGCCGTGCCGTTCGTCGTGCCGATGGGGAACCTCGTCTACGTCGGCGCGCAGTCGCCGAGCGTGAGCGGCTTCACCATGACCTTGACCCAGCCCGTGCCGGGTCTCACGGCGAGCGAAGTCCGTCTGAGCGGCAGCCAGGGAGCCGTTCCGATCACGTCCCTGACCACATCCGACGGCGGGTCCACCTATCACGCGAGCGCGGATCTCTCCGCGGGACAGTTCTACCTCGAGCAGGTGTCCGCGCCTTCCCTGGGCCTCGACTTCGTGACGCCGGCGGGCGGCTTCTACGTGCCGCAGCCGGTCACGGCGCAGGTGACTGGCGTCAACTACGGCGGATTGAGCGTGCAACTCGGCCAGGCGGTCGACCTGACGGCCGGGGACTTCCATCTGAAGGACGCCGCGGGACATGACGTCACGGTGACCTCCGCAAGCTCGATCGACTACCGGAACTACGCGCTTTCGGCCGCCACGGCGTTCGGCGGTTCGTACACCCTGACGATCTCGCCGCCGAGCAACCTGCCCCTCGCGTTCACTCCGGCTTCCCTGTCCTTCTCGGTGCCCAAGCTCGCGGTGACGGCCCAGGACGTCACGGCCAACGGCTTCTCGCTAGACCTTTCGGTGCCCGTCTCGGACCTGTCCGCCTCGGACTTCGCCCTGACGGACGGCCAGGGCGGCACGGTGCCGGTTCAGTGGGCCGCGAGCCCGGACAACGGCGCCCACTACTCCGTCTCGGCCATGCTGCAGGTGGGGGAGACCTACACGATCGCTGCGGTGGTCGGGGGGCAGACGCTCGGAGCGCTGGGCACGGTCGCGTTGCCAGCCATCCCTGTCGGCTGGCAGGTGGCGAACGTTCGGTCCACGGGCTTCGACCTGACCCTGAGCTGGCCGTCGCCCGCCCTGTCACCCGCCGCCGTCCAGCTCACGGACGCAAGCGGGCAGACGGTGCCGGTTACGGTCACGTCGGCGCAGCCGACGTTCCATGTCACGCCCAGGACCCCGCTCACGCCCGGCGGCAGCTACACCTTGGCCCTGAGCGTACCCGGCTACAGCTTCGCGACGGCGCAGACGCTCAGCGTGCCGCTCACGTCGGTCACCGCCTCCGTCGGAAACGCGACGACGGACGGCTTCACCCTGCTCTTCAATCCGGCGGCGCCGGGTCTCACGTCCAGCGACCTGGCGCTGTCCGGTGGCGGCGCCGACCTTACGCTTGGATCCTCGACGGACGGCGGTGCGAGCTACCCGGTCTCGGTGGGGGGGCAGGGCCTCTCTCCCGGCGCCGACTACCAGCTGACCCTGTCGGCTGCGGGAGCGGACTTCGGTGCGCCGATCGACGTGCCCGTGCCGCCCACGACCGTCGCCGGGACGGTCTACGCTGTCGGCGAGAGCGGACTCACCCTTGCGCTCAGCCCCGCCGTACCCGGCCTCGACGCCGGCAGCGTCGCCCTCACCGACACCACCACCGGCCAGCCCGTCGCCGTCGGCTCGTGCACGACGGCGGACAACGGCGCCAGCTACGCCCTGGCGCTTCCCTCCGGCGCGCAGTTCTCGCCTGGGCAGAGCTACACGCTCTCCCTGACGACCGCCATGGATGCCCTCACATCCGACCTGACGTTCGCTGGCCCGGAGCCCGAGACCGTCTACGTCACCAACGTCAGTCCGGGCGGTTTCATGGTCAGCACCTCGCCCGCGATCGGCCTGACCGCCACGGAGCTCCGCCTGACCGCCAACGGGCAGTCGGTGCCGATCCTGGGCTACACGAACGGCAACGTCTTCGAGGAGCTCGCCGCCGGCCAGAGCTACAGCCTCACGGTGCAGGATGCTGGCTACACGTTCACGGAGCCAGGCGCGTTCAGCCTGCCCGTCACGGTGTCCGCCTTCGACCCGTCGACGAGCGGCTTCACGCTGGCGTTCGACGTCCCCGTGAGCGGCCTTGCGCCGTCCGACGTCATCGTGACCGACGCGTCCAAGAACGCGGTCGGCGTGACGGGAGTCGCCCCGCTCTACGGCGGCTACCAGTACGCAGTAAGCGCAGCGCTGGCACCTGGGCAGACCTACACCGTCGCGCCCGTGCTGGCGGGCGTGACGTTCCAGTCGTCCGCCAGCGCGGCGGTGCCCGCGCAGACGGAGGCGGTCGAGACCTCGGGTGTCACGGCGAACGGCTTCGTGCTCGACCTGACGCCTGCCGATCCCAACCTGGAGCAGAGCGACATCCAGGTCTCGGGCGCGAGCAGCGGGGCGAGCGTGAGCGCGACGCTCGGCAGCTCGAGCGACGGCGGCTCGACGTATCCCGTCACCCTTGGCAGCGCGCTTCAGCCGAGCCAAGGCGTCAAGGTCACCCTGGCGCAGGGCGGCTACGCCTTCAATCCCGGCTACGCCTACCTCCCGGCGACCAGCGTGACCGCTTCGGTGTACGGCGCCTCCACCTCCGGCTTCACGCTCAGCCTGAATCCGGCGGTCTCCGGGCTCACGCCCCAGGACGTCTACGTCGTGGGGCAGGACGGCAGCATGCTGGGGGTAAGCAGCCTCACGACGAGCGACAACGGCGCCACCTACAGCGCGTCCGCCGACCTCCCGCCCGAGGGCTACACGCTCTACCTGCAGGACCCGAGCGTCGCCTTCACGTCGCAGCCGAGCTTCACGGTGAGTCCCGTGAGCGTCAGCGCGTCGGTCTATGGTCCGACGCCGGTCGGCTTCACCCTCGACCTGAGTCAGGCGCTGCCGGGCGGGCGGCTCCTGATCCTGAACCTCACGGATTCGGCCGGCTCGCTGGCGATCGCTCTCGGAACGCAGGCCGGCGCCACGAGCTACACCGTGCTCTCGCCGCTCGCCCCGGGTGACACCTACACGCTCGGGCTGCAGCTCGCGGCGTACCAGTTCAGCGGGCCCGCGGCCTTCAGTGCGACGGACACCTCCGCGACCGGCGTCGCGACCTACCTCGCCACCTCCATGCCCGACTGGGAGGTGGCGTCCATCCTCGCGGGCGACGGCTACGGCCTGAGCGACATCGCGAAGGCGCTCGTCGCGGCCTTCCCCGGTACGACGGACGCGGGGCTCGTGCCGCTGCTGCAAAGCCTGGGCGAGAGCGCGGATCCCATCGTGGGGGCCCTCAAGGCGGCCTTCCCGTCCGAGACGGCCGCACAGGCGACAGCCGTGCTAAGGGCTGCCGGCGGCGACGCCGTCGGCATCACCTCGGGACTCGAAGCGACGTACGGCGAGACCGACGCGGCAATGGCCGCCCTGCTCGAGCAGAACGGCTTCAATGCATCGGACGTGGCCATCGCACTCCTCGACGTCGTCGGCGAGACGGAGCCGGCGGCGGTCGCGGCGCTGCAGGCCGCGGGATTCTCTCCGACCGACACCGCGCGGGCGCTCGGGAGCGCCTATGGCTCCGATTCGGGCGATGCGGCGGCACGGCTGGCGGCGGCGGGCGACAGCGCGTCGGAGGTCACCGCGGCGCTCGTCGCGGATTTCGATCTCGCCGATCCGCCGGTGCTCGCGCAGACCCTCGAGCAAGCCGGCTTCTCCGCGAGCGACAGCGCCCAGCAGCTTCTGGCCCAAGGGGTGACGGATCCCGGCCTCGCCAGCGTCATGCTCGGCAATGCGGGCTACAGCGCATCGGACGTGGCCCAGGCCGCCGTGCAGGTCTACTCCGCCAGCGCGGCAGAGGTCGCGGCGGCCGCACTCCCGTTCGAGCCTTCCGCTGACGCGATGCTCTCGCTGCTGGCGACGGCAGGGTTCACCGACGAGGCGACGCTGGCGGGGGCGCTCGTCGCCGCCGGCTTCAGCGCCCAGGAGACCGCGTCTGCGCTGCTCAATCAGTTCCCCGGCAGCGAGGCGGTCCTCGGGCCGGACCTTACGGCGGCCGGGGTGCCCTTCCCGACGGCGCTCCAGGCGATGATGGGCCTCGGCGGCGGTGGGGACACGGCGGCGGTCGCGGCGGCCTGGCCCGCGCTCTTCGCCTCCAGCGGCACCATCGCACCGGCCGCGACAGCGGCGCAGAACCTGAAGGCAAGCGGTTGCGGCGGCCTCTGCAGCGCGCAGGACGCGGCGCAGCTGCTCGAGACGGTCTACAACCCGACGAGCGGCGGGGCTCTCGGGCAGGCGCTCGTCGGGGGCGGCTACTCCTTCGCGGAGACGGCCGGGGTGCTCCGGGGCTGGTATGCCGCGGCGGGCGTCGGAACCGGGAGCGACGATCTCACCGGCCTTGCCCTCGCCGATGCCGGTGCGACGCCGGTCGAGGTGGCGGAGACGCTGCAGGCCACCTTCGGCGATGGCGCATCGCAGCTCCTGCCGGTGCTCGCGGGCATCGGCGTGACAAGCGCGGCGGACGTCATCGGCACCTTGGAGCAGGCCGGGTTCAGCCCGGCGAACGTCACCGCGGTGGCCCTCTCGCTGGCGGGCGGCGACCCGGGCGGGGCGGTGGGCATTCTGGCCAGTGCGGGCTACAGCGCCACCGCGGCCACGGTGGCCGTCGAACGGGCCGAGGGCGGCAGTCTCTCGATCTCGCAGGTGACCGCCATGCTGGCGAACGTCGCGGAGAGCGGCGCATCGTTGAGCCCCACCGACGTCGCCCAGGCGCTGGAGAGCTACTTCGGCGCGACGCCGAGCGCGGCGGGCCAGGCCATGCTCGGGCCCAACCTGCCGTACGGCGTCGGCGATGTGGCAGGGGCCCTGAAAGCCGTCTACGCCCTGCCCGGCGGGGATTTCGTCCCGATCGTGCAGGCGGCCGGGCTGTCGCCGCTCGAGGTGCTGACGAACGGCTCCTGCCGCCTCAGCCTCCTTTGCGCCCTGCAGACGACGTTCGGGCTCAGCGCGACCGGGACGCTGCAGGCCCTGCACGGCGCGGGCCGCCTCTCGGACGGCAGCCTCCCCGCGATCATGACGGATGTACTGCAGGCGTACAGCATCACCGGCAACGGCCCACAGGCGGCCGCACTCAGCCAGGGGGGCTACAGCCTGCCGGAGATCGCCGCCTACCTGACCGCTTCGGGCCTCTCGCTGACGCAGGCGCTCTCGACGCTCCGCCAGCAGGGCTACAGCGCGACTGCGGCGGCGGCGGACCTCAAGTCCGCGTACGGTTCGCCCGATTACGGCACGGCCGCGACCCTGCAGGCGGCGGGCTACTCCCTCGACGACATCGTCATCGCGCTCGAGGCCAACTACGATGACGCGGGCACGCTCCTCACCACCCTGGTGAGCTCCGGCGTCGCGAAGGTGTCGGACGCTTCCGCGGCGATCGCCAATGCGGGCGGCGTCAACGCGCCCGTCTACGTGGCCGGCGGCATGGCGGGGTACGGCTACGACGCCGCCACGATCGTCACGACCCTGATGCAGGCCTTCCAGGAGACCGATCCAAACGTCATCGCCCAGAACCTGCAGGCCGCGGGCATCGGCGCGCAGGCCGCCGTGCAGGGACTGCGCGTCGCCCTGCAGACGTCGGCGTCGCAGGCGAAGGCTGTCCTGGTGGCCGAGTACGGCGTCAGCTCGGCGACGCAGCAGGCAACCGACCTCTCCGCCGCCGGTTATGCCGTGCCGGACATCATCGCGGCCCTCGGCTCGACCGACCCTCGGGCGCTCGCCAGCACCCTGCTCGGCGGCGGCATCCAGCCGTTCGAAGTCCAGCAGGGACTCGCGCAGGCGTTCGGGCCCAATGGCAGCATCGATGATCCCGTGGCCCTGGCCGAGGCCCTGAACCAGCTCGGCGCGGCGAGCTTCCACGAGGCGGATGCCTCTGCCCTGCTCACCGCCGATGGCTACACCGCCGCCCAGCAGGCCGTCCTGATGCTCGAGAGCGGCTATTCCATGCAGGACATCGGCGCCGCCGCCTACGACGCGACGGCCGCCGCCTCGGGCACGTCCGACATCTACGACGCCCTGATGGCGGCACTCTACCAGGCGTACACGTGCAGCGGCAGCGCAAGCGGGTTCGGCGTCTGCGCGCCGGGGACGTTCAGCGCGACGGATGCCCTGACCGCCTTCGAGGACGTCACCCAGGCAGGCCCCGGGACGGTGGCGGAGGCGATGGCGACGGCCGGCTTCAGCCTCGGGCAGATCACGCAGGCCCTCTACGATCCCGCGGGCATCTTCCACCTGCCGGTTGTGGCACCAGTGGTGCAGCCGGGGAGCATCGACCCGTACGGCGAGAATCTCGTGGACGCGCTCGCCGCGGCGGGTTTCACGCCGAGCCAGGTGGTGTCGGCGCTGCAGGCCCCTCCGATCAGCGCGTCGCTCGACGGGATCGCCGCCGCGTTCTACACCGCCGTCGGCTCCTACGGCCTCGACGCGACCGCCGACGGGATCGACAGTGTCGCCCCGAGCCGGATGGACGCGCTGCAGTCGATGGAGCACGCGGGCTACAGCGCGATCGAGGCCGGCACGGTCCTGCAGTACTGGGGCTACAGCGAGGCGGAGGTCGCCTGGGACCTCTACGAGCTGGGGTACGGGTGGGAGGAGGCGGGGAACCTCCTGCAGCTCTACCCGGACACCTTCTCCCAGATTTCGGGGGAGATCGCACAGCACGAGCCGCAGCCGAAGAAGCCATGAGGGGAGAGGGCCGGTCGTGAATGGCCTGAGGCAGCGGCTGCGTGAAGGTGCTCTCCTGGTGCTCGCGGCCGCGCTCGGCGCGGGGGCGCTCCCGGCCGCATTCCCCGCAACCGCGGCGCAGGCGGCCGGCTGCGGGGTGCAGATCTCGATCTCCTCGGCCGACGTCGGCGTCGGCGACACGACGCCGATCCAGATCTCCGCCGACACGCTGGGGCTGCCGCTCGCGGGCTACCAGCTGACGGTCCAGTTCGATCCTGCGCTCGCCGCCGTGACGGGCGCCCGGGCGGGCCCGGACTTCCAGAACTTCTCCGAGAACCTCGCGGGGGCGCCCTCTGGCACCATCGAGCTTTCCGGGGCCAGCACGCAGGGCCTGAGCGGCAGTTCGGTCCTCGCCATCGTCGACGTCACGGGCGTCGGTGCGGCGGGGAGCGCGGCTGGCGTCTACGTGACGAGCGCGTCCTTCTCGGACACCGAGCTGAACGCGCCGACCTACTGCGCGCAGGAAGGGATCGTCGCGCTGGTGGGCGGCCCCGCGGTCACGGGCATCGCCCCGACCAGCGGCAAGGCCGCGGGCGGCGGGACGGTGCGCATCACGGGGGGAGGCTTCAGCGGGGCCACCGCCGTGGACTTCGGCGGCGTCGGCGCTGAGTTCACCGTCGTGAACGACTCCCTCATCACGGCGACGCCGCCCGCGGGCAGCGGTCTCGTCGACGTCACCGTGACGTCGCCCGCGGGCCTGAGCCCTGTCTCGGCCGCGAGTCAGTACACGTACGCCGGCGCGTCCCAGACGCTCGCGCTCGGCGTGAGCCCGGCCTCTGTCCCGGCGGGCGGCGCCGCCGAGGTGACCGCCGTTCTCCTCGACCCTAGCGGGCAGCCGGAGGCCGGACAGACCGTGCGCTTCAGCACGTCGGGCTCCGCGACGCTGTCCGAGGTGACCGCCGTGACCGATGCGACCGGCACCGCCAGCGTCTTCGTGACCGACACGTCGGCCGAGCAGGTGAGCGTCACCGCCAACGCGACGACGAGCGCGGGCACGGCGCAGGGCAAGGGGAGCGTCCTCTTCGCGGCCGCGTTGCCCGCCACGGGCAGCGTGACGGCGCCGGATCCGACCGTGCTCGGCCCCGCGTCCAGCCTGCCGCTCACCGTCACGGCCGAGAGCGTCAGTGAGGTGAGCGCGACCGTGGGGGCGGGGGCGCCCATCGCGCTGAACCTCACGACGCCGGTGGGGCAGGCCCCCGCCGTGGCGGGCGACATCACCGCGAAGCTGATCGCCCAGGCCCAGGCGCAGAACCTGATCGGGTCGTCGAGCGGCATCGAGATCACCACGACTGCCTCGGACATCGTAAGCCAGGCCGTGATCGCGGGTCCGATCGTCGACGTGGAGACGAGCGGGCAGGCGGCCACGCTCTTTGACGGCAATTCCGCCGAGACCACGAATCCCGGGATCGAGATCACGCTCGAGTACGAGCCGTCGCTGCTCACCGCGGGCCAGGTACCGGAGGTGGTCTGGCTCGACACGTCCCAGTCCCCGGCGGTCTGGACGAACAAGGGCGTCAGCGTCCTCGAGGTGGGGAACGGCACCATCACCGCGCTCCTGCCGCACCTGAGCGAATATACCGTCGCGGGCGTGACCCTGGCCGCGCGCCCGGTGACCTCCGGCGGCTCCGGCAGTGCTGGCGGCGCCGGCAGTTCCGGCGGGGTCGGCAGCGCAGGCGGGACACTCGCCACCGCCGACGGCGACTTCGCCCTGACGTTGCCGGCCGGAGCGGTGCCGGGCACCGGCACACTGGAGGTCTCGGAGAGCACGTCGGCGCCGAGCGGGCTGCCGTCAGGGCTCAGCCTGGCCAGCCATGTCTTCACCATGGCCGGCGCCGAGCTCAGCCGGCCCGAGGTGGCCGTCGTCCACCTGAGCGACGGAACCGATGCCAGGAGCGTCTCACTCTGGGCGCGCCTCGCCCAGGGGACCTGGCGGTACCTGCCCACCAGCGTCGACGCCACCGCGAACACCGCGAGCGCCTACGTCAGCGGTCCGGCGACCCTTGTCGCCCTGACCTCGACGGCCGCGTTCAAGGACGTCCCGGCCAGTTCCTGGTCCTACCCCTACATCGAACCGCTGCTCGCGGCGGGGCTTGCCGGGGGCTTCCCGGACGGTTCCTTCCGTCCCGCCGCCACCCTGACGAGGGCGCAGTTCGTGAAGCTCCTCGTCCTTGCCGCCCTGGGCGGTGCCAGCAGCGCGGCGACGAGCAGGTTCGAGGATGTCGCGCCGGGCGACTGGTTCGCGCCCTACGTGGCCGCGGCGGTGCAGACGGGCATGGTGCAGGGGACCTCGGCGACGACCTTCAGCCCCGAGCAGCCGGTGACGCGCGAGGAGATGGCGACCATGCTCGCTCGCGCCCTAAAGCTGCCTGCGGGCGGGGCGGCGCGGTTCCGGGACAGCGGGAGCATCTCGTCCTGGGCGGCGGCCAGTGTCGGCGCGGTCGTGGCCGCGGGATACATGGCGGGCTTCCCGGACGGCGATTTCAAGCCGCTTGCGCCGACAACGAGAGCCCAGGCGGCAAAAGTGATCGCGCTGCTCGTGAGACACCTGGCTCCCTAGGCGAGGACCGCCTGGGAGCGAGGGTCAGGCCTCTGGAGAGGCGCCTGCCGTGCTGCCCACGGTGGAACAAGGTGACGTCATGGCCAGCCGCGAGAGCAGCCTCCGCAATGTGCTTGCCGAGAAACACGGTGCCGCCGATGAGCAAACGACGCACGCGTGACCGACCCCCCTCTGGAACGGTCACGTCCGTTCTGCCTGAGTGAATTCCTCGGCTGCAGCTGTCCCTGGCGCCTGCTGGGCGGCCGGGTTCACGACCTCACCGCCAGATTGGCGCCAAGAGTGTAGGTGCTTGAGGTCTATGCGACAGACAGGCGCCGAATCGCTCGGGGTAAATGAGACCAAGAGACAGACAGGGCGTCCGCCTAGAAGAGGCGGGCGCCCTGATGATGTCTGGGCAGGAGGTAGGGGCGGTAGCGCGTAAATCCGGGGCGAAGGGACGGCTGGGGAAGGAGCAAGTTGGAGCGGACCTGTTGACGCAGGTCCGCTCCGATCGTCACAACCTCATCGCCAGCGTAGATTACACTCGCCCGCCGTAAAGCCGGGCGAAGAGATTCCGTGCGTCGACATGCCCGCGGCAAAGGCTCGCACTCGCCTGAACCTCGTGATAGCCGTTCAAGGGGTCGTCACCCTGTTCTAGGGTGACGACTGGGACTGGTTGGTGGTGAGCGAAGAGTCAGCGCCGGGGCTCACTAGAGCCATGGACTCAGCACGTCGACGCCCACGCCTCGGAAGTGCGCCACATTTCGGGTTACGACAGTGAGGCGGTGCTCGGCGGCCGTTGCTGCCAGCAGAAGGTCTAGGACGGGCAGCGGATGGCCGGCTTGTTGGGAGAGAGCGGATAACTCGCCCCAACGCTCCGCGATGTCATCGGTGATGTCGAGAATGCGGCCGGCGAACCAATTGGCGAGAACGTCACGTTTCCACTTGTCCAACCGAGCGCGCCGTACAGGATCCGGATGCAGCACAATGCCCTTTCTCAGTTCACCGACGGTGATCACGCTGATAAAGAGGGAGTTGGGGTCGGCCTCTTGCGCCCATTGGCGCACCCCTGCTTGCGGGGAGGGTTTGGCTAGTTCCGAAATCACGTTTGTGTCGACCAGGTAGCCCTCTGTCATAGCTCGACATCCCGGCCAAGGTCCTGCGAACGCTCTAGATCTAAGTCCAGTCCCTTGAGTGGCGATGAGGCGATCAATTCATACAGTGTGCTTGCCGGCCGACGCCGCATGGACAACCGCTCATATTC
>JAJYSZ010000042.1 GCA_021793315.1 Bacillota bacterium | reverse complement strand
GCTGCGTCAGCCGTGCATCACCAAATTCCGCCCGTCCGCACTCGTGCACAGCCCATGTCTCACATCGCTGATCGCGGACCCCTCCCTGGCCCCCTGTCTTCGCCATGCGAGTTGGTAGTTCCTTGCTCCTAATTCGTGCTTAACCTGTTAACTCATGACAGCCGAGATGTAGGTAAAGGGTAGGTCGTTGAGCGGTGTACTGCAGGCGTTGATGGTCCAGCGAAGACACTGGCTTATCAAGCACGATTCCCCCATCGTGATTGTCGGTGCCGATTTCTGCAAAGAAGAACGCCAAGGGCACCGCACGTTGTTCACCTTCACTGAGCACATGGCCCACATGGGTGTTACCCGCGGCACCACTAAGACCCAAGTGCAAAAGTGTTCGTCCGCGGTCACCGCGACTGTCAAGCTGCAAGGGTATGTGGTCGCAGCGTAAAGCGGCACGCTCCGAGTCCAACTGGCTGCGAAAAGCTTCGGTAACCACAGTCGTCATTAGTGCGTTCACCTTGGTTGTAATCCGGGTGGTCACCAGAGAGTTTTTCGAAAACTCAAGATCGGTCTTGCGCGCTGAGAGACTGCGCCAGTGCCGCAGGTCATCCCTGCTCGTCGATAGCAGTTGCCTTGCCTGGAGCTCGGTCAGCCGGTCCTGCACTTTCTTATGCTCATCAGGGTCTACGAGACTTTCCTCAGTCAGGGCGTCGCCTTTCAAGGACGCGATCCAGGCGGTAAGCGCGGGGACCGGGCTTTCAGTGACCGGCGGCAGGGCTTGCCACTCATGTGTGCTGAGTGCAGCTTGGATCGCCTGAGAGCGTGCTACCGCCAAGTTGGTGACTAAGCTTCGACACTTGGCGGACTCTCCCTTTTACCGACTCACCCAGTCGACGGTTGCAGGTATCGGCGCCGAACAGAGCCACACATACCCAGTTCCTCTCGTGGTGACGGCTCATGGTGACGCGCACGAACTCGGTGCTATCGCCTTACAGCGCAAGGGTCCGCGCACGCTACGAAACCCGCCTCTGTGGCGGGTTTCGTTGTACTTGCACTTGGAGCTGGCGGTCGGACTTGAACCGACAACCTGCTGATTACAAATCAGCTGCTCTGCCGATTGAGCTACGCCAGCTTAGACTCAGTCAGCATAGCATCGGCCCGCAGGGCGGGGCAAGCGCATGCCCCGCGAAACCAGCGGTCATGCTAGGCCGGGAGGCTAGAGCATGCGCTGGAAGGCACTATTGTTGACAGTTGTCCTTGGCTCCGGCATCGTCTTCTCCGGCTGCGGTTCAAGCAAGCAAGGTTCCGCGTCAGGTGGCAAGAGTTCGCAGTCCGCGAGCAAGTCCACGTCCTCCAAGTCTGGCTCTTCGAAATCCAGCAGCAAGTCTGGCTCGTCGAAGTCCAGCTCGAAGTCCAGCTCGTCGAAATCCGGATCGAAGTCCAGCAAGTCCGGATCCTCCACATCGTCCGGCTCGTCCGGAGGCGCCACATCGAAGAAGAAGGCACCACCGCCGCCTTCGCCCAGCACGACAGGCACCACGACGGCCAGCGGCAACCCCACGGGCAGCAACGCCGCCGCGGCTGCGCTCTTCCAGAAGAAGTGCCAGGTCTGTCACGGCCCTGGCGGGGTGGGCGCCTCAGCGCCAAAGCTGGACGCCGGCCTACGTGCGCGCTTCACGACGCAGGCATCCTTGCAGAGCTTCGTCAAGAAGAACATGCCCTTCAACGACCCAGGCACGCTCAGCGACGCCCAGTCCGCCGCACTGGCCCGCTATCTCTGGTCGATGCAGAAGCCCTAAGGCAGCAGAAGACCCCGGGCGGACATCGCCCGGGGTCTTCTGCTGCTCTTTAGGCGTCTTCTGGCGCCTGACGGCGCAGGTCGAGGTACCGTTCCAACTTGCGCTTCACGCGCTGCAAAGCGTTGTCGATGGACTTCACGTGCCGGCTGAGCGATACCGCGATCTCCTGATAGGACTTGCCGTCCAGATAGGCCATGAGGACGCGCCACTCGAGTTCTGACAGGATCTCGCCCATCTTCTCCTCGATGTCGCCAAACTCTTCGCGGTTGATGACGAGCTCCTCAGGGTCCGAGACCTTGGTGCCCGAAATCACGTCCAGCAGCGTGCGATCGGAGTCGTCCTCGTAGATCGGCTTGTTCAGCGACACGTACGAGTTGAGCGGAATGTGCTTCTGCCGGGTGGCCGTCTTGATCGCCGTGATGATCTGACGGGTGATGCAGAGCTCCGCAAAGGCGCGGAACGATGACAGCTTATCGCTGCGGTAATCCCGGATGGCCTTATAGAGACCGATCATACCTTCCTGGATGATGTCTTCCCTATCGGCCCCTATCAAGAAATAAGACCGTGCCTTGGCGCGCACAAAGTTCTTGTACTTGTTGATCAGGAATTCAAGAGCGATATGGCTGCCATCCCTGGCAAACTCGACGATTTCCTCGTCGACCATCAGATCATATTCGCTGACTGCCTCGCGTTGAGCGCTTAGGCTCACGATACCTCGCCTCCGTCCACACGACTGTGAGCCAGGCATCACGAATTGATCTCGCGGACCCGAGGACCCACGGTACTAAGGCGTATTATAAGGGAATGCTTAAAGATGCGTCAAGGACGAGCCGCCGCGGAAAGCCGTTGACGAACGGCCTCATAAAGCATCACAGCTCCGGCGACGGCGGCATTCAGGGACCCCACCTGCCCGACCTGCGGCAAGCGAACGACCGCATCCGCCTTCTTTCGCATCAGTTCGCCGACACCCTTGCCCTCGCCCCCGACGACGATCACCGTAGGCACCGTGAGATCGGCATCGTAGACCATGCGCTCCGCCACGGGATGGGCCACCACCGCCTGGATGCCCTCGCGCTGCAGGCGATCGATCGCTTGGTGCAGGTTCTTGACGCGCGCCACGGGCAGATGGAGCGCCGCTCCCGCAGCAGCCCGGACGACGGCGGACGTCACGGCACCGGAGCGGCGCTCCGCCAGCAGAATGCCCTGCGCCCCCGCCACCTCCGCCGTGCGGATGAGGCTGCCGATGTTCTGCGGATCTTGCACACCATCCAGGGCCAAAAGCAACGCCGGGCCTTGTGCCGCCTGCACACGGGCCAGCAGGTCATCGATATCCACATATGCGATCGGTGCGCAGATCGCCACCACGCCTTGATGATGCTCCCCTGCCAGCATTTGCAGGTGTTGGCGCGGCACTGCCTCTGCATGCAGACCTCGCTGGTTTGCTGCTTCGAAGATGGCCGCGAATGCCGCGGCGGGGGTTACTTGATCGATGTACAGGTGGTTGATCGTGCGGCCAGAGCGCAATGCCTCGAGCACGGCCCGGCGCCCCGCCACATGCAGTTCCTTCTCCTCGTCCCGTGGCGCCTCGCGCGGCAGCGACCGCGGTGCCGCGGTGGGTTGGACACGGGAAGGCTTGGTCACTTCGCGCCCGCGCGGGGTCGGCCCCCGGAAACCGCCGGGCCGAGCGGGGCCGGGTCCCTTGCCTGTGCGCCGCGGTGCCGTCGGCCTGCTAGGCCGTTCCCGCTCAGCCACGACGCCACCGGACGCCCTGCGGGGTATCCTCCAGGACGATGCCGCGGTCCCGCAGCTCATCGCGGATGCGGTCTGCCTGGGCGTAGTCCTTGGCTTGGCGGGCCCTCTCCCTGTCGGCGATCAGGCGATCCACGTCCGCACCGAGCTGCTCCTCGCCGCCGCTAAGGTCGATCCCCATCGTCGCCAGGCTGTCGACCAGGAAGTTGCGCGTGCGCTCGATCACGGTCTGGGCCGTGTCGACGTCCAGGGTGGCGTTGGCTTCTCGCACCACGTCGAACAGCACCGCCTGAGCCTGCGCGGTATTGAGGTCGTCGGCCAAGGCCGCCTCAAATTCGCGCTCCGCGCGCTCCAGGCGTTCCAGGTAGGACTGGTCGCCGCGCACATCCCGGGCCGCATGCGGCAGCAGATGGTCGAGGCGCGCGAGGCAGTTCTCGATGCGCTCGAGCGCGGACTGGCTGGCGGCTACGAGTTCCTCGCGGAACGCGAGCGGCGTTCGGTAATGCGCACTGAGCAGGAAGAGCCTGATGGACTGCGGCCGGTAATGCTGGCGGAGTTCGGAGAGCGGCACGATGTTGCCCTGCGACTTCGACATCTTCGAACCGTCCATCGTCAGCATGGCCACGTGCATCCAGTAACGGGCGAGGGGCTTGTGCAGCAGGCCCTCGGACTGGGCGATCTCGTTCTCGTGGTGCGGGAAGATGAGGTCCATCCCGCCCGCGTGGATGTCCACCGTGTCCCCGAGGTAGCAGTGCGCCATGGCGGAGCACTCGATGTGCCAACCGGGTCTCCCCGGGCCCCACGGCGACGGCCAGCTGGGCTCGCCGGGGCGGCTCGACTTCCAGAGCACGAAGTCCGCAGGGTCCTCCTTGCGCTGGTCCACCTCGATGCGAGCGCCTGCCAGGCGCTCGTCGGGCGACTCGTGCGAAAGCTTGCCATAGTCCGGGAAGGACCCGACCCGGAAATACACGTCGCCCTCCAGGACATAGGCGAGCCCTGCGGCGAGAAGCCCTTCGATATGCGCAATGATTTCCGGCACGTGCTCTGTGGCCCGCGGCGACTCATAGGGCGGTTCCACGCCGAGCGCCGCGGCATCCTCCCGATACTGCGCAATGAATTGTTCCGCCAGATCTGGCACCCCGACGCCGAGTTCGTTGGCGCGCTGGATCATCTTGTCGTCAATGTCGGTGAAGTTCTGGACGAACTGCACCTCGAACCCTTCCCGCCGCAAGAAGCGCCCGAGCGTGTCGAAGATGACAAAGGACCGGAAGTTCCCGATATGCAGGTGATGGTATACCGTGGGGCCGCAGGCGTAGACGCGCACGCGCCCCGGCTCCAGAGGCACGAACGGGCGCTTTTGCTGGGTCAGTGTGTCATAGAGACGTATCGATGTTGATGTCATCGCGTTCCCCGCTTCCCTCCAGGACAGCGATCCGTGCCTCCAGGCGGTCAATCTGCGCGGTCATCCGCAGGATGGCCTCGGTGATCGGATCGGGCAGGTCTCCGTGCTGCAGGTCCACACCCCTGACCGGTCGTCCTCCGACGCGGACGATGCGGCCTGGAATCCCGACCACCGTACAGTCGGGGGGCACGGACTTCACCACCACCGCCCCGGCGCCGATCTTGCAGTCGTGGCCGATCGTGATCGCACCCAGGACCCGTGCGCCGCAGGAGATCATCACGCGGTCGCCAATCGTAGGGTGCCTCTTACCCTGCTCCTTGCCCGTGCCGCCCAGCGTTACGCCCTGGTACAGCGTCACGTCGTCGCCTACCTCGGTCGTCTCGCCGATCACCACGCCGGTGCCGTGGTCGATGAACAGCCGCCGGCCGATCCGGGCGCCAGGATGGATCTCGATGCCCGTCAGGAAGCGCGCAAACTGCGAAGTCGCGCGCGCCATGACGAAGTGCCGGGCAAGGTACAGCCGATGGGCGACGCGGTAGAACCAGAGCGCATGGAGCCCCGGGTAGGTGAGGATCACCTCCAGTGTACTCTTGGCGGCCGGATCGCGCTCAAAGACGGTGCGAACATCCTCGCGCAGTGTCGCCAACACCGCGATTCCTCCCCCTGAAACGCGCGCGGACCGTTGACGCCCAGAGGCGGTCGGTCCGCGATTCCACTCTGCTTCCGACGGCAAGCCGTCGCTCAGAGGCCGTTCACGTGGCCCACTCCGGTGACGGCTGGCGACACCGCTCGCCGACACGGCTCCCGGACGCACTTCACCGCTCGCGCCGCAGACGGCTTGCAGCCTGGGCCGTCTTCTCTGCAGCGGACTCGAGGCGGCTACTCTCTCCGGTCCTCGCCTTTGGTGCTTCATTTTGCAGCATGGACCCATCCCTCGTCAACGCCAGACGGCCGCTTCCGGCGCCGCCGCCTGCCGTACGTGAAGGGCCCCCGTCCAGCCCCGCCTGCTCCCCTATCTTGCCGCATCGGCGCAGTCGGCAGGTGGCAATAACTAGCCGCTGTAAAGAGTCGCCACAGCCCAGGCGGCGACGCCCTCGCCTGCCCCCAGGGGCCCAAGGCCTTCCGCTGTCGTGGCCTTGATCGACACACCGCCTGGCTCGATGCCGAGGGCCTCGGCCAGGATCGCGCGCATCCTCTCGCGATACGGCCCCACCTTGGGACGCTCCAGCACGATCGTGCAGTCGGCATTGCCGACCTGGAAGCCTTCGGCCCGCACCTTGTCCATCACCTGTCGCAGCAGCCCGATCGAGTCCGCCCCCGCGTAGGCGGGATCGCCCGGCGGAAAGTAATAGCCGATATCGGGCAGCCCGGCCGCCCCAAGCAAGGCGTCCATGAGTGCGTGGCAGACGACGTCCGCGTCGGAATGCCCGACCGCTCCGCGCTCCGCCGGAATCTCCACCCCCGCAACCACCAGCCGGCGCCCACTCTCGAGCCGGTGCACGTCAAAGCCGTGGCCGACGCGCAGCCCGGCGGCCCCCCGGTCGAGCCGCGCAACATCGTCTGGCGTGGTCACCTTGATGTTCTCCTCCTCGCCGTCGACGTAGGTCACGTGGGCGCCGAGCCGCAAGGCCAACTCTCCATCGTCCGCGGCTTCGGGGTCTCCCTCATGCGCCCGCTCGAGCAGTGTCCGGTCGAACACCTGCGGCGTCTGGACGCGCCAGATGCCGGCTCGCGGCACGCTGCCGCCTCCCGCGGCCGGATCCCGGTGAAGGGCGTCGTGCAGTGGCAAGCGCGGGATGACGCAGCAGCCGTCGGCCCTGAGCAGCCGCGTCATAAGACGCTGCGATACCTGGGGTCTAGCCGCATCATGAATGGCGACGCGGCGCACCGATGCAGGCAGGGCTGCCAGGCCCGCGCGAACGGACGCGCTGCGGGTCTCCCCTCCCACAACGACCGAGGTCGGCTTCTGGAAGCCCGCGGCAAGCTTTTGTGCCGCCTCGAGATCCTCTGGGCGGACCACCAGGACGACGCCGTCGATGCCATCGCTATGCAGGAAAGGGCGAGCCGCTGACGCGATCAGCGGCTCGCCGTGCCAGGTGAAGAACGCCTTGCTGCGGCCGAATCGGCCACCCGATCCGGCGCCAACGATCAAGCCGTAGGTCTCAGGGCTGGGCCTGTAGTCGGTTTCCATTCTGCTCCTGCCGGTCACTGAGAGATTTGGGCTTCGCGAAGATCATGCGGCCCGCCGAGGTCTGCAGCACCGATGTGACCAGCACGGCCAGGGTCTCGCCGATGAACTTCTTGCCGCCGTCGACGACGATCATCGTGCCATCGTCCAGGTAGGCGACGCCCTGGCCGATCTCCTTGCCTTCCTTGATGATGTGCACGACCATCTCTTCGCCAGGCAGAACAACCGGCTTGACGGCGTTGGCGAGCTCGTTGATGTTGAGGACCGGCACCTGCTGGAGGACCGCCACCTTGTTCAGGTTGAAATCGTTCGTGAGCACCTTGCCCTCCAGTTGTTTCGTCAGCCGGAGGAGCTTGGAGTCGACCTCCATGTTCGGGTAGTCCTTGTCGTTGATCTGCACGGGAACCTGCAATTCCTTCTGGATATGGTTCAGGACGTCGAGCCCCCGCCTGCCGCGGTTGCGCTTCAGCACGTCGGCCGAATCGGCGATGTGGCGGAGCTCATCCAGGACGAACTGCGGCACCACGATCGGACCCTCGATGAAGCCCGTCTCGAGGATGTCCGCGATGCGCCCGTCGATGATCACGCTGGTATCGAGCACCTTGGGCACGCTCCTGGCGTGGCCCGCCTTGTTCAGGCGACCGCGCGCCGGGGCATCGGCATCCCGCGGCTCGCGTTGGCGGGCCACTCCGACGCCCAGGTAGCCACCCACGTAGCCGAGAAAGACGGCGAACACGATCGGCAGGATGTTGCCGACAACAGGGATCGCGTTCAGTGGCGTCGTCAGCAGGAACGCCGCGAAGAGGCCGAGCAGCATGCCCACGCCGCCGGAAAGCAGCTCATTTGCAGAGGCGCGCAGGACGCGCCCTTCCATGAACGTATTGAGACGGGCCACGCCACGCTGCACGCCCGTCGTGGAGAAGAAGCCGACAAACCCGCCAAGCGCGCCAAGCAGCAAGGCGGCGCCGATCTCCTGGTAGATGTCGAGGTGCACCGCTGTTCCCAGCGCCTTGAACAGGTAGTACCCGAGCAAGAGCCCGATCACCAGCCCGGCTAGGGTCAGCCCGCCGCGCCACGGCGCTTTCATCTGCGGTCACCTTCCCTCCGTATCATTGATTATAGGAGATCGCCCACGAGGCCCGCAAATAGAGAGCATCGACACTCCCGCCTCCCTTGCGCAACTACGGCTAGGTTTGCCCATGCTTCCAGCTTGGATACACCTCTGCCATGATCTAGCTTGACGAGATGCGTCCTTCCTGATCTTCTGCAAGGATCAGTGGGCGGAACTTTCGATTCGCTCCGAGGAAACTATTTATTGTACGTCTGTGACATGCTTCCAGCAAGTACACGCGGCAGGCGGCTTCCAGGGCGCGTTGACGCCGGTTTTGCTGGTCGGTATAATGAGGCCACCTTGGAGGAGGGGTCGAGCGGATGAAAGACCTCCTGTGCGATCAGTTCCAAGAGACCGTCGACGAGTGCCTCATCCGCCACAAGAACATCCTCGACACCGTATCTAAGCTTCAGGAGTCGGTCGCCCGCGTGAACCGTGCCGTAGCCAAGGCCGTGACGGACTGCGGTTGCGTTACCGTGCACGCCGAGCGGCACCCGATCCCGGAGGGCATTTCGCTCGAGCAGCTTCGCACGGTGCTGGATTCGGGGGTCAGAGGCCAGCTCTGCGACAACTGCCGCGAGGTGGTCGAAGCTGAAGTCGGTCAGACGCTCTTCTACCTCACCGGCGTGCTGAACGCCGTCGACCTCAACCTTTACGACTGCCTGCTGAAGGAGCAGAAGCGCATCTCCGCGCTCGGTATCTTCAATTTCTCCTGACCTGACGACGCAGGGAGCCCGGCGCAATGCCGGGCTCCCTTTCTTTGCTGGTTGCCTTGGCCCCGTCACCTGGCAACTTCCCGCAGACGGGAGAGGTGACGGCGGATAGCGTGCGCACGCGCCGTGCCGATGCCCTCCACCGCATCGAGATCCTCGATGCTCGCAGCGAGAAGGTTGCCGAGCGAAGCGAAGCGCAGCGCCAGCTTGTCGGCCACCGGCGGTGGCAGCCGCGGCACTTTGCGCAGCACACGAAGACCGCGCGGCTGCACCACCTGCTCCAGTTCCCCGGCCTGCCCCAGGCTCCGCGCAACCGCGCCCAGATCCAGAAGCGCCTCGGCACTCCAGGCCGCGAGCTGTTCGCGCAGCCCCCGCGCATGGTCGAGGGAACTGTCGGCCGCATAGTCGCGCAGCACGTAGAGGATCTCTTCGGATAGCGATCTGGTGAGCTCGTGGAGCTGCATCGCCACCATCCGCCCTTCGCTTCCGAGTTCCTCGACGTAGCCCGAGACCTCTCGCCCTAGACGGTCCAGCAGGGCGAAGCGCTGGACCGCCGACGCGACGTCGCGCAGCGTCGCCTCGCCGGAGAACTCCACGGCGTCTAGGTCCGAAAGCTCCCCTACCAGGGCGATCCGCTGGCGCTCCAGCGCCTGCAGGGCCTGGTTCGCGCGTCCCAGCACCTGCGCCGCATCGCGGAGCACGTGGCGCAGGGTTCCCTGGTAGAGCGTGACCTGATGGCGGCGCTGGGACACCGCAATCACCATGGCGCCCGTCTGACGGCTGACCCTTTCCGCAGAGCGGTGGCGGATGCCCGTCTCGACCGACGGCACGTTCGGATCGGGCACGAGCTGGACGTTCGCGCGCACGATCCTCTTGGCGTCGCCCGTCAGGATGATGGCACCGTCCATCTTGCTGAGCTCGTAGAGCGCCGCGGGCGTAAAGGCACAGTCGATGTCGAAGCCGCCGGCGGCAAGCGCCAGCACCTCCGCCCCGTCGCCGAGCACCATGAGCCCTCCCGTGCCTGCGTGGAGCACGTTCTCGATTCCCTCTCGCAGCGGCGTACCCGGCGCCACCTGGCGCAGCAGCCGGTAAAGCCGCTCCTCGTCCCGCACGCCGGCCCTCCTTCAAAGCACGCCCCCGCCAGGCCTCGATCACGGCCGGCGGGGGCGTGCTGGGTCGTTCCTAGCCTACCGGCTGGCCAACATCCGAAAGGAAGCTCAGGCGGCCGTCCTCGCCCACGCTCACGTGCACATCGCGCCCACGCTGGACCTGCCCGGACAACAGTGCCTCGGACAGTGGATCCTCGAGCAGGCGCTGGATCGCACGGCGTAGAGGGCGTGCCCCATAGATCGGATCGTGACCCTCGCGCGCGATCAAGGCGTATGCGTCGTCGGTGAGGTTGATGCGTATACCCTGCTCCTCGAGCCGCTTGCCCACAGCGCCGACCAGGATGCGGACAATCTTCGCAAGCTGCTCGTCTCCCAGCGAATGGAAGACGATGATGTCGTCGATGCGGTTGAGGAACTCCGGCCGGAAGGTGTGCTTGACTTCGTCGAGGATGCGCTCGCGCATCTTCTGGAACCGCTCGTGCTCGTCAGGGGACGAACGGAAGCCGATCCCCGCGTCCTGACGCATGCGCTCGGCTCCGACGTTCGACGTCATGATCACGACCGTGTTCCGGAAGTCCACGTGGCGGCCCGCGGCTTCGGTCAGGCGCCCTTCCTCGAGCACCTGCAGGAGGATGTTGAACACCTCGGGGTGCGCCTTCTCGATCTCGTCCAGCAGGACCACGGAGTAGGGCCGGCGCCGCACGGCTTCGGTGAGCTGGCCGCCCTCCTCGTAGCCGACGTAGCCTGGCGGCGCTCCCACAAGGCGGGAAACGGTGTGACGCTCCATGTACTCCGACATGTCGATTGTGACCATCGCGTCCTCGTCTTCGAACAGCGCTTCGGCCAAGGCCCGCGCGAGCTCAGTCTTGCCGACGCCCGTCGGTCCGAGGAAGATGAACGAGCCGATCGGACGCTTCGGATCCTTGAGGCCCGCCCTGGCACGACGAATCGCCTTGGCCACCGCCGCGACGGCCTCGTCCTGTCCGACCACCCTGCGGTGCAGTTCCTCCTCCAGGTGCAGGAGCCGCTCAGACTCCTCCATCTGCAGGCGCTTCACCGGCACGCCGGTCCAGGAGGCCACGATGCCTGCGATGTCCTCCGCACCCACCACAAGCTTATTCGCGACCGTCTGCTGCTCCCACTCTTCCTTCATCTTGTCGAGCTGCTCGCGGGTCTGCTGCTCCTGGTCACGTAGGCGTGCCGCCTTCTCGAACTCCTGGGCGCCGATGGCGGCCTCCTTCTCCTTGCGCGTCTCCTCGAGCTTGGCCTCGATCTTCTTGAGGTCGGGGGGCGCGACAAAGGAGCGCAGGCGCACCCGCGACGCCGCCTCGTCGATCAGGTCGATGGCCTTGTCGGGCAGGTAGCGGTCCGAGACGTAGCGGTCCGAAAGGCGGACAGCGGCTTCGAGCGCCTCATCCGCGATCTCGACCCGGTGGTGCGCCTCGTAGCGGTCCCTAAGGCCGCGCAGGATCTCCACCGCCTCCTCAGGCGACGGCTCCTCCACCATGATCGGCTGGAAGCGGCGCTCAAGCGCTGCGTCCTTCTCCACGTGCTTGCGGTATTCATCGAGCGTCGTCGCCCCGATGCACTGCAATTCGCCTCGGGCGAGTGCGGGCTTGAGGATGTTCGACGCGTCGATGGCACCCTCGGCGGCACCGGCCCCCACGATCGTGTGCATCTCGTCGATGAACAGGATGACATTGCCGGCGTGGCGGATCTCGTCCATGACCTTCTTCAGGCGGTCTTCGAACTCGCCGCGGTACTTGGACCCGGCGACGAGCGCCCCCAGGTCAAGCGTGACGACACGGCGATCCTTCAAGGTCTCGGGCACCTTGCCCGCGACGATCAGCTCCGCCAGTCCCTCGGCGATGGCCGTCTTGCCGACGCCCGGCTCGCCGATCAGCACCGGGTTGTTCTTCGTGCGCCGCGAAAGGATCTGGATGACGCGCTCGATCTCCTTCTCGCGCCCCACGACCGGGTCCAGCTTGCCCTCTTCGGCGAATTGGTTCAGGTCGCGGCCGAACTGGTCCAGCACGGGGGTCTGGCTGCGCTGGCGCTGCTTCTGAGGCGCAGAACCCTGACTCGGGACACCGAGCTGCTGGATGACCTGAGCCCTGACCCGATCGAGATCCGCGCCCAGGTTCAGGAGCACGCGCGCGGCGACGCCTTCCCCCTCGCGGATCAGGCCGAGCAGGATATGCTCCGTGCCTATGTAGTTGTGGCCGAGGTGGCGGGCTTCCTCCGCAGAAAGCTCCAGCACCACCTTCTTGGCGCGGGGAGTCAGGCCGATGTCGCCTTCGGCCGGCGTCGATCCGCGGCCGATCACCTTCTCGACTTCGGCTCTTACCTTCTCGAGACTGACGCCCATGGAAAGCAGCGCCTTGGCGGCGATGCCGTCGCCCTCGCGGATCAGGCCGAGCAGCAGGTGCTCGGTGCCGACGAAATTGTAGTTCAGGCGGCGCGCTTCTTCCTGCGCCAGAAGCAGTGCACGCTGGGCGCGCTCCGTAAATCTCTGATACATGCTAGATACCCTCCTTCTGCAGCCGCTCACGGATGAGGCGGGCACGCGCCGCGCGCTCCTCCAGGGTCTGCAAGTCGTGGCCCATCGTGCGGGTGAGGAAACCTGGCAACGCCGTGACGAGCATTTCGTTGACCACCTCGGGCGAGACCTGCAGCATGCCCATCTCGACCCCGAGACGCAACTCCGACAGCAGCTGCATGGCCTCCTCGCCGCCCAGGAGCTGGGCATAGCGCAGAACCCCGAACGCCCGGTAGACGCGATCCTGCGTCTGCTGCAGAGCCTGCTCCTTGAGCATACGGCGCGCCGCACGCTCTTGATCGATGATCTGCTGCGCCGCGCGCTCAATGGCCGCGGCCACCTCTTCCTCGGTCTGGCCGAGCGTGATCTGGTTAGAGATCTGGAAGAGGTCGCCGGCTGCTTCGGTACCTTCACCATACAGGCCCCGCACCGCGAGGCCAAGTTTGGGTAGCACCTGCAGCAGCTGTGCAATGCCGCGTGTGCGCACAAGGCCGCCAAGATGTAGCATGACCGAAATGCGCAGACCCGTTCCCACATTGGTCGGGCAGGCCGTCAGGTAGCCGAGTTCCGGCGTGAAGGCGTAGTCCAGGGTCTCCTCTAGCTGGTCGTCGGCCCGCAGGGCCTCGTCCAAGGTTTCCCGGACCGCCAGGCCCGGCCGGAAGGCTTGCAGACGCAGATGGTCCTCCTCGTTCACCATCAGGCTGAGACCCTCGTCGTCCCGCACGGCCAACGCCGCCTGCTCGGGCGCCTGCATCTGCTGTGGGCTGATAAGATGCTTCTCCACCAGCACCTGGCGATCCACGGCGGACAACTCAGACAGTTTGACGAAGGACCAGCCAGAGCCGAAGCCCTGCACGGCGCCCTGCACGCGCCCAAGTACCTGGGTCGCGATCTCCGACGTCAGGCGCCCCGGAAACGCGAAGCCCTCAAGGTTGCGGGCCAGCCGCGAACGGCTCGAGACCACGACGTCCGCCATCTCGCCCCGCCCGCTGGTCCAGGCGCTACGCGGCGACCCGAGATGCTCCTCGATCTGCATCCGGCCTACCCCCCTTCCGCCTCGATCTGCTTGAGCTCATCCCGCAGCCGCGCCGCCTGCTCGTATTCCTCCCTGGCCACCGCCTGCTGCAGCTCGCGGCGCAGCGTCTGGAGGCGCCGATCCCGCTGAAACGCTCCACCACGACGCAGGGGCAGCTTTCCGCGATGTTCCGTAGTCCCATGCAGGCGCCTTAGCATCGGCTCGAGCTCGGTCCGGAAATGCGCGTAGCAGCTGGGGCAGCCAAGCAGGCCGGTTTCGCGGAACTCGCTCAAGCGGAAGCCGCAACTCGGACAGCGCGTCTCTTTGTCGGTCTGAAGCGCCTGACCCTGACCGGCGAAGTTGGCGAGCAGACTCTGCAGGAGCGCCGCAGGGTTTGCGAGCATGTCGATCTCACCGGACTCCTGCGCGCACTGGGCACAAAGGTGTGCCTGCTCGACCCGGCCCTGAACGATCCTGGTCACGTGCACCGTCGCCGGCCTGAGTCCGCAACTCTGGCACTGCATGTCGTTCACCTCTCGTCACTGAGCGCCAGCAGCGCCGCCGCGAGGCAGCGTGCCCGCACCATGTCCCGCAGGGGCAACGGCAGCCCGATTGCTTCGCGGCGCGTCAACGCCTGCAGCATAGCCGCCTCACGATCGCGGAGGAGACCTGCCTCCCGACAGCGGGCGATCAGCGCGTGCGCCGGCGCCTGCGCGATCCCGTCCGGTGCAGCCCTGAGTGCCGCCGCAATGCGCCCGAGTTCGGGCTGGGCCGCGCGGCGCACACGGATGTAACCCCCGCCGCCGCGCCGGCTCTCGGTTAGAAATCCCCGCTCCGGGGTGAACCGCGTCGCGAGCACGTAGTTGATCTGCGACGGTGCGCAGCCGTACTGCCGTGCAAGCTCCACGCGCTGAATGGCGATCTCGCCCGCGGCGGCCAACTGCGCCAGGATGTGGCGCTCGATGGCATCGGCCAGCGTGAGTGACACGGCTGCACCCCCGATCAAGGCTTTCTGACTTTCCCTGACCTTATTATAGGTTGCGGCCGTTGGTTGTAAAGCCCTACTACGTTATTCCTTCTCAAGCATAAGACAATGCAGGTAATCGGTCTCGGGGATCTCGACGCGCACGGGATGGTCGCCATCCGCCCCGTAGGCGCCCAGGATGCGTCCCGAGAAGCCGGCGTCCGCGGCCGCGGCACGCACCGCGCCCAGGAAGTCGTCCCCGGACACGGCATGCGAGCACGACGCCGTGCAGAGGATCCCTCCTCGAGGCAAGAGGCGCATGGCCCGGAGGTTGACCTCCTTGTAGGCGCGCAGTGCAGCGGGAAGATGGCCGCGGCCACGCGCGAAGGGCGGCGGGTCGAGGACCACCATGTCGAAGCGCTCCCGCGCCTGGCTCAGTGCGCGAAGCGCATCGAAGGCGTTCTCCTCCCGCGCCTCGATGCTGGCGGCATTGCGCTCGGCGTTGCGCGAGAGAGCCGAAAGCGCCTCGCGCGAACTGTCGATCGCCGTGACGTGGGACGCGCCGCCCAGTGCGGCATGAAGTGCGAAGCCCCCCGTGTACGAAAAGACGTCGAGCACGCGGCGACCCGCGCTGAGAGCGCCAACCCGGGCGCGGTTGCGGCGCTGGTCGAAATAGTGTCCCGTCTTCTGCCCCCCGAGCAGGTCAACGAGATAGACGACGCCCTCCTCGTGCACTTCGACCGGGCCCTTCGGCGGATCACCCGCGAGCATGCGCAATTCCAGCCCGAGCCCCTCGTGCTGTCGGCTCGGAGACACCGCCCGCAGCACGACCCCTTCGGGACCCAGCGCCTTGATGTCGTCGAACAGCCAAGGCAGCAGCACCTCCTGAGCGCCGAGGGTGTCAGGGCTGACGACTGCGTATCCCGCCATACGCTCGAGCACAAGTCCGGGCAGACCGTCGGCCTCGGCATGGACGAGCCGCATGTCCGCGGTGTCTGTCAAATCCTGCCTGCGCATGGCGACTGCCGCGCGCAGGCGCTCCTGCGCCCACTCCTGATCGGGCTCCCGGTCGCCGCGGGTCAGAATGCGCACGAGGATGCTGGACGCAGGGTTCGCGTAGCCGCTGCCGACCAGACGACCCCGCGCATCCGCGACCTGGACGATCTCACCCGGAGCCATGTCCTCGGGCAGATCCTGGAACTCGCCCTGGAAGACCCAAGGATGTCCCTGCAGGACCCTATGCTGGCCCTGCCGCAACGTCAGTCTGCGAACGGCGCATCTCCTCCTTCGACGGCATGCGCGAGCGCCGGCATCGAGCCTCGCCATATCGGGGATCCCGCGGGATTCTGCCGTCTGGCGTAGCGTCCCTCGATGAAGGCGAACGCAACGCCGGCCAGCGTGGCCGCACCGTCGTCGCGCAGATCGTTGCCGACCATCAGCGCCATGTCCGGCCGTATGCCCAAATGCAGCAGAATCTCCTCATAGTACTTCGGGTCCGGTTTGTTGAATCGGCAGGTCTCGAAGGACGTCACGCCGTCGAACTCGGACGGTGCGATACCGGCCCATGCCAGTCGCTCCTCGATGACGAAACGCGGAAATACGGGACTGGTCGCCAGGATCAGGTGATACCCCGCGCGGCGCGCGGCCGCCACGAACGAGCGCGCGCCGGGCATGGGACGCGTGTGCTGGCGCAGCGACGGGAAGATCTCGTGGTAAAAGCGCAAGAACGCCTGGTCGCAGGCGTCGGACGTCTCTGCCGCCAGCCCCGCGCGAAACGTGCTATAGAAGGCTTCCTCGTTCGTGCGACCGTCGCTGCGGCTCGACAACATCGCGCCGACGGCGGCCATGAGGCGCGGCGAGAAGTCGGGGAGGCGTACGGCCTCCCCGACGAACGCGGCCAGCTGCTGCAGGTAGACCGGAAGGAACCGGTCGATGTCGAGCCCGAGCAGCGTACCGTCCAGATCCACGAGCAGGTGGGACTTTGTCAACGTGCTGTCGCCTTGGCCTTCTGCATGATCTGCTGCGCGATCTGCGCCGGAACCTCCTCGTACTGGGCGAAGCTCTGCCGGAAGCTCGCGCGTCCGCCCGCCAGAGAGCGAAGCTCAATAGCGTAGCGCTGCAGTTCCATCCGCGGCACGAACGCATGCACCCGGCTGCGTCCCCCCTCGGACTCCATGCCCAGCACGCGGCCGCGCTTGCGGTTGATGACACCGATGATATCGCCCATCGCCGACTCCGGGCAATCAACCCATAGCTCGTCGACCGGCTCGAGCAGCACGGGGTGGGCCTTCTGCGCCCCTTCCCGGAACGCAAGCGAACCAGCCACCTTGAACGCCATTTCGGACGAGTCTACGGGGTGATAGCTGCCATCGACCAGGGCGCAGCGCACGCCGGTGACCGGAAATCCGGCCAGAATGCCCTGGCTCATCGCCTCGACGACGCCCTTTTCCACCGCGGGCCGGTACTGCGACGGCACGACGCCGCCAAAGATCTTGTCTTCGAACACGAACTCGCCGCCCTCGAGCGGGCCAAGTTCCAGCCAGACGTGCCCGAACTGGCCATGGCCGCCCGTCTGCTTCTTGTGCTTGCCCTCCACGCGCACCTGTCCGCGAACGGTCTCGCGGAAAGGCACCTCAGGCAAATCCATCTCGACATCGACGCCGAACTTGCGCTTGAGGCGATCGTGCAACACTTCGAGGTGCATCTCGCCTAGGCCGGCAACCACGGTCTCATGGCCGCTCGGGTGCTCGAGCCGCAGCGTCGGGTCTTCCTCGAGCAACCGGTTGAGGGCACCGGACAGCCGATCCTCGTCGGCCGTGCTGCGCGCCTTGAGGGCGAGGCGGAACACCGGCTCCTCAAAGTCGATGCCGATCGCCGCCGGCATGGTCGCGTGCGCCGCCAGCGTGTCGCCGGTCTTCGTGTCCTGCAGCCGGGCGACGGCCCCGATCTCGCCGGGCAGCAGCTCGGCCACGGGCTCCTGCTTCTGTCCGCGCAGGCGGTAGATCTGACCGAGCCGCTCCTCCTGTCCCTGCCTGACGTTGAAGAGGTGACTGTCGGAGTGCAGGCGTCCGCTGAGCACCCGAAGGAGGCTTAGGCGCCCGACGTGCGGGTCTGCGGTCGTCTTGAAGACGAAGGCGGAGACGTCGGCCGCGGGATCCGGCACAATGGCGCCGTCGGCCGTGGTGACAGGACGCGGCGCAACCCCGAACTCCGGGATGACCGAAAGGAGCATGCGGACACCGGCCATCGACGCCGCTGATCCGAACAGCACCGGCACGGCGACACCGCTGGCCACGGCCTTGGCGATCGAGCGGCTGAGCAGTTCGTCGCTCAGTTCGCCCGCGTCGAGATACTGTTCAAGGGCTTCATCGTCCGCCTCCGCCACGCACTCGCAGAGCTGGTCGCGCAGGCCGGCTGCGTCGGCGGGCACCTCGTCCAGGGACTTGCCGTCAAGTCCTTCCGCCTTGCCGTTCCAGATGGCGTAGGTGCCGTGCAGGGAGGATTCCTGGCCGAGCGGCCAGTCCAGTGCGACAAGCGCATTGCCGTACGTCTCGCGCAGGATGGCGAGGGCGTCGGCTGCACTTGCGTTCTCGCGGTCCAGCTTGTTGACAAAGATCAGGCAAGGCATGCCCTGGCCGCGCAGCCGCTGAAATTCGAGTTCGAGACCGACCTCTACCGGTGCGGCGGCGTCCACGACCAAGAGGGCGAGGTCCACGACGCGCTCGGCGGCGCGCACTTCGCCGACGAAGTCCAAATAGCCTGGCGTGTCGACGAGGTGGAGAGACTTCCCCTGAACCTGCGCCGACCCCGTGGCAAGGCTGAGACTGATATGACGCCGCTGCTCCTCGGGTTCCTGGTCGAGGCTGGATGTACCGTCATCCACCTTGCCTCGCCGGTCGAGTGCCCCGGCGCCATAGAGAAGGGCCTCTGCGAGTGTCGTCTTGCCACAGCCGCTGTGGCCGAACAAGCCTATGGAACGTACACCGTCAGGCACCACATCTCCCATCTCGTGCGGCGCGGAACGCGCCCCTGCCTCCTTTGGTCCTCCGGATTGTAGCCCGGACTATGGGCCGCTTTCGCCGATGGCGTCCTGGACTCCTTCAGCCGACTGGGCGCCTGCTGCGGTCCTTCTGGTCCTCAGGACGGCGCCATTGCAGCCCGGGCAGCCACGTCACGGCAAGGTAGGCGCTGCCCAGCAGGCTGAGAGCGGCAAACAGCTGCGGCTGCCATGTCACGCCGAGCGTCGCGAGCGCGAGGCCGAGGGGCGTCCAGCCTGCGCTCGTGGGCATGGCGTTGCGGTCCAGCACGCCGCGCAGGTGGTGCAGCACCGTCAGGACGGCGGCGGCCGCCCATGCCACGGCCAGCACGCGCGCCCATTCCATCGCTCCTTGGGGCTGCAGCGCCGCGACCGGCAGGGGCAGCAGGAGCACGAGCGCGCCGAGCAGCCCCACCCGCGTGCCCGCCGAAGGGTAGCGTCGGCGCGAGCCCACGACATAGGGGCGGGCCCGCCAGAATCCGCGCAGGGTAGGCAGGAGGTCGACGGCAAGCAGCACGCCGCCGAGACCGGTCAGAGCGAGCAGCCACGTCCTGGCCACCACCACCGAAAGGATCAGCCCCACGTGCCAGAGCACAGCCCCCCAGCGCGCCAGGTGGACCGACGCTGGCGGGCGGTTGACGAGCCGTGGCCAGACATAGAGCGCTACCCCGAGCACGAGGCTGCCGAGCCAACCCAGCAGAAGGAGCATCTCCGTGGGCGTCTCGAGGGCCCGCCCGGTCGTGGCGCCAACGACGGAAACGAGGAAGAGATAGACAGGGGCCACCGCGAAGAGCGTCCTCGCCAACTGGTCGCGCGCCAGATCGGCACGGACCGGCCGACCCACCGGGGCGACATATTCCTGCATGGGATCGATCAGCTTGCCCTGAACCGGCGGCCGCCACCAGGCAAGGTAGGCATAGATCCCCGATGCGGCGAGCAGGGCGACGAAGCCGATGCGTTGGACGAGCCCGCCCAGGGCGGTGGGTGGCCAGGAGAGCAGCAGGAGGCCCACGAGCATCGCGGCCACAAAGGCCGTGGCCAGCTTTCGCGGCACGCCCTGCGGCGTCGCGTGCAGCACCTCGAGCCCAATGCCCCCTGCCATCAGTCCGGAGGCGCCGTACCCCAGCCAGAGACGCAAGTCATCCGCCGCCAGGGCGCTTGGCATGACGATGAGCCAGATGCTGGCCAAGGCTGCCGCCACCAGGCTGAGTGCGGAAGCTGCCACGTATCGACGCATCGCGATCCCCCTCACCTGACGGCGACTAGACTTGCCAGTCCACCGTCTCGTCCTCACCGCCGTCACGCAGGTTGACGTAGCGTGCCAGCACGAACAGGAGGTCGGACAGGCGGTTCAGGAAGCGCACGACCTCCGGATTGAAGTCCATCTCCGAACCGGCGGCCACCGTACGCCGCTCGGCGCGCCGTGCGATGGTGCGCGCCTGCTGCAGATACGCGGCTGCCTTTACGCCGGAAGGGAGAACGAAATTCTTCAAAGGCGGCAGTTCTGCCTGCAGGCGATCGATTTCCTCCTCGAGCCGCTCGACGTCCGCCGGTTTGATGCTCTGCGGGGCAGCACCCTCTTGCGGCATCGTAGAAATGTCGTAGCCTGCGTGGAACAGGCGGTTCTGCAGGTGGATCAGAAGCGGCGAAAGGTCGTCGCGCGGTCCCAGCTCGGCGCGCACGATGCCGAGGACAGAGTTGAGCTCGTCGATGGTGCCGTAGGCCTCCACGCGCGCGTGCGCCTTCGAAAGGCGCTGCGGCACGCCCTTTGGCGTATAGAGGCTGGTCTCGCCGTGATCTCCGAGCCGCGTGTAGATATGCATGCCTGCGCCCCCCGTATGATAGGAAGTTCGCCCTGTGCACAAACGACCCTGCCTTGGCCACCGCGAGCAGGCCCCTGTCCGCCCCTCTGCTAAAATAGTTCGCAACGCACCGCTGCAAAGGAGGCGGACCCCATGGTCCGCGTCGGCATCATCGCGAATCCCGCCGCCGGCAAGGATGTGCGACGCCTTGTCACCGAGGCGACGATCGTGACGGCTCCAGAGAAGATCGGCCTTCTGCGCCGCGCCCTGGTCGGGCTGGATGCCACCCCTGTCGACGAGGTGCTGTACCTGCGTGACAGTATGCACCTTGTCGACCAGGCGCTGCAGGCTTTGCCGCAGCGGCGCCGGCCCGGCTTCGCCATGAAGCCGCTGGACCTCGTGCTTCGCCACAGCCCGGACGATACCCGCGCCGCCGCCGCCCTGCTCGCTGCGCACGGCGTCCAGGGCATCCTCGTCCTGGGCGGCGACGGCACGAGCCGCCTCGTCGCGGGGGAGATCGGGGACGTACCCATGCTGCCCGTGTCGACGGGCACCAACAACGCGTTCCCCCATTGGACCGAAGCCACGGCGGCGGGCCTTGCCCTGGGCTTTGTCGCCGCAGGGTACGCGCAGGAAGCCATTCGGCGGCGCAAGCGCATCGAAGTGCGCCAAAAGGGCGAACTCAAGCAGATCGCCCTTGTGGACGCCGTCATTCTGCGACCCGACAGTTCCGCGGTGCTCGCGGTCTGGGACCCGGACGACGTCGAGGCCGTAGTGGTGACGCAGGGGCTGCCTGACACGGTCGGATGGTCCGCCGCCGTCGGCGCAGCCCTGCCGACCGGCATCGAGGAGCCGCGCGGCGCGCATCTGCGACTCGACCCGGATGCTCCTCGAAGACTCCGCGCAGCGATCGCCCCGGGACTGGTGGCCGATCTCGGCGTCGCGGAGGTGCGGGAGCTCCCCTACGGCGTCACCGTGTCCGTGCCAGGGCCGCGCACCGTCGCCCTGGACGGCGAGCCGCTCTGGCGCCTCCCGGCAGGTGAGGAGGCGACCCTGGCCGTCACGCCGTCAGGGCCGCGCGTCATCGAGATTGCCGCGGCCCTGAACCGGGCTGCTCAGGCGGGCGCCTTCTGGCTCCCGTCGCCCACGTCTACCAGATAGGAACGTAGGAGGGCGGTGGCACCGCCTTAGGTTCGTGCGCCGTCAGCGATGCGATATACCGGACCGTCGACGCGATCGTGGCCGGCGTCGTCTTCGGCGTACCCGTGTTGATCCGGGGCAGTTCGAGGGGAAGCGCCGACGAGGTCACGCCCCAGCCCCATTCGGCGAGCACCGCGTAGCGGTAGCCCTCCTGCGTCAGGATGTGCTCCACCGGCTGGTCGTAGGAGCCGAAGGGATAGGCGAACCAGACCACTGGCTGGCCGGTCTCGGCCTGCAGGATCTGGCGCGCATGCAGCAGGTCTGCGCTGACGCGCGCTGTGTACTGCGCGGCAGTCTCCTTCTGCCCCGTGGTCGGGTTGTAGATAAGGGACGTCAGAGCGGGACCCGTCTTGCCGGGTCCGGTGGGGACCGTGCCATGGCTCGCCAGGGTGTGGGACCCCACCGTGAGCAGTCCGGACTGTTCCATCGCCTTCACCTGGGCCCAGGAGAGATCACCTGGGAAGCGGCCGATGCGGTTCACAATCAGGAAGGTCGCGAAAGGCACCTTGTATTCTGACAGCGTGGGGTAGGCATAAGTGTAGACGCTTTCGAGGCCATCATCGAAGGTGACCGCCACGGCGTTCGGCGGCAGGGTGCCTCCAGCCAGGAAGCTGGCCACCTGTGGTAGGCTGACGAAGTGGAACCCCTTGGCCTGCAACGCGGCCATCTCACCAGCGAATGACTTGGGCGTGATGTAATCCCCGTGCGCCACCGGGCTCAGTCCGTGGTACATCAGGACGACGACCTGGCGCTGGTAGTACACGGTACCCGCGGCCGCCGCCATGGTCTTGACCGGCGCCGGGCGCACCTTCGCTGCCACGGGCACCGTCTTGGGGCGGCTGCCGTGCGACGGCGCCGCCTGCGGCTGGCTGCCGCAGCCCGACAGCAGGACTGCAAGCGCGACAGCAGCAGGTAAAATGGCGCGCATATTGCCCTTCCTTTCGCAGCGGGGTGCCCGCTCATCATAGCAGATGGGCCGCGAAGCGCGTTCTAGCATAGCCTACTGCCCGTGGCCGCCGCCGAGCACCTGACGGTAGCCGCCACGTCCATGGAATATGGCGCGCCGCACGCGGCTGATGGTGGCGGCAGACGCGCCCGTCGACGCCCTGGCCTGCTCGTAGGTGGCCCCGCGAAGCAGGGCGGATGCCACGGCGACGCGCTGCTCCAGCGCACGGATCTCGCCGGGCGTGAGCAGGTCCTGCAGCAGTGCCGCGCAATCTTCCGGCGTCTCGAGACTCAGGAGGGCCGCGACAAGCAGCTGGCGCCCGTCTATCTCTTGCATGATTGACCACGTCCAGAGCAGAATCGGCGCAAGACGCGCCTTGATCGCAACTTCGCCCAAGCAAACGGCGAATCCTGTAGGTGGACTTCCTTATGTCGACGGAGAGGAGGCGGTCGGGTTGCCGGACGAGCATCTGGACGTGTATTACGACGGCACGTGCGATCTCTGCCAGACAGCCGCCGAGGCATGGCGACGCGGCGACTTCGACGGGCAGCTGCACCTGCAGCCGCTGCAGGCGGAACTACCTGCGGGCTCCCCGGACCGCGGCCGGCTCGAATCCGAGATCCACGTCCGCGGCCGGGACGGCTGGCAGAGCGGAGCGAGAGCGATCCTCGCCATCTACCGGCGCCTGCCGGGTGGCAAACTACCCGCCCTGCTGCTGCGCCTGGGTATCGCACTCGGCGTCGCAGATCCCATCTACCACTTCGTAGCCCGCCACCGCGCGCATCTGCCCGCACGCCTGCTTCATCTCGGGCGCCACCGGTAGGAGAGTGCGAAAACGGGGCCACGTCTGCGGGCTCCCAACAGGGATTGCGGGAAGGCGGAAGGAATCGCTAGGCGGTGACCGCTTTGGAGGCCCTAGCGTGATAACTTTCCTCCCCTGCCCTGCGAGTGCCGTCCGGTGAGCCGCAACCTCCACACGTTCGACAGCCTCCGCTTTCACCGCAACTACCGCCTCTATTTCGGCGGGCAGACCATCTCGCAGATCGGCACCTGGCTGCAGGGCGCCGCGCAGTCCTGGCTCGTCCTCGAGCTGACGCACTCTGCGGTCGACGTGGCGCTCGTCTCGTTCTGGCAGTTCCTGCCGTTCACGCTCTTCGGTCTGTTCGGCGGAGCCCTGAGCGACCGCCTCGATCCGCGGCGCACCCTGATCGCGGCCCAAATGGCGATGGGTCTCCTGGCGGCTGCCCTGGCGGCGTTTTCCTGGCTGCACCTGACGAACATGGCGGTCGTCTACGGTATCGCAGGGGCGCGCGGCATCGTGATGATCTTCAACAGTCCGAGCCTGCAGCGCCTGATGATCCGGCTCGTCGGACGCGATGAACTCGCCAACGCGATCTCCCTCAATTCCGGCGTCAACAACGCCACCCGCATCGTCGGTCCCGGCCTTGCGGGGGTGATCATCGCCACGGCCGGCGTGGGCATCTGCTTCGCCCTCAACGCCGTAAGCTACGTTGCCGTGGTGATCGCCCTGCTGGCGATGAAACCCGAAGAATTCTTCCCGGTGCGGCAGGCGGACACCCGCATGTCCATGCTGGCGAGCGTACGCGAAGGTCTCAGCTATGCCCGCAGGACGCCTGCCGTCCTGATCCCTCTGCTCCTGCTCACCGTGATCTCGATCACTGGCATCAACTTCTCGGTTTTGTTGCCGGTCCTGGCGGCCCAGACCCTGCATTCCGGACCTGAGGTGTTCGGCCTGCTCTCCTCCCTGTTCGGCCTCGGCGCCGTCCTCGGCGCCCTGATTGCCGCAGCCCTCAACCGGGCCACATGGGGCATGCTGCTGATCAGTGCCGCCGGGTACAGCCTCTTCCAGATCCTGCTCGCGCCGCAACGCCAGCTCTGGCTGGTGCTTGTCTTTCTGGTGGCGGTCGGCATCTGCTACTCCGTCTACACCTCGGCCACCAACGCCATGGTCCAGCTCGCTGCCCCCGATGCCCTGCAAGGCCGGGTGGCGGGCCTCTACAGTTACGTCTTCCTCGGCACGAGCCCGCTTGGCGCACTGTTCGCCGGTTACCTGAGCGAGGCCGGCGGCACCACCCTCGCGTTCGCGGCGGCCGGCGTCATTGGCGTCGCGGTCACCGGCCTCTCCCTGCTCGGGGTGCGGCGGAGCGTCGCCACCACCTAAGAAGGACATCCTGCCGATTCGCCGAATCGCGCTTCAAGCCATCCGCTGGCTGACCGCCCGGAGGCTGGAAGGGGGAGCGCGATGCCAGGCCCCAGCTACGCGCATGGAACAACGCTCGAACCGCTCATCGGACAGACGATCGGCGACCACTTCGACGAGCAGGTGCGGCGCTACGGCGAGAGGGAAGCCGTCGTCGACCGCCAGAAAGGCATCCGCCTCTCGTACCGCCAGTTGGGCGAAGCGGCCACGCAGCTGGCCTGCGGGCTTCTGGCCCTCGGCGTGGAGCCCGGCGATCGCGTCGGCATCTGGTCACCAAACCGGTGGGAGTGGATCGTGACCCAGTTCGGCACGCCAAAGATCGGCGCCATCCTCGTCAACGTCAACCCGTCCTACAGGCTGCGCGAGCTCGGCTACGCCCTCCGCCAGAGCGGCATCCGCACGCTCATCACGGCTCCCAGCTTCGGACCGAGCGACTACCTCGGCATGCTGCATGAGCTGCTCGGCGACCTTGGCCCGGGCAGCATCGCGCACCCTGACTTCCCTGACCTGCGGGAGATCGTCGTGCTCGCGGACGCGGCACCAAGAGGGATGCAAAGCTGGTCGGACCTGATGCGCCAGGGAGACCGGATCCCGGTGGAGGCGGTGGACGTCCGCCAGGCGGATGTCCAGTTCGACGACCCGGTGAACATCCAGTACACGTCCGGTACGACCGGACTGCCCAAGGGAGCCACGCTCTCCCACCACAACCTGCTCAACAACGGCTACTTCATCGGCGAGCTGATGCGCCTCACGCCAGAAGACCGCCTCTGCATCCCCGTCCCCTTCTACCACACGTTCGGCATGGTGCTCGCCAACCTGGCCTGCGTCACCCACGGCGCCGCGATGATCATTCCAGGCGAGGGCTTCGACGCGGGGCAGGTGCTTGCCACCGTCGAGGCCGAGCGGTGCACCGCCTTGCACGGCGTGCCGACCATGTTCATCGCGGAGCTCGGCCATCCGGACTTCGAGCGCTACGATCTCAGCTCGCTGCGCACCGGTCTGATGGCTGGGTCGCCCTGCCCGGTGGAGGTGATGCGCCAGGTGCAGTCGCGCATGCACATGTCGGAGGTGGAGATCGCGTACGGCATGACCGAGACCTCGCCGGTCTCCACACAGACCCGGGCCGACGACCCGCTGGAGTTGCGGGTCGGCACGGTCGGCAAGGTGCACCCGCATGTCGAGGTGAAGATCGTGGACCCCGCGACGGGACGGGTCGTGCCGCAAGGCACCACAGGCGAGCTCGTGACGCGCAGTTACGCCGTGATGCTCGGCTACTGGCAGAATCCCGAGGCTACCCGCCAGGTGATCGACGCAGCACGCTGGATGCATACCGGCGACCTCGCGGTGATGCGTGAAGACGGCTACGTCAACATCGTCGGCCGGATCAAGGACATGATCATCCGCGGCGGCGAGAACATCTACCCGCGCGAGATCGAGGAGTTCTACTACACGCATCCCAAGGTGGCCGACATCCAGGTGATCGGCGTCCCGGACCAGAAATACGGCGAGCAGGTGATGGCCTGGATCCGCCTGAAACCGGGCGAGACCGCCGGTGAAGAAGAGATGCGGGAGTTCGCGCGCGGCCAAATCGCCCACTTCAAGATCCCGCGCTACGTGAAGTTTGTCGACGCCTTCCCCATGACCGTCACCGGCAAGGTGCAGAAGTACGTGATGCGGGAGGCGGCGGTCAAGGAGCTCGGGCTCGAAGGCGCGGCGGGTCAGCAGATGGCATAGAAAGGCGGCCACGAGACGGAGGGGCCTGGACCAAGCGATTGGCCCAGGCCCCTCCTCGCAACCTAGTGCGCAGTCGTCAGGTGGTTGAACTCTGTCGTGAGCACTGGATGCAGGTACAGCATCAGGTCGGCCCTTGTGCCCTGCGGGTGGATCCACGGCTGCACCAGGTCATCCTGCCAGAGCGTGTAGACGAAGAGCCAGGGCACCTGCCGGTGGGCGATGACTTCCGCTTGCTGATAGTCCTGGACACGCTGTCCGTTCTTCGTGGGCGGCAAGCTGTCCGCCGCGTCGACGAGTCGCTGGAATGTCGGGTCGGTCCAGTTTCCGACGTTCGTCGCGTTGAACATCTCCGTGCCGAGCAGGTTCTCCAGGAAGTCCTGCGCATCGGGATAGTCCTGCCACGAGTCGTACCAGGCCATGTTCCATTTCGCCTTCGGGTTGTACTCCTCGTCGTTGAACGCCGTCCACTCGGAAACGCCCTGGATCTGGACGTTCATGCCGACGGCCTTCAGGTTCTGCTGGATCATCTCGGCCATGCGAATGCGGTCCTGCGTCTGGCTCGGGTAGGTCAAGGTGATCGGCGCGTAGTCGTAGTCGTCATGCGCGTCGTAATACGCCCACATGCCGCCGCCTGTTGGGTAGAAGTTCGGCTCGTAGCTCCAGCCGCCGCTCCAGTCCAGCGACATGTCCCACTTGTTGGTTGCGCCCTGGGCGTCCGACATGGCGACCGGCAGGTGGAATGCTGTTCGGACAACGTCAGGCCGGGCGCTGAATCCGCTTCCCCATGCGCCACGTGACAAGACCGTCCCTCGTCTCCGCATGCAGCTTGACGAAACCCTCCCGCAGGTAGAAACGTAGAGCGGGCTCGTTGCGCTCGGAAACGCGGAGGTGGTATTCCTTCAAACCGCGGGCCGCGAAA
>JAJYSZ010000041.1 GCA_021793315.1 Bacillota bacterium | reverse complement strand
AAGGCAAGCGAGAGCGGTTCGGGAGATGCCCTCCCGAACCGCTCTTTCGCAGGCCCCCTATTGGGCTGTCTCTTCGCCTAGGGGTCAGTCGCTCGGATCGGGGTACGGCAGGGCCGTGATGGCCTCAAGCTCGGCCGACGTCGCGGTCGGCAGCCGGTAGAACGAGAGGCCGATCGCTCCGGCGTCGCTGGCCGCCTGGAAGGCGGCCTGCAGCTCGAGCGGCGTCGGGCTGAACACGCCCTTGGCGCCAGCTGAGAACATGTCGTAGGTCTGCCCGATGACGCTGACAGGCACGCTCGGCAGACCGGAGAGCTGCCGGATCAGCCCGACCGTCTCATGCACGTACTGATAGGCCGTAGTGAAGTCCTCGCTGACGGCCTGGTAGTGCCAGTAGTCCATCGGCGCGTAGAGGGTGACGTAGGGCGCCAGGGCCGCGAAGGGATAGTCCTCATGGTAGATCGGCGGGTAGGTCACAGCGATGAAGACGCCGCTCGGTCCCAGGGCCTGACGGACCGCGGCGGCGTAGGTGCCGACGGCGGAGGGGCTCAGGTTCTCCTCGATGTCCGCCGCGATGCCGTCCGGCTTGTCTCCGGTCGGAGCGACATAGGCCGCCACCTGCTGTGTCAGGCTGGCATCGAGCGGCACGTTGTTCAGGTATGGGTAGACCCAGGCCAGCACGGCGATGCCAGCGTCGTGCGCCTGGTAGAGGAAGGTGCGCAGATCCTGGCTTCCGTAGAAACCCCAGCTGCCCTGCACCTCCAGGTAGACGTGCGTGGCACCCAGGCGCTTCAGCTGGGCGATGAGGCTCGGGGCAGGCGTCGCGGCAAGATCGCTGCCGAGCAGCCAGAACCCCTTGCCGGCCGCTACGTCCGCGCTCTGGGCGATGACGCGGAAGGTGACCCGCACGGTGCCGTAGCCCTTCGCCTGCGGGTCGCTGACGCTGACCGTTTCGACGCCGGGCGCGAGGGCATGGAAGACTGCCGCCGCGCCGGGTCCAGGGAGGCTGGCGGCGGTCTGCGTGAGGGTGCCGGCGCTGCCCTGTGCCGATATGGCCACGCTGAGCGGGGCAGCCACGGGATTGTCGTAACGGTCCGCCAGCATCACCTGCAGATTGGTGCTCTGTCCCGAGACGACGATGGTGGATGGCGCGCCGGTGGCGATCAGCTGCGCGGCCGCAGCCGGGCTGACGACCCAGCTGGCGCTGGCCGGCGTGTAGCCGGGGGCGGAGGCCTTGAGTTGCCATCTGCCGGCCTCGTCCTGACGCAGGCTGAACTGGGCGGAACCCGTCTGGGCCGTCGCGGCCAGGGTGGCGACGGCGACGCCCTGGGGGTTCACGAGCGTGAGGGAGACCTTGGGTGCGGGCGCGGACGTGGTTTGCTGCACAGCGACGCGGGCCGTTGCGGCCTGGCCCGCGACGACGGCAGTCGGCGAGGCGAGGGCCAGCTGGCCAAGGGCCGGCACTGTCACCTGCAGCGTTGCGCTCGGGTAGGCCCCCGCGCCATTGCTGAGCGTCAGGGTTGCGGTGCCGGGCGACAGGGCCTGCACCTTGAAGGCGAGACCGGATGCCGCCAGGGAACCGCTGGCGGATCCCTGCACCGCCACGACCGTCGGGTCGCTCGACGTCAGGGTGACAGGCGATGCCTCGCTGGCGCCGGGCGGCAGGCTCGCCTTCAGGGTGGCGCCTTGGCCAGGAAGGATCTGCGTGGCTCCGCTCAACTGCAGGGCAGCGGGGAAGGGGGTGGCCAGCACGTCGAAGGCCGCCTCGCCGCTCGGCAGTCCTTGGGCGCTGGCGGTCAGGGACCACGGACCGGCCGCTGGCGGACTGAAGGTGAAGTTGGCCTGACCGCCCTGGGCCGTGCCGGTCAAGGTGACCGGCGGGCTGCTCGGGTTGGTCGCGGTGAGCGTGATGGCACGGGCGCCGTCCACGGCGTCGCGCTTGCCGCCCTGGTCGAGGACGGTGACCTGCACCGGCACCTTCGCGCCGGGGCCCGCCGCCTCAAGCAGGCCGTAGATGGCCAGGGACGTGGCCTGCTCGACGTGGATGGTCATGGCCTTCCTGGCCGTGGAACCGTAGACGCTGGCCGTCAACTGGTAACTGCCGGGCGTCTGGGCGCTGAAGGTCGCGCCGGACAGCGATCCGCCGCTGGCGCTCCACTGGACCTGGGCGGGCACTGGCAGGCCGGACGGGTCGCGGGCGACGGACCAGAGCGATGTGGATTGCCCGACGGGGATGGAGGTGGACGCGCTGCCGGCGTCGATTTGGTGGACTACCGACGCGGCCAGGGAGGAGATCCTCTGCTGCGAGAGACCGAGCATGCGGGAGATGACGGTGGCGGCCTGTGCCCGGTTCAGGACGCCAGCCGGATCGAAGACGTTCCCTGCAAGGCCCTGCATAAGGCCGAGCCGCCTGGCGATGATGACGTCGCCCAAGGCGTAGCTCGGGATCCGCGCACCATCGACATAGCCTGAAGGCTGGTTCTGCACGTCACTGCCGACGGGCGCCAGGCCGGCGGCCCGCACGCTGATGGTGGCCGCCATGGCCCGATTGATGGTGGCGGCGGGGGCGAAGTCCGTGATGCTGGTGCCAAGCATCAGGCCGTTGGCGGCGGCCGTTTCGATGTCGCCGTAGAGCGAGCTCGTGGCGGAGACGTCGGAGAAGCGGGGCCCCACGCTGACGGTCGGAAGCTGCTCCGCACGCACGATCATCGCCGCGAACTGGGCACGCGTCACGGGCGCCAGGGGGTGAAAGAGTCCGTCGGGCTCCCCGCGGATGACGCCCTGTGCGGCGAGCGCGTCGATCGCGCCGGCGGCCCAGTAGGTCGAGGGCACGTCAGGGAATGACGCGGTCGCGGCGGCGACAGGCGCCGGGGGAATGGCGAGGGGCGCCAGCAGCACTGCAGCTGCCAGCGCACCCAGATATCTACGCATGGTCCCACCTCCGGAACTGGTAGCACTTCACCCTTCGCTACCAGCGGGACCCTTCCTGCGGAACGCATGTCCAGTTCTCGGAGGGGAATGCTGGCCACTGGGAGGCGGTGCCGTGCGATGGATTCGTGGTCCCCTGCCCGCGCTGGCGGGCATGGCGGTCCTGGCGATGGGCCTTTTGGCGGTGACACCGCGTACCGGACGCGCCGCGGAAGTGAAGTCCTCGGCGGCGACGTTGACCGTCACGGAGGAAGAACCGGTCGCGGCGCCGACGCAAGGCGCCACGCTCTATTTGGGAATCGAGACGCGCGCCCAGGACAGCCGATCCGCGCAATCCGACGCGCAGCAGTCGCTTGAACGGCTTCGTCAGGGCCTGCGTTCGGCAGGGGTTCCGGCGGGAGACGTCAAGGTGCAGGCCTACCGCATCGGCGCGCTGCAGCGCAGCCAGCAGGGGGAGGGCTACATCGTCGTCCAGAACGTCGTAGCCCGCATTGCGAAGGCCGACCGCCTTGGCACGGCCATTGACGCGGCGGTGGCGAGCGGCGCCACCATGGTGCAGGGCACTGCAGACCAGTATCAGGCCCCGAGCGTAAGCGAGCGGGCGAGTGCCGTAGCCGCTGCTGTGCGGGCAGCGCGAAGCGATGCGCAGGCGATCGCCTCCGCGCTGCAGGAGCCGCTCGGACGGCCCCAGGTGGTCAGCGTCCACATGCGGCACCTGACGGCGCCAGGACCGAGCTACGCCATGCTCGTCCAAGTCACCTTCGCACGCTGAGAGTGACGCCGCAGGACCCGCCGCGACGGTGCGGCGGGTCCTGCAACTGACCTTTTGGTTACCTGAGTTGCCGTGCCGGCGTGCGGCGGCTGCCTTTGGCTACCCAGGGCTCGACGACGATCTTGCCGTCTTCCAGATGCGCGTATTCCGCACCACCCGGCGACGTTGGCGCTCCCTGGGCGATCGCTCCGGCGATGCGCACCTGCGTCGGCTGGAGCTGCTGAGCGTAGATGATGGCTCCTTCGTTGCCGTCGGCTCCCGCCCAAGCGAAACCGCGCAGGGCACCGACGACGATCACGTCCCCGGTCGCAACGAGGCGACCGCCTACGTGTACGTCACCGAGGACCACGAGATCCCCCTGGTGCGTGACCTCCTGGCCGGAGCGCACGGTCCTGCGAACCACCTTGGGCTCATCGCCTCGCGCGGGCTGCGCGTGGGGTCTCGGCCCGATGCTGGCGAGTCCGAGCGTCGGGAAGCGCCGCATGGCCTCACTGATAGCTGCGACGAGTTCCGGCGCAATGGTGTCATCGGCGATTTCCACGGCAATATGGGCGTTGCCGAGGAATCCGGCGGCGCCCTCGAGGCTCTGGATGATTTCCGCGACCACGGTCTGGGGGTCCGGGCGGGGTCCGATGACGAGACGCACGCCACCACGCCCGCCCTTCAACTGGACCAGAACGCAGCACCTCCGGCGCCGTATTCCGTGCGAACGGGGTCGAATCCTGCGAAAGGCGCCGAGGGGAGCTGCGTCGAAACGGCTACGACATGATGAAGATTCCCCGCACAGTCCTCGCCGTGATTGCCTTGCCTCTTTCCCTCGCCGCTCTGTACCTTTACGCAAGCGGGCAGTGGCCGTGGTTTGCCGTGGTCCTGGCAGGCATCCTTTACGCATACAGCGTTCAGGGCCACCCGTGGGTCGTACGCCGACGGCCGCTTTTCACGATCTCGCTCGTGTACCTGGTCCTCGCTCTCTGGGCAGTGCCGCTTGGACATGCCTTCGGCCTTTCTGCGAAACCGGGCTTCTGGCTGATCATCTCCTTCCTTGTGGAGATCGGCCTGGCACTCTGGGTCTGGGTCTGGCTCAGGCCACGCTTCATCAAGAACGACACGGTGCGGCTCGGTGTCACCGGCACCCTCAGGCGACCTGTCGATATCGCGATCGACGACCGCTTTTTGCACATGCACGTCCTCGGCCCGACCGGATCAGGCAAGACGATCGGCGTACTCTGGCCCCTGGTGCGTCAGGACATCGCCGCGGGCCACGGCATTCTGCTGCTCGACCCCAAGGGTGACCTCTACGACCTGACTGTGGACGAGGCGAGGCGGCGGGGGCGCCGCGTGATCGCCCTGCGCCCGGGGGAGGAGCCGAGCTTTGGTCTCGATCCCTTCGCGGGCGAGCCCGAGGTGGCTGCGGAGACGGTGGCCTATGCACTGTTCGGCGCCTTTGGCGGCCAGCACGAGTTCTACCGCAGCGTAGGCCAGGCCATGCTCCGGCACGCCGCCCTGGCCCTGAAGGAGGCGCTCCCGCACCCGACCCTGCCGGACCTCGCCGAGTTCCTGCGCAGCGAGGAGATGCGCCGAGAGGTGCTCCTTCAGGCGAAGTCGCCGCATATCAGGGCCTACTTCCGCGACGAGGTCGGGGGCTGGAGCCCGCGCTTCCGCCAGGATGCCTTCATCGGCGTGCAGTCGGCGTTGTCGGAGGTGCTTGCGCATCCCTGGTCCCGCCAGCTTTTCACGACAACCCCTGCGACGGACTTCGACCGCCTGCTTGCCGATGGCGACATGCTCTGCCTTGAACTGCCAGAGGGCGAGATCGGGCTTGGTGCCGGTGCGGTGGGGGCGTTTGCGCTGCTTCTCTTCCAGTCGGCGGCACTTCGCCGCAGCCAGGGACCGGCGGCCTTCATCTACGCGGACGAGTTCCAGACCTTCGCGCAGGCCGATTTCGGCAGCTTCCTGGCCCAGGCCCGCTCGCACCGGGTGGGCGCGGTTCTGGCGCACCAGCACCTCGGGCAGCTGTCGGAGGATCTGCGCCAGGCGGTCTTGGCCAACGCCCGCAACCGCGTCCTGCTCGGCGGGCTCGGCCGCGCGGATCTGGAACAGATCAGGGAGTCGCTCGGACGCCGCTTCGTCACGGGCGCCGGCGGGGGCCTCAGAGAGGTGCCGCGTTTCGATCAGGAGACGCTGCGCAGGCTGCCGCGCGGCCAGGCAGTCGCGGAGGTCGCGGCAGGCGGCCGCCTCCTGCCTCCTGTTCTGGTGCGGCTCGCGAGGCCGTGATGCGCCCCGATCTCACCGAGCGCCTATTGCGCCTGGGCGCGGCCGAGCGGGAGCTCCTCAAGGACCTCCACCAGGCGCGCTTTGCGACGCGCCTGCAGGCAGAAGCCTTGGCGGCGCTCGGCGGCGGCTCACTTGCCGGCCTCCTGGCCGGCGGGTTGGCGCGCGAGGTGACGCTCGAAGAGGAGACCATCGTTTACCTGGGCCAGAGCGGTGTGCGGGCGGCGCTTGCCCTCCTGGGCGATGAGCGCGCAAGCGGCGCCAGGGCCTACGCCGCTCTGCGGCTCGGCCACGAACTGCGGCGCACCGAACTCTATCTCGCGCTGCGGCGCGTCGGCATGCCGGCTTGCGCCTACGCGGCGGAGCCCCGCCTGGACTATCGCAGCGCCGCTGGCCTCGGCGGCCGGACGCTGGTGCCGGATGCCCTCGTACTGGGCCAAGGCGGCGCTGCCCTGATCGAGGTGGACCGCGGCACGGAGGGGTCTGGGCAACTGCGGCACAAGTGGCTGCGCTACCGCGAGTGGCAGGAGGATGGACCGCGGCGCGCGCTCTATGTGCTGGCGCAGGAGCGATCGCGCGTGGAGGCGACGCTGCAGGCGGCCGGGCTCGATGCGACGGTGCTTTGCGAACCCGAGGGGCTCGCCAGGTTGATCTGGTCCCAACGTCCCGTGGCGTCGGCCTAGACGAGGTCCTTGATACCGATCAGGATGAGGAGCACGCCGGCGGCGACGGTGGCCTTCGGACCCAACCAGCTGCCGAGCGCCTTGCGGCCCAGGTGCTCGCCTGCGAGGAGCGTGCCGAAGCTGAAGAGGCCGGTCGAGACCGCCAGCAGCCAGGGCGGCAGTCCCACCATGCCACCGCCGAAACCGCCGGCCCAGGCGTTCAGGCCGAGACCGATCGAAAGCGCCAAGGACTCCGCAATCGAGATGTCGCCCGAGAGGTCCACATCCGCGTGTTCGGGGTGGTATACGAGCCCGATCGCGTCCTTGGAGGCCACGGGGGTCGCCTGCACCTTGCGCGGCCAGAGCACCCAGATGCCTACGGCGATGATCACGGCTGCGCCGATTGTGTTGGCGAACTGGGGCGCCAGCACGTGGCTGATCCCCAGACCTGCGTAGGCTACCAGGAACGTGCCTAAGGACGCGACCAGCGCGATGAACAGATTGCTGCGGAACGGGATGCCGATCTTGCGTACGCCGTAGGCCACGCCAACCCCAAGGTTGTCGAGATTGCCGGCGATGCCGATCAAGACGGCCAGAATGAGCGCGTGCATGAGCTTCCCTCCGGGGCGCCTGCCGCTGCATGCTATGGCGCGGCGAGGGAAGGCGTGTTGGCGGACAGACCGCGGGAGACGCCTGAGGTATTGGACGCAGGCGCAGGGAGCGGTCCCCTGCTTGTGCTAGGTGACAATACAGATGTATAGTCACTGGGAACCTGGAGGTGGTCCCCAGTGCGGATCGAGTCCCGCGGCATCGAACCCGTTCCCGCCGCGGAGCGTCACGGAAAGAGTTCGAGCCTCTTCACGCTCTGGTTTGCAGCAAACCTTGGCATCCCGCCGTGGTTCCTTGGCGTCCTGCTCTATTCGTTCGGACTTGGCCTTGGCTGGTCGCTTCTCACCGTCCTGCTCGGCAACCTGATCGGCGCGGCGCTGGTCGGCTTCGCATCGGCCATGGGACCGGGAAGCGGACTGCCGCAGCTCGCCCAGTCGCGCGCGGGCTTTGGCAGCCTCGGCGTTTTTCTGCCCGCGGCACTCAACTGGCTCTCCTGCCTCGGCTGGTTTGCCGTCAACTCGCTTCTCGGCGGTCAGCTGCTGGCCAGCCTGCTCCACCTGCCGGAGGCGGGCGGCATCGTACTGATCGGTCTGCTGCAGGTGGCGATCGCGGCGATCGGCCACGACATGGTCCACACCGTCGAGCGGTGGGTGAGCATCCTGCTGGCCGTCACTTTTGCCTTCTTCACCTGGCGTGCCGCGTCCATCGGCCTCGGCGCGGCATCACACGGTGGCTTCAGCTGGGCCCCCTTCGCCCTGGGCATCGCCATGATCGCTTCCTACGTCTTTTCCTGGGCCCCTTACGCTTCCGACTACTCCCGCTATCTGCCCGAGCGGACACGCAAGGGGCCCGTCTTCGCCTGGACCTTCCTGGGCTCGCTCGTCTCCTGCCTCTGGGTGGAGGTCGTGGGCGTCGCGTTCGCGGCCCACTTCCGGCTCTTCGACGCGGTACCGCTACTGCGGGCGGCGGCAGGGGGGCTTGCCTTCTTCGTGTTCGCCGCGGGCATCCTCGGCACGCTCACAGCAAACCTGCTCAACATCTACACCGGGGCCACGTCGCTCCTGGCGCTCGGCATCCGCATGCCGCGCGCGGTCGCGGCGGTGCTGGTCGGCGTCCTGGGCACCGCCCTCGCGCTCCTGGGCATGCATGGCTTCAGCGGCGACTACGAGTCCTTCCTGCTGCTGCTCTCCTACTGGATTGCGCCCTGGCTGGGCGTGGTGCTGTCCGAGCGGGCCATGGCGACAGCCCCCGGCCTGATCGAGGCGGGCTTCTGGGCCTTCCTGATCGGTTTCGTGGCTTCCGTTCCGTTCATGTCGCAGTCCCTGTTCACCGGGCCCGCGGCCAAGGCGATGGGAGGCGCCGACATCGCGTACTACGTGGGTGGCCTGGTGGCGGCTATCCTCTATCTTCTGCTTCGTCGAGGATCCCGAGCTGCGCGAGAGCCTGCCGTCCCGCAGCGAGCGTAACGGCATCGGGAGCCTCGACCGTGTGGACGTGGGCACCACCGGTGAGCACGCTCAGCAGCTGGCCGCCGTGCTCGCGCAGACGCTCCAGGAACAGATCGACGTCGCGGCGCGAGCGCAGCTCGAGACCACCGCGCAGTTCGCCGTAGAGGGGATGGTCGACGATGACCTCCTTGACGACGATGCCGAGGTCGACGAGCGCCATCAGCTCGGTCTCCGTCTCAGCGGGACTGTGGCGCACGGCGAACACGTCGCGCAGGCCGATCGGTCCGCTCGCCATGCGGTAGCCGCGGGTCGTCGCGTCGATCGCCTGTCCCTCCGCCCGCAGCAGGGCGATGTCATGCACGATCACCTGCCGGGAGACGCCGAACAGGTCGGCGAACTGGCCGCCTGAGATGGGCTCTTTGGACTCCCTGAGCACCTTCAGAAGCTCATGTCTGCGCATGGTTGTCCTCCTGGCCTTGAGCATAGCGGCAAAGGCTCCCCCCGGGCAATCCGAGTCCGGGAAAGGCCCTAGACGCAGGACATCCCCGGCCGCGTGTGGCCGGGGATGTCCTGCGGCGTCTGGACGGCCTTGTCCATGGGCTTGCCTCCGGGTCGCCCGACATAGGATGTCGTGTCCCACGGCGTCCTTTTTCGAGGGGGGAGGGCCCGTGCCTCGGCACGGCTCAGGGATTCGCGTCTGGTCGCTGCGCCAGCTGCACCCGCGGCTGGTCACTGCCCTGATCGCCCTCCTGTTCGTCGTCCTCGGCGGTGATCTCATGCTGCGTGCGGCGACTCCGGCGGTGCGCTGGCACCTCAACCCCGCCACCGACCGTCTCCGCATCTGGCTGAGGCCGGGTGGCAGCCCCCTTGCGGGCTATGTCATGCACGAGACCACCTGGACCGCCCTCGACGAGACGGAGCCCGCGACGGCCGCCATGACCCTCGCGCTGAAGCCGGGCGAGGTCTTCTCGGCGCAGGTGGCGGTGCGGGGGCCGGATTCCGCAAAGAGCCGCATCCTTGTGTGGACGCCGGTTCCGCCCGAGCTCACCGCTCAGGAGGAGACGCCCAGCGCGCTCGTCCTTCACGCTTCCGAGCCGCTCATGGCCGTCCGCGGCCTGCCGGCCGGCAGCTGGCGGCCCGGCCAGCCCAGCGTCGTGACGCTCGAGCGCAAAGTTGCCGCGGCGTCCTACCGGATCGAGGCGGTCGCGCCGGGGGGTGGCACGTCTGTCTGGCATGTCACCGTGCCCGCGCTGCCTGAGGTGCCGGTGGTCTGGTTCGGTTCCCCGAAGGACGGGCAGGTCTACCTGACGATCGACGACGGCTGGTTTCCAAGCGCCTATGTCCTGCGCATCATGCGGCGCCAGCATGTGCCGGTGACGGCATTTCTGATCGCCAAGGCCGCGGCGGAGAATCCGGACTACTGGCGCGACTTCGTGGCGGCCGGCGGGTTGATCGAGGATCATACGGTCACGCATAGAGACCTGACGCAGCTGTCGCTGTCCGACGCTGAAGCAGAGTGGCAAGGTCCCGTCGCGGACTACCCCGCCTGGTTCGGCGTTCCGGCTCCCAGCCTGGGGCGGCCGCCCTACGGCCGCGTCAGCGCCGAGGTGCGCGCCGCGGCCGCGGTGGCTGGCCTTCAGGAGCTTGTGATGTGGAGCGCCGAATGGTTGCCCGGCCAGGGCATCGAGACCTGGAACGGCGGCCCGCTCCAGCCGGGCGACATCATCCTGCTCCATTGGGTGCCCGGCGTCGGCCACGAGCTTGCACGTCTGTTGAAGACCCTGGGCAAGGCGGGCCTGCACCCGGCCCCGCTAAGTGCGAGCGATATCTAGGGAGAGAAAAAGGCGCGCCCTTGCGGGCGCGCCAAGATCTTCCCGGAGTCCTACTCGGCGACCTCGACGGCCGCGGCCTCCACCGCAATCTGCGGCGTCACGTCGACGTTGGCCGGCGTGATGGCCTGGAGCAGCTTGGACTTCAGTTCCGAGTACTCCGAAAGGCGCGTCTCAATCGCGCGATCAAGGTCACGGCGGCGGCGGCCAAGATCGTCCAGCTCGCGAGCCAGTGCCGCGAGGCGCTGCGTCAGCACCATCATGTCACGGCCACGCCCCATGGCGCGCATCTTGCGTTGCCGGGGGCGACGAGGATTCTGGCGCGCAAGTTCGCGGCCTATCGTAAGGGCAAGTCCTCGCGCCGAGCGATTGAGTTCCACAGCGAGCTCCTGTGCCAGATCACGGATCTGGGCGCCTTCGCGCACCTTCGCCGTCATCTTGCGGATCTCTGCGATCTCGTCATCCGTATACGGGCCAGTGCGGACGGACACGTTGTAGCCTCCTTCTGGTTTACACAGCACAGTATGCGCTAGCGATACGATACTCCATACATTTCGATGTGTCCATTGTCTTGTCTGGCATCTTGCGTGCATTTGTGAGCGGGAAATGGAGTGGGCAACCACCGTTAGGACACAGAACATGGCGATTTTTGTCGCCATGGCATTGCGCAAAGGCTAATAGGGCGAACTGGGTCGTCAGAAGGTTCCTTTGCACGGCAGGCGGGGGCAAGCAGGAAGGAAGGGGAGCGAAAGCTGTCGAACGCGCTGAACCATGGTCAACCCCTTCCGGCGGTTCGGGACCGCAGCAGTTGTCGTCGCCGTGATGCTTGCGTTCGGTTTTCCAGGGGTAGCGTCCGCCCAGGCAGCGCCCAGCATTCGCGTAGGGCTCTATGTGGGATCGACCGCACGGTCTGCGGTGACCCTGGCCCCGGCGGGTCCCAGCCAGTACGTCGTATACGCCGCGGGCACCGCCCAGACGGAGGTTCCTGGTCAAAGCTATGTGCGAACGCTGGGCTATCGTGATCTCGTCAGCCAGACATCCGACCTCTCGACCGGCCAGTCTTCGGTCGCAGCGCTGGCGGCGGCCGGGCAGCCGGCCTATCTTGAACTGACTCCTGCAGGCGTGTATGACGTGTTTTCAGGGCCCTACGCGACGCCCGCCGCAGCCCAGGCGGCGCTCACAAAGACGTCGGCGACGGCAGTTTACGGTCCCTACGGCGTGCTCATTGCGGGCCAGGCGTCGCTGGCGGCGGCCGCAGCGCTGGTGACGCCCTACTGGCAGGCTGGCATACCGGCCTACCCGATTCTGCTCGCGCAGGGGTGGGGGGTGCTGGTCGGGCAGTACCCGAGCGCCGCGGCTGCGCAGGCCGAACTGGCGGCCGTGCAGGCCCAGACCCCCATGGCTACGGCCTATCAGCCGAGCGGCAGCGAACTCATGGTGCAGGTGCCGAGCGGTGCCGCATCTTTCCTGGTCGGGTCGCAGACCGAGTTTTCCGCCTCGGGCGACGGCGGCGTTCTGTCGCTGCAGGGCACCGCCTACCGCGGCAGCTTGTCCTTCGCCCTTGCGGGAACGCACCTGCAGGTGATCAACACGCTGCCCCTCGAGCAGTACCTCTACGGCGTCGTGCCGTCCGAGATGCCCGCCAGCTGGTCGCAGGCGGCGCTTGAGTCGCAGGCGGTGGCTTCGCGCACCTATGCGCTCTATCAAATGCAGAACACGGCGCCGGGCAGCCTGTTCGACGTCTACGGCTCGACGCTGAGCCAGGCGTACGGGGGTTACGCCGCCGAACAGCCCAGCTCAAGCGCAGCGGTGGACGCCACGGCCAACGTCATCATGACGTATCAGGGACAGGCCATCGACGCGGTGTTCTCCGCGGATTCCGGCGGCGCGACCGAGAATTCGGAAAACGTGTGGTCGACCGCCTTGCCGTACCTGCGTGGCGTCGACGAGCTGCCGGGCTACAAGCCGACCACCTGGACGATCACCCTGACTGCGACGCAGATCGCGAACCTTGTCGTCAACTGGAGCGGCGCCGCCATCGGCGCCCTCGAGCAGATGGTGCTGCAGGGAACAGCACAGACCTTCTCCGGCAGGCCGCTCTCGGTGCTCTTCCAAGGCACGCAGGGGCAGTACACCGTCTACAAGGACAGCATCCGGGGGCTCCTGCGCCTGCCTTCGACTCTCTTCACCGTCACGACGAACGCCTCGGTGACCGTGCAGGGCGCCGGCGGCCAGACGACCTTGCCGAGCCTGGCCGGCACGGTGGCCGAGGGAGCTTCGGGGGTCGCGCAGATGCCGGCGCAGGTGTCGGCCGAGGGAGCGGGCGGCGCGCAGGCGACCTATCCGCTCTTCGCATCGTCCTACGTCCTGCAGGGACGCGGCAACGGGCACGGGGTCGGCATGAGCCAGGACGGCGCCCAATATATGGCCGAACAGGGCATGAGCTATCAGCAGATCCTGAGTCACTATTACACAGGGGTTTCGTTCACGCCGGACAACTGACCGTCGACCGAACCGCGGACGCCAGCCAGGATGCGGCTGAGCCAGGTGTCCACCGTGTTGCGCCGGACCGCTTCCCGCAGCGCCTGCATACGTTCTCTGCGTTCGTGGGGCGAGGCGAAGATGGCCCTGGCCATGCTCTCCGCGATGCGCTCGGGGCTCAGGGGGGAGAGCGGGAACGCCGAGCGGAGTTCATGGTAGGCGCCCGCCGTCTCGCTGAGGCAGAGGCAGCCGTCGCCGTCGACGCGCGCCGCCACATACTCCTTGGCCACCAGGTTGAGGCCGTCGTAGAGCGAGGAGACGACCGCGACGTCGGCCAGCCGGTAGAGCACGACGAGCCGATCAAGACGCAGATTGTGCTCGATCAGGCGCACAGGCTGCCAGCCCGGCTCGCCGAAGCGCCGGTTGATCGCGGCCGCCTTGCGGCGTACGGACACCGCGAGTCTCCTGTAGTCTGAGATCTCGGTGCGGGTCGGGACCGCGATCTGCAGAAAGTGCGCCTTGCGCCGCAGGGACGGGTAGCGCGAGAGCAGGCGGGAGAAGCCGTCCAGGCGCTCCGGGATGCCCTTGGTGTAGTCTAGGCGGTCGACGCCCAGCAGCAGGACGCTGTCTTCCTTCAGCTGCCAGCGTTGCCTCAGCTCCGGGAGGAGCCGCTGCGTGTGCTCGGCCCGCGCCAGCTCTTCGACCTTCTGGACGTCGATCGAGATCGGGACCGACGCGACGTGGGTGCGGTGACCCTGGTAAAGAAGCGTGACGCCGCGCGCGGAGCGCTGGATGCGCACGCCGAGTTCGCGCCGGGCGGCCGATGTGAAGGCGTCGACCGACTCCTCGGTCTGGAAGCCGATCCAGTCGGCCTCCAGGAGGCCCTGGAGCAGCATCTTGCGCTCAGGCACCAGACGGAGCACAACGGTCGGCGGCCAGGGGATGTGCCAGAAGAACGCGATCGGACCGGTCACGCCGAACTGGCGCAGATAGCCCGGCACGAGGGCCAGCTGGTAGTCGTGCACCCAGATGAGGTCGCCCGGGCGGGCCTCGGCGGCGATGCGCGCCGCGAACTGCCGGTTCACCTGCCGGTAGGCGACCCAGTCGCTCGAACGGAAGTGGGCGCGCTCGACGAGGTTGTGGCAGAGTGGCCAGAGGCCGGAGTTGGAGTAGCCGGTGTAGTAGCCCCTGTACACCTCTTCGGGCACGCCGAGCACGGCAACCTCGTAGCTGGGGTCCTCAGGCGGCACTTTAAGCTCCTGGGGTGCACCCGACTCGGCGGCCACCCAAAGACCGCCGGTCTGGCGCAAGAGCGGGTCGAGTGCGGCGGTGACACCTCCCGCCGGACGCTCCCAGCGTTCTTCGCCGCGCAAGCCATAGGTGCGGCGGAACGGAGAACGGTTCGCGGCGATGATCAGGCGCGCTCCCGGGAAGAGGTCTGCTAGGAGGGCACGGCTTGGCGACCCGTCGTTGGGCGTGTCGGTGGTCAAGATACCCCCTCCTTGGCTTGAAAAAGTGCACAAACCGCCTCGGTGACCCGAGGCGGCTCTTTGCTGCGAGAAGCAAAAGCCCGGGTGCACCCGTAGCACTTCGATGGCTTGCGAGGTTAGCTGACGGGCTGGGATCGAAGTGCGACCCCGCGCCAGAAGGCGCTTCGCCCCGATTAGATGGTTCCCCCGCTCTCCAGTTAGGGAGATTCAGCTGTCCAGAGTGACTTCCCGTACCATATCTATGCTATCAGAGCCAAGCCCTGACGGTCAAAACGGTCTCGGCCTCGCCGGAGACGCCTCGGGGTCGGGCTCCTGCGCAGATTGTCCCGTTTCTGCCCCGCCCGCACCTTCGCGGGCGAGTTCGGAGACGGCGGCCACGAAGCCGGCGTGAGGGAAGAGCTGCGGAAAGTTGCCGCGCTGCTCGCCGAGCTCGGGATCGACGTGTTCGCCCCAGAGTCCAAGCGGCGTCGCGACCTGCTCGAGCTGCTCGAGGGTCGCAAGAGCGTCGGAGAACCGGCCGGAACGCAGGTAGGCCCGCGCGAGCCAGGTGCTGCCGAGCGTGAAGGGGTGCCGCGCCGGTCCCATGCCGTCGTGGCGGTAGCGGTAGACGAGACCGTCCTGCACGAGCTCCTCCTCGATCCGGCGCAGCGTTCCCTGCCAGGCGGAGACGCCGGATGTGACAAAGCCGTAGAGCGGCAGGCAGAGCAGTGCCGCGTCGACCTCGGAGATGCCGACGCCCTGCGTGAAGCTCTGAAGGTCGGGCCGGTAGCATTCCTGCATCACGAACCTGCGGACACTCTGGGCTTCCTCCCGCCAGTTGCGCGCCTTCCCGTCCCGGCCGAGGGCCGAGGCCAAGCTCGCGGCCGATGAGAGCGCCACCCAGCAGAGCACGAGGGAGTGGGTGTAGTGCCGCGGCACGTCGCGGAACTCCCACAGGCTGGCGTCCGGATCCTGCCAGTGCAGGGCAGTCCAGTCGGCCATGCGCTCAATCGCCCACCAGTAGCCCCGCGGCAGGTTCCAGTCGCCCGTCTCCTGCACGTAGCGCCAGAGCGCCCAAAGCAGGTCTCCCTCGATATCAAGCTGCAGCTGGGCCGACGCGGCGTTGCCGACGCGCACCGGCAGACTCTGACGGTGGCCCGAGAGCCAGCCGAGTTCCCGCTCGCCGAGGCTGAAGCTGCCGTCGCCGCGCAGAAACGGGCTGACGAAGGGCTTGCCGGTCATCTGCACGGCGCTGAGCAGGAATTCAATCAGCCGCCGGGCCGCCAGCACGTCGCCGCAAAGCAGGAAGGCTTCCGCGGCGTAGGCGGAGTCCCGCACCCAGACAAAGCGGTAGTCCCAGTTGCGTTCGCCGCCGATCTGCTCCGGCAGGCTGGTGGTGGGAGCGGCGAGCACCGCTCCCGTGGTGCGCACGGTCAGCGCGCGCATGGTCAGCACCGAGCGCTCGAAGTGTCCCTGCAGCTCAGGCACGCCCTGGGGCATTGGGGCCTGGCGCCAATAGCGCAGGGCATCTTCGAGGTGTTCGGCCGGATCGCCCTCGGGCGAGACGAACTCGTCCTGCTCCTTGGTGAAGTCGGGCGTATACAGAAGGGCCACCTCGTGCTCGCCGGGCGGAAGCAGCCACTGCTCGCGGCCGATCCGCCTCGGCCGCGGGCCGTGCAGGGCAAGCAGCAGGGCGTCCTCCCCGTGCGGGTTTCGCCAGAGCAGTCCGTCCTGGACCTGCCTGAGCGCCCCGAGCGACTGCCCGTAGCCGAAGCGGGGCTGGCATTCGAGCACGAGCGGCACCTCGCTGCGCACGAAGCGCCGCAGCTCCATCCGGCCGATGACCAGGTAGTCGTCGATCGTCGCAACGCCCGAGGGCGTGCGCAGGCGGGTCTCGAGCACGACGCTCCCGGGCAGGTAGGCCTGGTCGGAGCGAAAGTGGGACTCCGGCCGCAGGGACATGAACCCCCCGGCCAGCGGGTCGAGCAGGCGACAGAACACAGCCTCGCTGTCGAAGTTGGGCACGGCGAGCCAGTCGATCGAGGCGTCGGGGGCGACAAGAGCGGCGGTCTGACCGTTCGAGAGCAGGCCGTAGAACTGTTTCACCGCTCTCCCCCTCTGACGGCGTGCTCGCTTATTCTATCCGCTTCTAGCCGCCGTGCGGCACAGACTGGCCGCCCACGCCGCGCGGAGTCCACTTGTCCTTGTCCTGGTTGAGGCGGTGTTCCTTGCCGCCGCGGCGGTGCACCGCGTCGAACTCCTGCGGCAGGATCGCGAGCTCCTCTCCGGCCAAGAGCCCCGCGACTCCGCGCTGACCGGGCTCCGGCCAGATCCACTCCTCAGGCACGGCCATGTCTGGCCCCTGGTAGTCGTCGGGCTCGGTGTAGGTGCCGATGTAGCCCTCGAAGTTGCGCAGGACCACCCGGTTCGATCCCTGTGCCAGCAGGTAGTTCGGTCCGACCGGCACCTTGCCGCCGCCGCCCGGCAGGTCCACCACGTAGGTGGGGACCGCATAGCCCGACATGTGGCCGCGCAGGGACTCCATGATCTCGATGCCCTTGGCGACCGTCGTGCGGAAGTGGCCCGCACCGTGCACTTCGTCACACTGGTAGATGTAGTACGGCCGGACCCGGCAGCGCGTCAGCTCGCGCATCAGCTTGTGCATGATGGCGGGGTGGTCGTTGATGCCGCGCAGCAGCACGGACTGCGAGCCGAGCGGAATGCCTGCCCGGCTGAGCCGGTCGAGCGCGTCCTCCACCTCCGGCGTGATCTCCTTGGGATGGTTGACGTGGATGTTCATCCAGAGCGGATGGTACTTGGCCAACATGTCGGTGAGCTCCGGCGTGATCCGCTGCGGCAGGAAGATCGGCACGCGCGACCCGATGCGGATGATCTCGATGTGCGGGATCTCCCGGAGCGACGACAGCACGTGCTCGAGCACCTTCGGGCTGAGGATCAAGGGGTCGCCGCCCGACAGCAGCACGTCGCGCACCTGCGGCGTGCGGCGGAGGTAGTCGAGCTGCGCCTCGAATTCCTGCGGACTGAAGTTCGCGTGGGGATCGCCCACGATGCGCGACCGCGTGCAGTAGCGGCAGTAGCTCGCGCACTGGGTCGTGATGAGCAGCAGGACACGGTCGGGGTAGCGGTGGACAAGTCCGGGCACCGGACTGTGCAAATCCTCCGCGAGCGAGTCGCGCATCTCCGCCGTGAAGGGAACGAGTTCGCGCCCGGTCGGCACCACCTGGCGGCGGATCGGGCAGGTCGGGTCGTCCGGATCGATCAGTGAGGCGAAGTATGGCGTGATGTCGAGGCGGAGTATGCCGCTCGCGCGGATACCCTCCTCTTCCTCCGGTGTGAGCCGGATGATCTCCGCGAGTTCGCCAATGCTGTTGAGACGGTGCTTCAGCTGCCAGCGCCAGTCCTGCCAATCCTCGTCCGCAACGCCTGCGAACGCTGGCGCCCGTGTGCCTCGGAGCAGCTGCAGCTGGCTCCTTGTCGTGGCCCGTTCATGCTGGACCAAGCCTGTTTGCCCCCTTGACACTCGCCCTGTGGCGCAGCGTGCACCCATTATAGACCACGCACTATGGGGGACATAGTGCGAGTGACCCCGCAGACAAAACGATAGATAGTCGCCGTGGGTCCTGCTTCAGCGCTCTGTGGGACAGGCTTCAGGGCCCGCGGGCTGAAGAATGCCTGGACGCCTGCAAAAGAGCGGACCAAGATCCGGCGAGCGTTGCCTTGCGCACGCGCGAGCCTTGTTACGGCAAAGGCGCCCGAGAGGGCGCCTTTGCCTCCAAGCAATTAGGCCGGGATCAGAGGTTCGGTGTGTAGAGCCGCGCCAGCTGGTCGTCGATGGCAATCACGCGCCGCATGATGTGGTTGCGTTGCTTGTACGGCTGTTTGGCGGCGCGCTCCAGCAGGACTTCCTTTTCCCGCTGCAGCGTCTTGATCATTTCGACGACGTCCGGAGGATACGGCAAGGTCCTGGCCTCGGACATCTGCATCGCTCCTTCCGTTTCTCCTGGATGAGCATAGTCGAGGGGTGCAGTGCCTGCAAGCGTCAATGCACCCGGCCAGGGGGCGTGTGCCCCGGTCCCTAGCCTGCGCCGCGGACGTCCCGGCAAACATCTGACGAAACCCGGTTGGGTGGTTGTCCGGCCGCCTTTGCGCATGCGGATCTCCATTTGCCGGGCCGCGGCGGAGAAGATTTGCGGCGGGGCGGGGCTGGGCATGCTTCTATGGGAAGCCGGCGCAGTGATGGGCGGCTTGACTGCCGTTTCTCCGTCTGCGCCGAACCGTTTTGGGAAGGGACGCGATGGCGACGCCTGCTACGCCAGCTATGCCAGAGAAGTCCGGGGGGACCGTGCTGATCGAGGCACGGGGCCTCGCGCGCCGCTACGGGCAGGGGGACGCCGCTGTGCAGGCGCTGCGCGGTGTGGATCTCGATGTGCGGCGCGGCGAGATGATCGCCTTGATGGGTCCCTCAGGCAGCGGAAAATCCACCTTGATGCACATCCTCGGCCTGCTTGACCGCCCGTCGGACGGTAGCTACCGGCTGGACAGCAGGGACGTGAGTCGCATCGGTTCGCGCGAGGCCGCGCAGTTCAGAGGACGCCGCATCGCGTTCGTGTTCCAGGGCATCCACCTGATTCCGCGCCTCACCTTGCAGAAGAACGTGGAGCTGCCCATGGCCTATGCGCGCATGCCGGCCCCGGAACGCCGCCGGCGAGCGGCGGACACCCTTGCGAGCGTCGGTCTCGGCAACCTCGCGCAGCGGCTGCCGAGCCAGGTTTCCGGCGGCCAGGCGCAGCGGGCCGCGATCGCTCGCGCCGTAGCTCCAGGTCCGGATCTCCTGCTTGCCGATGAACCCACAGGGGCGCTTGACAGGGCGTCGGGACGCGAAGTGCTGGCGATCTTCCAGGAACTCAACGAGTCTCTCGGACTTACGGTGGTGCTCGTGACGCACGACCCTATCGTAGCCCGCCACGCCGAGCGACTGGTGGAACTCGAGGACGGCCGCGTCGTCGCGGACCGGCCTGTCCGGGACAGGCTGCTGGCGAAACCTGCAGAGGAAGGGGCGATCCAGTGAATGCCTTCCGGATTGCCTTCGATTCGATCTGGGGCCACCGCACGCGGAGCGCGCTCACCGCACTTGGCATCGTCATTGGTGTGTTTGCCGTGGTCACCCTTGTCTCGCTCGGCACGGCCGTGCGCGACTTCGTCGGCGGCCAGTTCCGCTCGGTGGGAGCCAGCATCTTCACCATCTCACCCGCAAGCCCGGGAACGGGATCGTCAGGCGGCGCGCACGCCTTCCACAGCGGCGGGTCGCCGTTCGGCGCCGGCGGGGTGCCCAGCACCTTGACGGTCGGGGACAGCGATGCCATCGCCGCCCTGAATAACCCGGCCATTCGCCGCGTGGCGCCGGTGAGCCAGCTGCCCCTGCCGGTATCGGCCGGGAAGGGGGATCCGGCGGCGGTGTCCGTGATCGGCACGACCGCCGCGTACTTTCCGATGCAGCGGCTTTCGTTCGCCGTGGGCCGGTTCACCGGGCACGGCATCGTCCTGGGCGCCACGGCGGCGAAGAGCCTGTTCGGTGATCACGCCTCCCCGGTTGGCAAGGAGCTGCACGTGGCGTCCGTGAGCATACGCGTCACGGGTGTCCTGCGCCGGGGCGAGGGCATGCTCAGCCTGCAGGCCAACCAGGCGGTCTTCCTGCCGGTGTCGACGGGGCTCTCACTCGCAGGGCTCGACAAGGTGTCCCAGATCATGGTCGAGGCGAAGAGCAACGGGCAGGTGGATGCCGCGGCGGCGGCTGCCACGCGCGTCCTGGACCGCCGGCATGCCTTGCGGGACTTTCAGGTGACGAAGAATAGCCAGCTGCTGTCGTCCATCAACCGGACTCTCGCCGTGATCACCGCGTTCCTGAGCGGTTTGGCCGCGATCTCGCTGCTCGTAGGCGGCATCGGCATCATGAACATCATGCTGGTCACCGTGACGGAGCGCTTTCGCGAAATCGGTATCCGCAAGGCGCTGGGAGCACGCGACGGCGACATCCTCTGGCAGTTTCTCGCCGAGGCCCTGCTGCTCGCGCTGCTGGGCGGCGCCGTCGGCATCGTCCTGTCCGCCTTCGCCGGACGGATCATCAGCCGCATGGCCGGATTGCCGTCGGGGCTGACGCCGAGTGCCATCGTACTGGCGATCGGCTTCTCGATCGCCGTCGGTGTGGTGTTCGGCGTCTTGCCTGCGCTGAGGGCGTCGCGGCTGATGCCTGCAGAGGCCCTGCGCAGTGAGTAGGGTCAGGCGCGACGCAGCCTGCGCGCGATGATGCCGAGCAGCCAGGCCACCTCCTCTGCGCCGAGCAGGCGAGCGATGACGAAGTAGGCCACCACGCCGACCAGCATGGGCCAAAGGAGCTCGATGAGCCCGCGGACTATCGAGGGGCCGACCATCAGGAAGGGCGTCAGGTGCTCGCTCAGCCAGACGACGGCGACCATGCCGGCCCCGGCTAGCAGGGCACGCACGGCGGTGCGCGCGGTGCGCCTGCCCTGCAGCGGGCCGGCCCGCCGGCGCAGGGCCACGAGCAGCAGCCAGGCGTTCAGAAGGCCCGTGAGCGAATAGGCGAGTGCGAGACCGCGCTCGCCGCCCACGCCGTGCGGCCCTGAAAACAGGTGGACCAGCAGGAAGTTCATCACGACGCCCGCCACCAGCGAGATGATTCCGGTGATGACCGGCGTCCGCGTGTCGCTGAGGGCGTAGAAGGCCCGGGCCAGAATTTCATAGGCGGCGTAGCCGGTGATGCCGATGCTGTAGTAGATGAGCGCACCCGAGGTGACGAGGGTTGCGCTGCCGGTGAAGGCGCCGTGCTGGAACAGCACCTCCACGATGGGTTCCGCCAGCAGCAGCAGGCCGAAGGACGCTGGAACCGTCACGAAGAGGACGATGCGCAGGGCGTCCGAAAACGAGCGCCGGAAGCCCTTCATATCGCGGGCGGCTGCCTGCCGGCTCAGGTTCGGCAGCAAGGTGATGCCGACAGATATGGCGAACATGACGGGCACGAGTTCGACTCTCGAGGCCAGCGTGAGGGCGTTGACGCTGCCTTGGGGAAGAGTGGAGGCGAGGTACGACTGGTTGACGAGCAGATTGATCTGCGCGAGCGACATGCCGAACGCCACCGGCAGCATCAGACGGAAGATCCGCCGTATGCCGGGGTGGTGGAAGTTGAGCGAGGGCAGATAGCGGGGATGCAGACGCAGGACGCCCCAAACCTGGACGAGGAAGTTCAGGAAGGCGCCGATCAGCGTGGACCAGGCGAATGCCGCAATGCCGAAGGGGCCGGCGAGAATGATGCCCACGACGATGATGGCCACATTGTAGATGAGCGGGCCGATGGCGGTGCCGAGGAAGCTCGAGTAGGTATATTCGGTGCCGATCAGGACACCGTTCAGTCCGTGGAAGAAGATGCTCGCGAGCGTGATGCGCGTGAGCTCGGTCGTGAGGGCGAGCTTGTGCGGTCCGAATCCCGGCAGGATGATGTGCAGGTACCAAGGCGCGAGCAGCATGCCGAGGCCCAGCACCACTACGAGGCCCACCGCCACGAGGTTGAACGCGATCGACGTAACCCGCCAGACTTCGTCCTCGCGATCTTCTGAGAGATAGCGGGTGAGCACGGGGATAAAGGCGGACGAGACGCCGCCGCCGATCAGGATCAGGTAGATGGTGTCGGGCACGAGATAGGCGGCGTAGAAGGCGTCCGTGGCCAATCCCTGGCCGAACAGGGCGGCGATCGCCGAGTTGCGGAAAAAGCCCAGGATGCGCGACAAGACCATCGCCGCGCCGACGATGGCTGCCGCTCTTCCGATGCTCTGTGCCTGCCGACTCATCGCCCCGCCGCGCACGGCAAAAGCCGCTCTACCGCTTGCATCACGCCTCATTATAGCGTGGACCTCGGTGGGCCACATCTTTGTGCAGTTTCTGCCTGCGCCCGACCTGCCCATTCGGCCGCTGCGCATCAGCCGGGATGCGCTGCGCAAGCTTCCCTTGGCCAATTCCATGCACTCTGGCCGCCGCCTGAAATGGTTCTTGAGGTTGTGGCAGACGCTGGGCTCGGCTAGCATGGGTGGAGCAGGCGGGTGGGCAAGGAGGGTAGGCCGGACGCCTTTTGGCGTTTCGGTGCAAGGATGAGCTGGAAGCTCGGCATGCTTTGGGGCGTCCTCCTGACCATTATCGAGTGGTTGGGCTTTCTGGCCGCGCGCGGTGGCCTGCCGCAGAGCACTGTTTGGGTCTCCCTGTTGACGCTTGCCGTGTTTGGCTATATCGGCTACAGCGCGTTCAACCTGTCAGGCAGCTCGGTGCAGGCGATGCTGACGGCTATGCTGGCGGGCATTGTGACGGGGATCCTGGGATCCCTGACATCTTTCCTGGAACCTAAGGTGAACCCGCTCAGCGACGTCGTCGCCATCCTCGAGGCGGGCTTTGCAACGGCCGTCTTCGCCTTTGCCCTGGGAGCCGTCGGCGTGAGCGTCGCGCGGCTGACGCGGAGATTTAGACATTCTAGGTAGGACGGGGGTGGAGAAGTGCTGCAGGGATACTGGGCACAATTTTTGGAGGTGACCGAGGAGGCCGCAATCGCCGCGCTGCAGCTTTGCGGCCGCGGGGACAAGAACGCCGCGGACCAGGCGGCGGTAGATGGAATGCATCGGGCGTTCGCGAGGGCGACGCTCAAGGTGCGGGTGGCAATCGGCGAAGGCGAGATGGACGAGGCGCCGATGCTCTATATCGGCGAGGAACTTGGCTCCGGCGGGGCCGAGTGCGACATCGCCGTCGACCCGCTGGAGGGCACCACGCTCACGGCGGAGGGGCGTCCGGGTGCGATGACCGTGCTCGCCGCGGGGCCACGGGACGCTCTTCTGCATGCGCCCGACATGTACATGGAAAAGTTCTGCGCAGGACCCGCGGCCAAGGGTGCTCTCGACCCCGAGGCGCCTCTCGGGGAGAACCTGCGCCGGCTCGCCAAGGCGCTCGGCAAGAAGCCGGAGGAGCTCCGTGCGGCGATTCTTGAGCGCCCGCGCCACGAAGGGATTCTCTCGGAGCTGCGCGCCGCAGGCGCTGCCGTGCAGCTATTGTCGGCGGGCGACGTCGGGCCGGCCCTGGCGACCTGCCTGCCCGATGGAGACGTCGACCTCGTGGTCGGCACAGGCGGTGCCCCCGAGGGCGTCATCACCGCAGCCGCGGTACGATGCCTGGGCGGGGAGTTCTGGTGCAGGCTGCGGCCCGAAAACGACGAGGAGCGCCAGCGCGCGCGGGAGATGCTGGGCGGAGCGGCCGACCGTCTTCTGATGCTGCAGGATGTGGTCAAGTCGGATGATCTCGTCTTTGCCGCCAGCTCCGTCACGGACTCCGTCGCAGGCCCAAGGCCGGAGCCAGGCCTGGGCGGCAGCTACGTCCACTCGCTTGTGGTCGCCGGCGGCACCTGGCGGCGCGTGCGCCGCTTCGTGCCAGCGAACTGACGAACCAGGGGGCCTAAGCATCTACTGGCAAGTTTGGCTTCTTGCCCTTTCGCTCGGGCTCGACAATCTTTCGGTAGCTGTCGGCATCGGCGTGCAAGGTGTCAGTCACCGGCGGGCCCTCTTGATCGCGTTCGTCTTCGGCGCATTCCAGACCATTCTGCCTGCCGCGGGGCTCTATATCGGCCGGCTGGTCGGGCCGCGACTCGGAGAAACAGCCGGCTTTATAGGCTTCGGCCTCCTCTTCGCAGTGGGCGTCGTCACCCTGGTGATGGCCTTCCGCCCAGGCAAGAAGGCCATGCACCTCGGCAAGGGCCTCGGCCTGCTGCTTTCGGCGAGCGGAGTCAGCCTCGATTCCCTGGCGGTGGGATTCTCGCTGGCTCTGGCAGGTTTTCCCATGGTGCTCACGATCGTGGCGCTCGGTGTGTCCGCATTCGTCATGACGTGGCTTGGTCTTCAGTTCGGCCGAGGTCTCGGCCAGTGGCTGGAGGCGTGGGCGGAGCGGTTCGCCGGAGCGGTGCTAGCGGTGACGGGCCTCGTCCTGCTCCTCCTTAAACTGGCGGCCTGACGCCCTGTCCCAAACGCGCTTGACCCGCAAAAACCGGCGGTGGTATGGTACATGAGTGGCGCCCTGCGAGGGTGCAGTTTTGTCTGTGTCTCAGCCCAGCCACGTTTTGTGGGGCCCGGGCAGGCATCAAAGGTGGTGAAGGGTATTATGAAGCCAGGTATTCACCCGAAGTACGAGCAGACGACCATCACCTGCTCTTGTGGCGCGGTCTATCACGTCGGTTCCACTAAGCAGAACCTGCGTGTCGAGGTCTGCTCCGCTTGTCACCCGATCTTCACCGGCGGACAGCAGCGCATCGTCGACACCGGCGGCCGCGTCGAACGCTTCAAGCGGCGCTACGGTCTATAGAGGGAGGCGGGCTACCGCCTCCCTTCTCTCATGTACGCCGGCTGAGCGCTTGACTTGGCGGTGAGCATCCACTCAGGAGGCTGGTCGCCCCGAAGTCGGCCTCGGGGCCGGGGAGCTTTCGACATGGCTCGTCTCGTCCGAAGGAGATCCACCACATCTGTCCGATGGAGACGAGGTGCACTTCGTTGCGGCCGTCTTCGTGGGTAAGGTGCCGCCCGACGCTCCCCATGCCGATCGCAAGGAGCCCCGAGAACCTCAGTATGGACCGCGTCGCCATCGGTGAATTCTGCATCAGCCAGACCCGATAAGCCGGAGGGAGCCAGCGTTGGACGAACGACTCGAAGCTGCGATGCGCACCTATGACCAGCTGGCGGCGGAACTCGCCGACCCCGAGCTTTGGCGTGATCCGGGCCGCGCCGCGGATCTCCGCCGCCGCCAGGGAGACGTGGAGGATCTGGCGTTCGCGGCACGCGCCATGCAGGCGACCGAGCAGGAGATCGCCGAGGCGCGCTCCCTCGTGCAGGAAGCGGACGACGCGGAGCTGCGCGAGATGGCGCAGGATGAGGTGACGCGGCTCGAGGAGCGGCGCGAGGCACTCTCGGCCAAGATTCAGGACCTGCTGACGCCGAAGGATCCGCGCGATCAGAAGGACGTCATCGTCGAGGTGCGTGGCGGTACGGGCGGCGACGAGGCGGCGCTGTTCGCCGGCAATCTCATGCGCATGTACGCCCGCTACGCTGAGCGCCATGGCTGGCAGGTCGAGATGATGGACGCCTCCGAGACGGAAATCGGCGGCTTCCGAGAGGTGATCTTTGCGGTCAAGGGCAAGGGCGCCTACTCGCGCCTGCGCTTCGAGAGTGGCGTGCACCGCGTGCAGCGCGTGCCGGAGACGGAGGCCCAGGGGCGCATCCACACCTCGACCGCAACAGTGGCGGTGCTGCCGGAGACGGAGGAGGTCGAGCTGCAGATCGACCCGGCCGATGTGCGCATCGACACGTACCGGTCGGGCGGCGCCGGCGGTCAGCACGTCAACAAGACAGAGTCGGCGGTGCGCATCACGCATCTTCCGACCGGCATCGTCGCGACGTGCCAGGACGAGAAGAGCCAGCACAAGAACCGCGAGAAGGCCATGCGCGTCCTGCGCGCACGCCTGATGGAGCGACTTGAGAGCGAGGCGCACGAGGAGATGGCCATGGCGCGCCGCAGCCAGGTCGGCACGGGCGACCGCTCGGAACGCGTGCGCACCTACAACTTCCCGCAGGGTCGCGTCACGGATCACCGCATCGGCTTCACGACGCACCGCCTGCCTGAAATTCTCGACGGCGACCTCGACGAGCTGCTCGACGCACTGCGCAAAGGCCTGCTATGACCCTGCGCGAACTCCTGAACGCGCGGGAACTGCCGCCGCGGGAGATGCTGATCCTGCTCTCGCACCATCTTGGAGTCGATCAGGCGCAGATCTACCGCGATCTTGACAGACCCTTGGAGCCCCAGGTGCTGCGCCATATCCGCCAGGACGCGGAGCGGCGACGCGCCGGATGGCCGCTGCAGCATCTCACGGGGCGCGCCTGGTTCTGGTCGCTGCCGCTTGACGTGGGCAGGGGCGTCCTTGTGCCGCGTCCCGAGACGGAAACTTTGGTGGAGGCAGCCTGCAAGCGCGCGCCGGCCGGGGGTGCGCTCGCGGATATCGGAACGGGCAGCGGCGCCATATTGGCGGCGATGTCGGTGGAGCGTCCCGACCTCAGGCTTACCGGCGTCGAGAAATCGCCCGTGGCCTTGCGCTATGCCGCCCGCAATCTGGAAGGCCGGGCCGAAGTACTCTTGGGGGATCTCTGCGCTCCGCTTGCCGGGACGCAGGACGTCATCGTCGCAAATCTTCCCTATGTGCGGCTGGACGAGTATGCCAAGCTGCCTGACGACGTGCGTCACGAGCCGCGCATGGCTCTCGTGAGCGGCGCTGACGGGCTCGCCGCGATTCGCCGTCTTGTGCGCCAGGGGCCCGCCCACCTGCGGCCGGGCGGCTGGCTGCTACTTGAGATCGGCGCCGGCCAGGCGGACGCCGTGGCCGAGATGCTCGGGCGGCAAGGATTTCTGGACATCTTCCGCCAGGAGGACCTTAGCGGCATCGAACGTGTCGTCGGGGGGAGACGGCCTTGCGCACCGAGCTGATCGCGCCTGACGCGGCGGGCATCGCGCGCGCCGCGGCTCTGCTGCGCTCTGGTGCCTTGGTGGCGTTCCCCACCGAGACGGTGTACGGCCTCGGAGGCAATGCGCTCGACCGGACGGCCGTCGCAAGGATCTACGCGGCGAAATCCCGCCCCTCCGACAACCCCTTGATCGTGCACGTGGCGGCGCCCGAGGACATCGGCCGATGGGCCGAGGCGGACGGGCGCGCCTGGCGCCTCGCAGACCGGTTCTGGCCAGGTCCGCTTACGCTTGTGCTGCCGTCCCGCGGCCTCGTGGCGGACGGCACCGTCGCCCTGCGCATGCCGGCGGAACCCATCGCGCTACTGCTGCTCGCGGCCTGCGGCAGACCTGTGTCGGCGCCCTCG
>JAJYSZ010000151.1 GCA_021793315.1 Bacillota bacterium | reverse complement strand
CGGGTCGCGAGCTGCTTCAGCAACTACCGACCGTCATGCGTACGTTCACGGCCGCAGGAATACGCTAGTCGGAAAGCCTTTTTTCGTCGCCTCTTTCTGATGGCGTCGGGAGCTTTGCCGTAGTCTCCGCCTTGACGTAAGGATCCTCAGGCCTGGCGCACTGCCACGAAGGCCCGGCCAAGGGCTCGACTGCCGACGAAGACGCCGACGCCGCTGATCAACTGCACGAGGCCAGCCCAAAGTGCGCCGGTACCCAGAGGTGGCATCAGGTGTGGGGTCGTCACCAGGTCTGAGACTCCAACGGCGATGTTGGCCAGGGCTAGGACGGCGAGCGTGAGGCCCACGAGTCCGAAGCCGAGTGGCGCGATCTCGCCGAGTCCAGGCGGCTTGAGCGGCGGATCGGCAGCAGGGGCTAGCATTCGTCCCAACTTTGGGGCCAGAAGCCAGAGTAGGACGACGAGCACAAGGCGCAACAGAGTCGCGACAAGCAACGGACCTTGTACGGACTCGGGCGATCCGCTTTCGAAGACGATCGTGATCCAGTTGGCGAGGCTGTTGATGAACGGGATGACGGCATACACGGCGATGCAGCGGATCACGATCTCGACGGTCCTGTCGGTTAGCACATGGGTCCCCCTCCCAAGGAATGTCTCATTTCACAGGGTACTCCTTGAGCGCTGACCCATCTATGCGATGCGACGGCCCACAGGCGTGGCCGGTCTCGGCTGGCCGTGGACTCCTGGCATCTGGGACAAACTGGAGCTATGTCTTGGGCTTTGACCACAAGGGCGCGTGCGGGGGCGGGTCGGCCACCTGCTTCTACCAACACCTGCGGGCAGCATAGCCTGCACCCGGAGGGTGGGGACGCACTTGGATCTCAAGGCCTTCGCCGTCACCTTCGGTTTGATATTTCTAGCTGAGCTAGGCGACAAGACCCAGCTGACTACGATGATGCTCGCCTCGCGCACCAGGGCGCCCTGGCTCATCTTTATGGCCGCCGGTCTGGCGCTTGTGCTGTCATCCCTGATCGGCGCATTGTTCGGCGAGGCATTGGGCCGCGTCGTACCGGTGCGCTATGTCCAGTTGGGAGCGGGCGCCGCCTTCGTCCTGATTGGCGCCCTGCTGCTCGCCAGAGCGGCCTGAGCGGAGTCAGCCCAGGCGGCGACGCCAGCCGTCGGCAAGCCGCGTGCGCACCGCCAGATAAAGGTCCTTCGGCGTGGACGCGCCGGCGGCGGTGGGTGGCCCAGAGAGTGTGGGGGCCGGCAGCGCAGCCAGCCGCTGCGGGTGGTCGGCGTAAGTCCTGATGGGGTCCAGCGCCCGCCAGGTCTGCACCCAGAAGGGCAACCGCTGATCCCCGGGCGGGTCGCCCCAGAGCAGTTGCGTACGGCCGCCGTGGCCGTGGATGCGGATGACCTGGTCGACGGACTCGAACACGGTGACCGTCTTCCAGCGCGAGCGCCACTCAAGCACTGCCTTGCCCGAGGGTAGCACCGCTCCGACCGCGACGATGCCGGTTCCGCTCACGCCCGAAGCGTCGATCATGCGGTGCAGGTAGAACGGCCGCACCTGTAGGGGCGGGGCTTGCCTTGGCCACATGCCGGGTCGCCTCCTTGACGCCGCGTGGTGTAGCCAGCGTATGCGCCGTTGCCCTCAGGGGTGCAGGGGCGCATGGCGTCAGAGGCGCGCCTGAAAGAGGTTGCCCGAGGCATAGCGCTTCAGGCCCTGGCGCCAGGCCAGCAGGGCCAGAAGGCTTAGCAACAGCGCGAACGCGGCGGTGGCGGCGATGAAGCGCGGGTCCGGCGATCGCAGGATCGAAACCGGCATGGTGTTGATGAAGCCGGCGGGCAGCAGCGTGAACAGCACGAGACGGAGCCCGCCCTGGAAGATCGGGCTCGGATAGGTGCTGAACGTGACCATGCTGATGGTGACCTGGTCCGCGAGCAGGTCGGCGCGGCCAAGGAAGAACGCCATGGTGTGGAGCAGCAGCAGGAAGGCGAGAAAAATCGCCCCGGCGAGGGCTACGGCGAGCACGAAAAGCCCCAGGCGCACGAGCGAGGGGTGCAGGAACAGCAGAAACACGAGTGGCCCGAAGATGACGTCGCCAAGACTCGCGACGTTGACGCGACTCAGCAGGAGATGCGGCAGGACAGGCTTGGGCAGCGACAGGTAGACGTCGAGTTCGCCCTGCGTGATCAGCCGGGCGAGGCGGGACAGGTTGCCGCCGAACCCCTGGACAAGCCCGAGCGCCGACGCGCCGATCGCCCAGAGCGCCGCGACGTCTTCGAGGCGCCAGCCCCGGATCACGGGAAAGCGTGAGAAGTAGAGCCACCAGAAGGCCAGCCAGACGCCGTCGTTCAGCACCATCGCCAGGATCGTGAGCCAGAAGGCGCCGGGGTACGCGAGCTGGGCCCTCATGGCCGCCAGCATCAGCCGGGGCCAGAAGCGACGCCTATCCGCCTTGGACATGGAGCGCCGACACCCCTTTCCGGTAGATGAAGGCGAGCAGGGCAAACAGCACAAGCAGCCAGATGGCCTCTTGAAGCATCAGGCCGCCGAAGTCCTGGAACGGGTGGGCGAGCTGCTGCGCAGGACCGTAGACCATGAGCTGAAGCGGCAGGATCTGCGCGATGCGGGCGAGCACCGGCGGGAAGAGCGACAGCGGCACCAGCAGGCCTCCGAGGATCATCACGGAGCGGGACGCGAGGAAGGTGACAGCCCAGGCGTCCTCAAGCCAGAAGCTCGTCAAGGCAAGGGCAAGGAAGAGGGACGCGTAGAGCAGGAAGGCAGGGACGTAGGCCATGAGATAGGCAAGGATGCCTGCCGGCCCGACCGGCACCGAGCCGGTCGCCAGTGCGACGACCAGGCTGCCGACGGCCAGGTTCAGGGCGAGGCGCGGCCAGCTCTCGCCGGCGGCCACCGCGAACTGGAAGGCGATGTAGGAGATCGGGCGCGTCAGCTGCACCGCGAGGCCGCCCGTCCGCACGTCGTCGCCGATGCGGTCGGCAAAGGCCGGCGCCGAGAGCACGATGGCTTCCGTACCCGCCAGGTATTCGAGCATTTGCGGCAGGCGCATGCCGCCGAGACTCCCGGTGTCCATCGTGCTGTAGGTGGTGCGCCAGAGCGCGAGGAAGACGATCAGGATGACGACGAGAAAGACGAGAAAGATGGTGCGCAGAGCTTCGGCACCCGGATAGGCCCAGACGCTGCGGGCGTAGGCGGAGGAAACGGCCCAGACCTTGCGCAGGGTGGTCATCGCTTCAGGGCCTCCCGCTGGTAGATGGCGGCGATCACCGACTCGAGCGGCGGGTCCGAGATCGTGATGTCGTGCACGGGATAGCGCTCAAGGAGTTCGGCGACCACCTGCCGGACCGGCAGATCCTGCGCCGAGAAGCGCAGCCTGAGGCCATAGCGCGTGGCCTTCTCGACGACCACGCCCGGCATCTGGGGCGGCGTGACCTCTTCCTCGGAGCGCAGTTCCACCACCTTGTCCGTCAGCCATTGGCGCCTGAGGCTTGAGACCTTCCCGTCGAACACGAGGCTGCCGCGATCGATGACGACGGCCCGGTGCGCGATCGTCTCGATGTCGCCCGCGTCGTGGCTCGTGAGAAATACGGTTGCACCGTCCCGATTGGCCTCGCGGATCACCTCGCGCACTTCCGCCTTGGCGATGACGTCGAGGCCCACGGTCGGCTCGTCGAGGAACAGCACCTGCGGCTTGTGCAACAGGCTGGCCGCGATCTCGAAGCGCATGCGCTGGCCGAGCGAGAGCTTGCGCACGGGGATCGACAGGAGATCGCCGAGCGAGAAGCGGTCGACCAGCTCCCGGCTGCGTGCGCGCGCCACTGTGGGCGGCAGTTCGTAGATGGCGCCCAGGAGACGCAGGGTGTCACCGGCCGGCAGGTGGAACCAGAGCTGCGAGCGCTGGCCGAACACGGTGCCGATCTGCAGCGCGAGGCGCTGACGCTGTTGCCAGGGCACGAGTTCGAGGACCTCCGCCGTCCCTGCGGTCGGGTGCAGAATGCCGGTGAGCATCTTGATGGTGGTGGACTTGCCGGCACCGTTCGGCCCGATAAAGGCCACGGACTCTCCCTGCTCGATCCGAAGGTCTATCCCAGCCACGGCGACGTGGCTCCGCCGCTCGCGCGCCCGACCCTGCTCGAAGACCTTCCGCAGGCCCTCCGTCCGCACTGCCAGCATGATCCAAACCTCCTATATGGCGCCGATCCTACCATGGGTCCCAGGAACCGAGCAACGAAGAAGGCCCTTCCCGCCGGGCGGGAAGGGCCCAACCGCCCGGGGGCTACCTCGCGATTTCCCGTACCGCCGCGAGCAGCGCGTCCACCTCTTCGGGGACGATGTAGGGCGCCATGCCGACGCGTACGACGCCTCCCTTGTCGGCGAGGCCGAGGCGATCGATCAGAGTGACGGCGTAGAAGTCGCCGTCCCAGACGAAGAAGCCCTGCTCGCCGAGCTGCGCGGCCACGGCCGCGGGCTCCTGATCCCTTAGTCGGAAGGAGACCGTGGGCGCGCGCAGGCCCTCCCCGACCTGCGGCCCGTAGAGCGTGACGCCTGAAATCTCCGCCAGGCCCTGCCAGAGCTGCCGCGCGAGACCGTGCTCATACGGGTAGATGGCGGCGAAAGCGGTCGCGATGCGAGCGCGCAGATCCGGGCCGTCGCCCTGCTGCGCGATCGTCTCGATCGCCGCCGTTGTCCCGGCCAGCGCCGCGTGGTTCAGGGTGCCGGTCTCGATGCGGGTCGGGGCGGCAGGTTCCTGCGGGCGGACTCGGTCCGTCGGCAGCCGATCCAGGGCGCCCGGGCGGGAGTAGAGGATGCCGATATGCGGGCCGAAGAACTTGTAGGCGGAGCAGAGCAGGAAGTCCGTGCCGAGTTCCTGCACATCGATGAGGGCGTGCGGCGCGAAGTGCACCGCGTCGATCGAGAGCTGGGCGCCCACCGCGTGGCCGAGCCGCACGACCTCTTGGACGTCGTTCACGGTGCCGACGGCGTTCGAGGCGTAGCCGACGGCGATGTGGCGTGTGCGCGGACCGATCAGACCCCGCATCGCATCCATGTCGAGGGTGCAGCTGTCGAGGTGGACGGGG
>JAJYSZ010000150.1 GCA_021793315.1 Bacillota bacterium | reverse complement strand
CGGCGGCAGCACATGGCCGCGCAGCATGCCGGGCAGGCGTACGTCGTGGGGGTAGCGCACCTGGCCGAGCACGAGGGCCTTCGCCTCGACGCGATCGGCCTCGGGATCGAAGTCCGGGCCCGATGCGAGGGTGATGTCCGAGGCCTCGGGCAGCGGGCCGGCGAGAGGCGCCTGCGCGGCGAGCTCGGCGTAGCTGGCGGTGCGGCCGTCCAGGGTCCGGAAGGAGCCGCCCTCGGCCGCGAGCTCCGCAGCCGACACGCCAAGCTGCACGGCCGCGCGTTCCCGCAGGAGCTTGTAGGCGTATGCCGCCGCCAGGCGCAGAGCTCTGCCGTCGGTCTGGGTGGACATGCTGCCGAAGGTGCCGGCGTCCCACGGCACGACGTCCGTCTCGCCGAGCTCCACCCGCACAGCCTCCTCGGGCAGGCGCAGCTCGTGCGCGACGATGCGCCGGAAGCCCGTGCGGATGCCCTGGCCGAACTCCACTTTGCCGGAGCGCGCGACAACCTCGCCGTCCGGCTGGATCACGATCCGCTTCTCGAGCTGCTCCGGCGGGCGCTCACCCCAGCGCCGCGGTGCCTCGCGGCTCACTTGGCGGCCTCCTCGACGGCCTTGACGATGCGCCCGTAGACGCCGCAGCGGCAGAGGTGGCCCGAAAGGGCTTCCCGGATCTCCTCCTCCTGCGGGTGCGGGTTCTCGTCGAGCAGGGCCACCGCGGAGATCAGCATGCCGCTCGTGCAGGCACCGCACTGCATCGCGTCCTCCTTGAGGAACGCCTCCTGCACCGGGTGCAACTGGCCGCCCTGGCTGAGGCCCTCGACGGTGACGATCTCGTGCCCGACCGCCTCGTCGACCGGCATGGTGCAGGATGCGACCGCCGAGCCGTCCAGGAGCACGTAGCAGGCCCCGCAGCTGCCGTGGCCGCAGCCGAGGCGCGTCGCCGTGAGACCGAGGTCGTCGCGGAGCACCGAGGTGAGCGAGGTGCCGGGGGGTGCGTCGACGATCTGCTGCACGCCGTTGACCTGGAGTTCGTAGCGCATTTTTGTCCCTCCCTTGAATCAGGAACCCGAACTAGATGCCGGACTGTGCCTCCTCGGGCTTGTGCACGCCGCGCAGGCCCGAGAGGACGGCCGCCACCACGAGGGCGGCCACCGACGCGAGCAGCGAGGCGTGGATACCGCGCAGGAAGGCGGCGCCGGCCGGGCCGGAGACCACCGCGTTGCCGACGAAGATGGCGAACGCAAGACCGCGCGAGAGGGCGTGCGCCGCCACCAGGAGGGCCGTCGAGAACGAGAAGACCATGCCGACGTTCGAGAAGGTCCGGAGCATGCCCGAGGCCACGCCGAAGACCTTCTTCGGGGCTGCCTTCATCACGGCGGCGTTGTTCGCCGGGAAGAAGCCGCCGCTGCCGAGCCCGTTGACGATGCTGATGGCGCTCACCACCCAGAGCGGCGTCGTGAGGCCGAGGCTGAAGTAGAGGAGCATGGCGACGATCTGGATCGCGAGACCGACGGTGGCCGGGATGACGGGGCCGAGGCGGTCGGCTAGGCGGCCGGCGATCGGGCCGGTGACGCTGCCGATCAGGTAGCCAGGTACGAGCAGCAAGGCTCCGTCAAGCGGCGAGAGCCCCCGGACCCCCTGCAGGTACATGGTGATGAGGAAGAGCACCGCGAAGTTCGCGAGGCCCTGGAAGAAGCTCGCGAGGAAGGACGGGGTCAGGGTGGGCACGCGGAAGAGCGAGAGCGGCACCATCGGATCCTTCGCCCGGCTCTCGAGCCAGCCAAAGAGGAGCAGCAGCACGACGCCGGCCGCAAGCCAGAGCGTGATCGTGGCGTCGAAGGCGGCCGTCGTCAGCTGGACCATGGCCCAGAGCAGGGAGAAGAGCGCGGCCCCCAGCGTGGCCATGCCCGGGATGTCGAGGTCGCGGTGGTGGTAGCCGTGGTCCGAGGGCAGGGCGCGCAAGGCGAGCACGAGCGCCACGGCGCCGATCGGCACGTTGATCCAGAAGATCCAGCGCCACGAGAGGTACGTGACGAGGACGCCGCCTGCCAGAATGCCGAGCACGGCACCGACGTTCCAGCCGATCGAGGTGTAGCCGTAGGCCCGACCGCGCTGGTTGGGCGGGAAGATGTCGGCGATGATCGCGCCGCTGTTGGCCGAGATGAAGGCGCCGCCGATGCCCTGCACCAGGCGGAAGACGACGATCGAGGCCTCGTTCCAGGAGAGCGCGCAGAGCGCCGAGCCGAGGACGAAGATCAGGAAGCCCGCCTCGTACATGCGCACGCGGCCGAACATGTCGCCGAGCCTGCCCACCTGGGTGGCGAGGAGCGTGATGACAAGGAGGTAGCCCAGTACGACCCAGACGACCGAGGCGAAGCCTACGTGCAGCTCCGCGCGCATCACGGGCAGGGCCAGGATGACGATCGTGGTGTCCACGGCGGCGATCAGCACGCCGATCATGATGACGATGAGTGCGGTACCCGTGCGGTTCTGGGCGGCTTCGGGCAACGGTTAAACCTCCTGGCTCGACACCTCGGGTGCCGGCGTATGGGCCATGGGGACAAGGGCCTGGGAAGGGGCATCGCGAGCGAGCAGGCCGAGAGCATCCTCGTGCCAGCGCAGCTCCGCCGCGAGCAGGGTCTCCTGGCGGTGGAACACCGCAAGGGCCATCGGGCTCAGGCTCTCCGCGAGGCGCGTGCGTTCCGAAATGACCTGCTCCAGCTCCGCGCGGATCCTCTGTTCGCGCAGGCGCAGGAGCTCGGTCGTCTCGCGTGGGTCGACGCGCCCGCCGAACAGAAGGCCTACGCCGACGGGATCCGGCTGGCTGCGCAGGTCTCGGAGGGCGGACTCCCGCAGGATGGCGAGCTCGCGCTCGCCTTCCGGCGTGATGCCGTAGACCGTGCGCAAGGGGCGCCTGCCCGCCTGCTCGCAGCGCACGACGGCGATGAGCCCGTCGCGCTCGAGAAGGTGGAGTTCCCGGTGCAGGGCCCCGACGCTGACGCCGCCCCAGCGCTCGACCGACACCTTTTCGGCACGTCGGCGGATGGCATGCCCGTGCAGCGGCCCCTCCGACGAAAGAATGCCCAGGGCCACGAGACGGTTGAGGTTCATGCGAGTAGTTTACTCGAGATTAGTCTCACGTTGTCAATTGGGAGACAAGGCTGCGCCGCGCGCGAGGGCAGAGGGCAAAAAGGAAGCCGCAGCGACCTCGCGGTCCGCTGCGGCGGAGATGACGGTCAGATGCTGTCGCCGAACGCCTCGAGTGCCTGGATCACGTCACTTACGGCCCCGGCCAGAGCGTCCATGCTGGCGCTCGCGGCCGGTGCGCCGCCGCGCTGGAATGCCTCGATCGCCTGGCGGGCCAGGCGGTGTGCCTCCCGGTGCGGGCGGTCGATGGCCTGGAATGCGGGATTGGCGCCGTACCTGGTGCCGGCCTCGCCATGCATCCAGTGGCCGAGCCGGCAGGTGTCCGGGCTGCCGGCATCGGACGGCCCGAGCTGCACCTTTCCCTGCATCATGGCCTGCAGCCGGTGCTGCCACAGAAGATGGTCCGTGATGCGCAGACGGACGGAATCCCGATCCTCACGCACGGTAGGATTGGCCGCGAGGCGCGCGAGCAGGTCGCTCAGCTGTCCGCTCACGTCAAATACGGAGTCCGATGCGGCGTGCAGCGCTCCCGCCACCGTATCGACGGCCTCCTGGGCCATCTTGACGCGCTCGGCGATCTCCGAGATGGCCTGCGCCTGCTGGGTGGCGAGCGCCGCGATTTCCGAGACCTCGTCGCGGTTCCGCGAGGAGGCTTCCGCGATGCCCGCGAAGACGTGGTCCGCCCGTTGAATCAGCGAGGCCGCCTTGTGCGCCGAGGCCGCCGAAGCCTCCGCCTCCATGGCGGTCCGCTCGATGCTCGCCGCCTGCCGGGCGATCGTATCGGTGATCTCCTTCGCGGCGTTCTTGGTGCGGTCGGCGAGGCGCCGCACCTCGTCCGCGACCACGGCGAATCCTCGGCCCTGCTCGCCCGCGCGGGCTGCCTCGATCGCCGCGTTCAGGGCCAGCAGATTCGTCTGCCCGGCCACCTCGTTGATCAGGGAGACGATCTCGGCGATCCGCTTGAAGCCTTGCTTCAGGGCCTCTCCCGCCTCGGCGGTATCGCGGCTGCCGGACACGAGCGTGTCCATCTCCTGCCCGACTTCCCGCATCAGAGCCGTTCCGTCGAGGCTCTGGCGCGCGACCTCACCGGCGTATCCCGCCACCTGTGTGCTGGAGGAAGCCACTTCCTCGGCGCTGGCGCTGAGCTCCTCGGAGGTGGCCGCCGTTTCGGAGACGGCCCGCTCGACGCTTTGCATCTCCCGGCTGATGCGCTCGTGGTCGCGATAGATCGTCGTGAGGCTCTGCGCCATGCCGCTCGCTGTGTTCTCACTGTCCAAGAGGAGGCCTCGGCATGTCGCCGCGACTCGGCCGACCTGGGCGAGTTCGTCCGAGGCGGCGCTCGCATCAGAAGGCGGGCCGCTGAAATCGCCGCGCGCCATGTCCTCGAGCAGTGTCGTCAGTTCCATCCCGGCTGCGCCTGTCAAACTACCGGCCTCCCTGTGGAGCCACACGCTTTCATGTACGGAATCATCCTAGGCACAACCGGGTTTCCAGGCGCTACGGCCGACCTGTACGTCCGAACGGACAAGCCCAGGTGGCGAACGGGACGAAAAAAGGTCTCCGTCCCCAGGGGGACGGAGACCGGTGCGGCCGATGAGTTAAGACTCTCAGGACCTGCCGTAGATGTCCTGCACGCGTACCACGTCGTCGAGCTCCGGGCTCGAGACCTCGAGCACCGAGAGGTCGATCTGCGCCGTGAGGCGGTGCATGGTGCCAGGCCGGATCGTGATCGTGCTGCCGGGGCTGATCGCGCGCGGCCGGCCGTCGATCTCCAGCGTGCCGGCACCCGCGAGCACCCACATCGACTCCATCTTGCGCTCGTGGTACTGCAGGCTGAGGCTGTGGCCCGCCCGCACGAAGAGAAGCTTGCCGGCGTAGCGCTCCGTCTCGGCCCAGACGTATTCGGCGCCCCACGGCTTCTCGACGACCCTCGCGTCCTGCGGGACGAAGGGCGCGCCGTCGAC
>JAJYSZ010000149.1 GCA_021793315.1 Bacillota bacterium | reverse complement strand
TCGAGCAACCTCGCCACCGCTCCTTCCAACCGGCCTCCGGGCCGGATGCCGGGGTCCCTGCCCGACCGATGGGAGCGGTTCACCTTCCTTCGTGCGGCCACCTGCCGCCACGTGTCATCAGTAGTCCGCTTCGTGCGGCTCGAGATATGTCTCGCTCGTCTCCTCGGGCAGGCCGAGCTTCTGGCGCAGGAGCTGCTTGGCGATCGCCGGGCCGCGGTCCATGCCGAAGGTGCCGAGCAGCAGCAGGACGCCGCCCGGCCGCAGGCGATCTGCCGCCTCCTCGATGGCCGCGGGCAGTTCCTCGTGCCGCGAGAGCCTGAGGCCGCCCATCTCGGCCGCCTCGCTGAAGGCGGCGATCTCCTCCGCGCGCACCTCGTAGTCCACCGCGTACTCCCGGAGATCGCTCTGGCTCTCGCTGACGATCAGCGGCGCGTAGTGCAGTTCCTGCTGCCAGTGCGCGAGGATGCGGGCGATGCGGGCGTTCACCTGCGGTCCGCGGTTGCCGCGCAGGGCGCAGACGACGACCACCTGCTCGGGATGGAGATCCCGCACGGTGCGCAGCACGGCGTGGTAGCTCGCCTCGTTCATCGCCACGTCGTTGTAGATGCGGTAGGGACCAACCTCCTGGTACTCGAGGCGCCGCGGCGGAGCCTGGAAGGTCTTGAGGGCCGCCGCCGCCGCGTCTGGCGGCACGCCGAGGCTGAGCGCCGCGGCGAAGGCGGCCGCCGCGTTGAGGCCGTTGTGCCGGCCGGGCATCGGCAGCTCGAAGGCATAGGTGCCCTCGGGGCCGAGCCTGCCGCTGCGCACCGCGAGGAGCCCCTGAATCCCGCCTTGCCGCTGCTGCAGGTCCTTGAGGCATACGTCGGCGCGGACATCCTGCCCGAAGCTGACGACGTCCGCCGCGACGGCGTCGCCCATGGCCAGGACCCGCGGGTCGTCCGCCGACAGAATGGCCGCGGCGCCAGGCGGCAGGCCACGGATGAATGCGCGCTTCGCATCGTAGTAGTCTTCGACGCTGGCATGGAAGTCGAGGTGGTCAGGCGAGAAGTTCGTCGCGATGCCTGCCGCGAAGGAGACGCCCCGGATGCGCTCCTGGCGCACCGAATGCGACGACACCTCGAGCACGGCGTGATCGTGGCCACGGTCCAGCGCGGCCCGCAGGAAGCGTTGGAGCTCGTGCGCCGGCGGCGTCGTCCACTGCGGGCGGAAGGAGACGTCCGGCAGACGGACGAGCGTCGTGGTCCAGTAGGCGCAGTTTCTGCCCGCCGCCGCGAGCAGGTGCGCCACGAGAAGCGCGGTGGTCGTCTTGCCGTTCGTGCCGGTGACCCCCACCACCGTCATGCGCTGACCAGGGTCGCCGTAGAAGCGCAGGGCGGCATCGGCGAAAGCCGCGAACGGGCGGTCGTGCCAGAGGCCCGCGGCTTCCTCGGGGACTTCGCTGCCGGTCGGGAGCAGGAGCGCCGCGGCGCCGCGGCGCAGAGCCTCTGTCGCGTAAAGCGCGCCATGGGTCAGGCCGCCCGGCAGCCCGACGAACAGGTCGCCGGGATGGGTGCGGCGGGAGTCGATGCTGAAGCCATGGATCCTGACGTCCTGCCAGCGGCCGAACGCCGTGCCCTCACCCCTGGGGAAGAGGTCCCCGAGCTGGGCCTCGCGCATTCTGATCACGGCCAGGTCCCCTCCCTGAAGCAGCGGAACACGACGTAGGCGTCTTCTCCGTTGCCGAAGAACGCCTCGCACCTGCCGATCTCGCGCCAGCCGATGCGGCGCAGGACCTTGCGCTGGGGTTCGTTCGAGATGCGCACCTCGCCGAGGAACCAGCGGGCGCCCATGGCCTGCGCGACGGCCTCGGCCTCCTGCAAAATGCGTCCGCCATAGCCGCGCTGGCGATAGGCGGGGTCTGTGGCATTGCTGATCACATGGGCTGTGGGTCCCGAGACCTGGAACCCGAAATAGGCGGCAAGCCGTCCATCCTCGCGGATCGCGAGGTAGCGGACGGAAGGATCCCTGAAGAGCTTCTCGAGCGAACGGAGGTCCAGCGGCTCCGGAAAGACGGAGGCCTCGATCTCCGCGACGCGCCCGAGTTCCTCGAACGTCAAGCCATCCACGAGGTCGCGCTGCTCCGGCATGGGCATCCCTCCTTCGCCCTACCTTATGTCGCAAGGGGAAATGCGGACGCCTCCCGCTGGAAATGCACCGCTCCTCCTGACGCGACATAAGCCTTTCATATGTAGCGCTGGGAAGGTGACAGCATGGAGGTGCCCCTCTCGCCACTGGCTCTCGTCGCCCGCGGGCTGCGCCTCTACCCGGAGCGCCCCGCGGTCCTCGACGACGGCCTCGAGCTGAGCTACCGCGATTTCGGCCGGCGCCTCGAACTCCTGTCGGGAGCTCTGCTGCGCCGGGGTGTGATGCAGGGCGACCGGGTGGCCCTGCTCGCGCCGAACACCCTCGAGAGCCTGGAATGCTACAGCGGCGTGCCGCGCATCGGGGCGATCCTGGTCCCCCTCAACACCCGTCTCGGTCCCGCGGAGTACCGCTACATCCTCGAACACTCGGGCAGCCGCCTTTTGCTGCTAGATATCTCCTGCTACGGCCGCGTCGCCGAGGTCCTGCCAGAGTTCCCGGACCTCGAGGTGATCGTGCAGCGCGGCGAGATCCCGGGCTATCTGAGCTACGACGACCTGCTCGCGAAGAGCCCGAGCCTGCCCTTCGATCCGGAGGCGATCCGCGAGGACCAGGTGCTCTCCCTCAACTACACGAGCGGCACGACGGCGCGCCCGAAGGGAGTCAGGCTGACGCACCGCAGTGCCTACATCAATACGGTGAACATGCTGCTCGCGATGCGCCCCACCGCCGAGGACGTCCACCTGCACGTCGCGCCGATGTTCCACGCGAACGGCTGGGGCTTCGTCTGGGCCACCCTGGCCGTCGGTGCCGCCAACGTCCCCCTGCCGGCCGTCGAGCCACACGACGCTCTTAGGCGCATCCGCGCATATGGCGTCACCACCCTCTGCGCCGCCCCGACGGTCCTCACCATGCTGCTCGGCGCGGCGACCGACGAACCGGCGCCGCCGGGCGTGCACGTCGCAGTGGCCGGCGCGGCACCGCCGGCTGCCGTGATCCGGCGCGTCGAGGACGAACTCGGCTGGACCGTGCAGCATTTCTACGGACTCACGGAGACGACGGCCTTTCTCACCTACAACGAGCCGCCCAAGGGCATCGCGGACTGGCCGCTGCTCGCGCGGGCGAGCTTCAAGGCCCGCCAGGGCGTCGAGCTGCCGCTCGCCGGGCAGGTGCGTGTGGTGCGCGAGGACATGAGCGACGTCACGCCGGACGGCCAGGAGATGGGCGAGGTGGTGGCGCGCGGCAACGTGATCATGGAGGGCTACTACCGGGACGAGGAGGCCACGAGACTGGCCCTGCAGGGCGGCTGGTTCCACACCGGCGACCTCGCCGTGCGTCACCCCGATGGCTACATCGAAATCAGGGACCGCCAGAAGGACATGATCATCTCAGGCGGCGAGAACATTCCGTCGCTGGAGGTGGAGGGAGCGCTCTACCGCCATCCTGCCGTGGCGCAGGCGGCCGTCGTCGCGGCGCCGCATCCGCACTGGGGCGAGACGCCTGTGGCATTCGTCGCGCTGCGATCCGGAGCGTCGGCCAGCGAGGCCGAGCTCATCGCACACTGCCGAACCCTCTTGACGCATTACAAGGTGCCGTCCCGCGTGGTCTTTGTCGACGAGTTGCCGCGCACCGCGAGCGGCAAGATCCAGAAATTCCTGCTGCGCGAGATGGCGAAAACGCCGGAGGGCGACGGCCCGACTGTCTGACTATCCGGACCGCATACCTCCGGGGCGCTGAGGAACGCTCCTCCTGAAAGGAGTGTTCCGATGCCAGACTTGCGCGGGGCGGCGCTCGCCGTCCTCACATCTGCCCTCTTCGCGACTCCAGCCTTGGCGGCTCCCATGAAGGCGCCCGTTCCCGCTCCTGCTCCCGCCGTGCAGCGGCAGGCCCTCCTGCTCAAGGAGGTCCCGACCCAGGTGAAGATGATCGCCTTCACGTTCGACGACGGCCCGAACCGGCGCTACACGCCGCAGGTGCTGGACCTGCTGCAGAAGTACCACGCCCACGCCACCTTCTTCCTGATCGGCCAGGAGGTCGTGCGCTTTCCGGAGATGGTCAAGAAGATCGAGGCCTCCGGGATGGAGATCGGCAACCACGGCATGCACCACAAATGGCTGCACAAGCTGACGGCGGACGATATCCAGAAGGAGATCACGGGCGGCTCCGACGCCATCACCTCGGCCGGCGGCAAGAAGCCCTACCTCTACCGCCTGCCTGGCGGCTACGCGAGCGAAGACGCCTCGAAGCTGCTCGGCAGCCTTGGCTACACGGTGATCGGCTGGAGCGTCGACACCCGAGACTGGCGCATGAGCGCGACGGCTGAGGGCATCGAGCGGATCGTGATGCGCGATGCGGCCCCGGGCCGCATCGTGATCATGCATGACGGCTCCATCCGCCGCGAGGCGACCATCCAGGCCCTCTCGCACGTCCTGCCGGCGCTTGAGTCCCAGGGCTACAAGATCGTCAGCATCAGCGAGCTCCTGCGCAAGAGCAGCTACCAGGCCCTGAGGCAGCTGCCGCCCCAGAAGCCTTGCGACGCGAAGAAGGCCAAGAACTCACAGCCCAAGAAGGAGCGCCCGCGCAGCCTGATCGAGCGGCTTCGGCCCGCAAGCCAGAAGCCGTCCGGGCGCAAGGCGGGCTAGTTCCCGCCGCGGGACGGGATGGCAACAGCGGCGGGGCCGGGAGAGCATCTCCTGGCCCCGCCGCCGCTATGCTTCCGTCCGGCGAACTCCGGAAACTACTCGATGCCCGCCTTCTGCATCAGGTTCCAGATGATCTGGGCAGCCTGCGCGCGGGTGGTCGTGGCGTTCGGCGCGAACGTCCCGTCGCCTCCCGTCGTCATGACGCCTTGCGACAGGGTGAGTGCGACGTCCTGCGAGGCCCAGGCCGGGATGCTGGCTTGGTCGGAAGGCGTCGCGCTGGCCGTCCCCGATCCAATGCCCAGGAAGCCCATCACCCGAGCCACGATGACCGCCATCTGCACGTTGGTGA
>JAJYSZ010000148.1 GCA_021793315.1 Bacillota bacterium | reverse complement strand
CCCACATCTGCAGGCAATGGCAGACGTTCCTCGCGGCTCGCCTTGCCGTGAATGACGATCTCGCCATGCCGCCAGTCGATGTCGCTCAGCCTCAAGGCCGCAACCTCCCGGCACGGAGCCCAAGGGGACAAGGACGGTGAGGATGGCGAAATCGCGCAGGCCAACAGAAGTGGTTCGATCGCAACTGGCCAGAAGGTGATCAACCTGGTCTGGCTCGAGAGCCTTAGGCAGTGTGCTCAGGCGCCAACTCGCCGCCCCGGGCACCACCTGGTTTAGAGGTTTGGCGATCTTGCCGTCGACGTGGAGGAATCGCAACAGGGATCGCGTTCCCTGGACGATGCATTTTGCCGAGCCGGCCCCCGCCCCTGGACCTCTTGGAGGACGAATGCGGTCACTTCGGCCGGGGGCGGCTCCTTCAGAATCGAGCCGTCCACATCTGACCGCTCCACAATAAACAATCGGCCCACCCGCAGATACTGACGTACCGTGCTCGGCGCCAGGCCACGTTCGTTGAAGAGGTACGCTCGGTACTCCTCAAGCAGCCTGTCCAACTCCGTGATAGCCCGCGCGACTGATGAGGGCTCCGGTACAGTGCCGTCGCGACGAAGGTAGCCCATCAATGGTGCCACTGCTGGAGGTGAGATCCAAACCTTGCGACCTTGAGCACGGCGCAATGCAAGAAGCCGATCAACCACCTCCGTTGTCAGGTCGCACGGTCGTAGACCATCACCCATCATCCAGAGGCTGATCTGGGACATAAGCCACATCTGCCGCTCCGCGTAGCTTGGAGCATACCCCTGACCGATGAGCTCCATATAGAAGCCCGACCCGTATGGCGCCAACGGTCCCTTCATCCGCGAGCCTAACGTAAGGACGGGTGCGGTGCACATCTGTGGTGGTGAGCTAACCCAGTTTAGGCAGCGTGTTGGGCATCCCGCCTGATGAGGGCAACGCGAGGTGCTTTACGGAGCGGACGGTGATCGAAGAAATTGCGCCAACGATCGTGGGAGGAGAGGTAGAAGCAGCGCAGATTGAGCACAGCCTGCGCGCCCATGCGGCTCCAGCGCATGCCGGCGCCCTTGGTGCGTTGGCATACCACCGAGCGGCAGGTAGCCTCTACAATGCCGGAGGCGATCGGCAGTTTCATGGCCATATACTGCGGATAGCGCATGTGTTCGAGGTGGTCGCTGAAGTAGCCGGCGGCCTTACGTAGCTCGTCCTTTTGGCCCTTGGTGCGCGGCCGCAGTGCGTTGATGGCCTGCAGCAGGGACTCTGGGCCGTGGTCCAGGAGGTTTTCGAGCACTGGCCGGACCCAGGCGTGCGCATCGAGCGACTGTGGACCGAAGAAGGCATCCGCCACGCGCCAAACGTGTTCGGTGACGTGGAAGTAATCCAGTATCTCAATCCGCTCGACACCCTCTTGATCAAGCTGCGAGGCGCGGTTCCAGATCCAGGGCCCTCCGTCGTTGATGAACACTACCCGGCGCAGCGCCGGGTGGCCGTGACCTGCCTGCCGCGCGGTCCACAGGAAGCGGGGCATAAACGCGTCTGCCTCCGTGTTGGCGGCGGCGCAGTACATCGGGTTCTTCACCGCCAACAGATCTCGCCCGGTGTCCGGGTCGTGCTGCGTCTCAGGCCCGAGCGTTCCCACCACGCCCACCTTGACCTCGTGCCACGCTCCCTCGATGTGGCTCGTCGTGCCGTCCATACCCATGACCAGGGTGTCCCCGTCCGGCGCCGGGGGCGGCGCTGCGAGCGCCGCCATCGCGGTCTGGATCTCAGCCTCGGCTACCGCCCCGAGGCTTTCGACGGCGCGGTAGACGTCCGCCTCGCCAAACGCTGCTCCAAGCGTTTCGGAGAGCTTGCGTGCCGCTCGCTCGAACGGGACGTCTACAGCCTGCGCTGCCGCCACGCGACTGAGGGCAGGGGTGTAGCTGAGGGCACCCACGCCGAACCTCTCGTCATCCGGTGCCAGACCATCGCCGCAGGCGCGGCAGTGGAAGTAGGGCCGGCTGTAGGAGAAGTCTCCTACCAAACCGTGCATCTTCCGCTCGCGACGCCGGTCTACGAGGCGCATGGGACGGCTGCAGTGCGCGCAGTTCGGTGGCGGTCCCACATGACGCAACACGCTCACCTCGACCAGCGTCGCCATCACCCCCCCGCCGACGAGGCGCAACAGGCGCTGCACCGCCTGTTCCATAGCATCCATGTCCTGATCGACGAGCTCCGTGATCAGATCCGCCGTCAAGGACTCCAAGAGGATGTTTCGTACTTCATCCAAGATGCGCTGTGTGATCGTGTTGTTGTCTTCGCGCGCGAGTTGGGATACGTTCAATCGGGCTCCTCTTTTCGGCCTACGCGGAGTAATGCATGGGTAGGCTGTAAGGGGAGTTCCTTGTCTTTGCATCCATATCCTTGCTCATATTTTGGGACTTATGTTAACTTGACCCTTAACCCATATTATCCCTCCACAATCGTGCACCGCACCCGCAACTGGCCGACGGCGCGGTGGGTTGGCTAGGCGACAGCGCACATTCGGATCGGTGCAGGAACTAACGGAGATCGGTCCGAGGATAATACGCGCCAAGACAAGGACACCGAATTGGAACAAGCGCCAGAGGCTCGTTGTTGGCCTGTCACTTGACTCCAATGCCGTACCCCCAGGGGGAAAAAGCAGGTTCGATATTGACGAGTCGGTCGGCGAGGGCTGCCGCAAGAAGACGGGCGAGAAGCCATGCCCGCACAAGGGGCTCAGTATGAGCGGGAAGTTCACCAAAGTCCAACAAGGTTTTCAACCGTTTGAAGAGTAGCTCGATCTGCCAACGCAGGCGATATACCTCCAATGCGGTTACCTTATCGAGACGCTCACGCGGCGCCGTCGTCAGAACCCAGATCAGGCTGCCCTCCCGCGGTCGGATGGCGATCAGCCGCACGTGAGTCCACGATGCAGCTCTGCGCAGCGGCCATGCTTGGTGGCTGCGCCAGTTCTCAGGGGGCTCTGGCATCTGCAGATCGAGCTCCACGGCGCCGACCGCAGGAACTTGCGGTTCGAGCCATGCTAGGTCTGCCCGTTGCCCGCCTGCGGTGTACAGGCGAATCGTGTCGGGGTTGATGCGTACCAGGACGTCCGCCCCGTCGCGCACCGCCGCAGCAATGCCGCGCGCGTGACCATAGGCGCGATCTCCGACCACGAGGTCGCCCGGTTGCACAGCCGCCCGCGTCAGGCCTTCGCCGCCATGACAGTCCGTGATCTCGATGTTCACCAAGCTGCCCGCGGTGGGATCCGCCACGGCATGCACGCGCCACTCCGTCCCCGTCGCGCCCGGACCACAGATGACCGTTGCGTCGATCACGCGCAGGTGGTACCCGCTAGGACCATGGATCGGCGCAAGATTCATGCTTAGTACCTTCGCCAACAGCCGACCCAACCACGCCGTGCTATCGCGTAGTCGATAATATAACGCCGGCGCCGAAATGCTGCTCACCCCGGTCGCCACCGCCCACGCCACCACACCTTTCAGGGATAGACGTGTCACGCCATACGCCAGGAACAGCCTTAGCAACTCCGCAGCTCCCTTGACTCCCCGAGCCCTTCGCAGCGCTCCACAGGCCCGGGCTTCGGTCTCAAGATCCGTGGGCAGAAGCGTCAGGACGTACGGCCACTGATCCCCGTGCAGATCAACCTCGGCCAATCACTTCACCCCCAGGCGCCATCCCTGAGGGAGCGTTCGCAATCCCCTACTGATTACCTGCTTATCTTAACGCCTATGCCCCAGCGGGGTTGCCCCCTTCCCCTGGCCCGTCGTCGCAGAGGCGGTGGGGAAAGCGTTGGCCGCTGAGAGGAGGACATCCACGGTGGCGAAGTCAAGGGCACCTTACGCGCCCGAGTTTCGGGCGGAGGCCGTGCGTCTGGTGCGCGAGCAGGGAAGAAAGATCAGCGTCGTTGCGCGGGAGCTCGGGATGTCGGACGAGGCACTGCGGCTATGGGTGCGCCAAGCGGAGGTAGAGGACGGTAAGCGCGAGGGCTTGACGGAGCTTGAGCGGGACGAGTTGCGGCGACTTAGGCGCGAGACGCGGGTATTGGCAGAGGAGAGAGAGATCCTAAAAAAAGCAGCCGCCTTCTTCGCCAAGGAGAGCAGCCGGACACGGTAGAGGTCTTCCGGTTTGTGGAGGTGGAGAAGGCGAACCACAGCGTGAACATGCTATGCCGGGTGCTCAAGGTCTCGAAGAGCGGCTACTACGCATGGCGCGGGCGAGAACCGAGCCGCCGCGAGCGCGCGGACGCCGAGCTGCGCAGGGAGATCGTGGACATCCATAGCGCCAGTCGGGAAACCTACGGCGCCCCCCGCGTGCACGCCGAGTTGCGCTCTGGGCGCGGGGTCCACTGCTCCAGGAAGCGCGTGGCGCGCCTGATGCGCGAGGCGGGCATTCAGGGCATCAGCCGGCGCAAGACGCTTGGCTGCACCCGGCGCAACCCCAAGGACCCGCTTGCTCCCGACCTGGTGCAGCGCGAGTTCGCCGTCGAGGCTCCCAACCGCCTCTGGGTCGCCGACATCACGCAACACCCGACCGCGGAGGGCTGGCTCTACTGCGCTGCGGTCATGGACGCCTTCTCGCGCCGGATCGTCGGCTGGGCCATGGGCGAGCGCATCCGTACGGAGCTCGTGCTCGAGGCCGTCAACATGGCGACGCGCACCCGCAGGCCGGAACCCGGTACCATCCACCACTCCGACCACGGTGCCCAGTACACCGCCCTCGGCTTCGGCCAGCGCCTGCGCGAGACCGGTCTCGTCGGCTCCATGGGCACGATCGGTGACTGCTACGACAACGCGCTCATGGAGAGCTTCTGGGCCACGCTCCAGACAGAGCTCCTCGACCGGCAACCCTGGCCCGCAAGGGCACTCCTGCGCTCGGAGATCTTCTCGTTCATCGAAGGCTTCTACAACCGCCACCGCCTACACTCCAGCCTCGGCATGCTCACCCCGGTAGAGTTCGAGAGGAGGTGGTTTGCCACGGCAAACGATCACCAATCACGCGCTTCGTAGCCAAGCCCCCGAACTGTCCACGAAAGCGGGGCAACTCCAGTGGACACGCGAACAGCTGCTCGGGCTTTGTTCAACCAATCCGGAACAGGTTGTCGACCTGATCTTCGCGTTGTTGGCCCGGATCGAGC
>JAJYSZ010000147.1 GCA_021793315.1 Bacillota bacterium | reverse complement strand
CAGCCTCAGCATCTTCGAATCCCCCGATCCGATCGCGCCGCCGCCCGGCGCATCGCGGGACAAGCATGGCGTCTGGCAGGCGTCGTCCTTGGTCGGCGGGCGCCCGATGCACACCGCTCTGCTCCGACTGAGCGGCGAGTTCGTCGAGGTGATGGCGGTCGGTTGGAGCGAGCAGAGCTTTGCGGACCTCACCGGCAAGTGGCAGAGAGTCGGGCCGTAGGCCGCACAGGATGCGGATTGACGGCTTCATTGGCAGGAAACGCCGGGGAGTTGGCGAATGCCTTCGCCGTCTGGGAGGAGAGGCCTTAACTGGTGCTAGAGGCAGAGGAGATTCGCGCTCGGGTCGACGCTGCTTGCCGGGCGAGTGGGCGCCCGGCCGGATCGGTGCGCATCGTCGCCGTCGCCAAGTTCCATCCGGCAGAGGCTGTCGCGCAGGCGCTGGCCGCAGGGTTCGTGGATATTGGCGAGAATCGCCTCCAGGAGGCGCGGGCGAAGATGCGGGCCGTGTCCGGTGCCACGTGGCACATGATCGGCCGGCTGCAGTCGAACAAGGCGGCCCTGGCTGCGAGGCTCTTCAGCTGGCTGCACTCGCTGGATCGCCCGGAACTCGTACCTCTGATCGGCCGGGCCGCGGAGGGGCGAGAGAATCCGCTCCAGGTGCTCGTCGAAGTGAATCTCGCGGGAGAACAGCAGAAAGGGGGCTGCGAACCGGAGGCGGCGGCAGGCATCATTGCGGCCTGCGGGGACTACCCGATGCTCAAGGTGCGGGGTCTCATGACCGTGCCACCGGCCACAGGCGATCCACGCCCGTACTTCCGGGATCTGCGGACGCTCCTCTCTCAATTGCGCGAGAAATTCCCGGATTTTCCGCTGGACCAGCTTTCGATGGGCATGAGCGGCGACTTCGAGGCTGCCATCGCCGAGGGAGCGACCATGGTCCGCATCGGCACAGCGATCTTCGGTGCACGTCAGGGAGGTTGACGGGATGGGTCTTATGGACAAGCTGATGAACCTGATCGGGATCGAGGAGGTCGAGGAAGAGCCGGAGGTCGAACCGATGGCGGCGCAGCCCCGCAGCGTGGAGCCGCGCGGTCGCAAGACATCGCTTGTGAGTCTGCCGGGAGGGGGTAGGCCGGTGCGCGTGGTCGTGGCGGACCCCACGTCGTTCGATGAGGTCCAGTCCATCGCCGATCAGCTCAAGGGCCGCAGGCCGGTCATCGTGAATCTCGAGGCAATGGACAAGGAGCCCGCCCAGCGGCTTTTGCATTTCCTCTCGGGTACGATCTACGCACTCGACGGCCAGATGCAGCGCATCTCCACGAGCATCTTCCTCTTCGCGCCGCCGAACGTCGAGGTGGCTCTACGCGAGCAGCGTGAGGAGACCCCGAAGGAGAGGACCGTGGGCCTCTTCGGGAAGTAACCGGCCATGGGAGCGCTGGTTTACAGCGTTCTGGCGCTGATCGGCAACATCCTGACCCTGCTGCTGATCGTGCGGGCCGTGTTGAGCTTCCTCGCGCCGCCCAGGCCGTCGTCGCCTCTCTACGAGCTGGACCGCCTGCTCTACCGCCTCACGGAGCCCGCGCTGCAGCCGATCCGGAGGCTGATGCCGGATACAGGGGCGATCGACTTTTCGCCGCTGGTGGCCCTGGTGGTCATCTGGCTAGCGCTTCTCGTCCTGCGCAACCTGCTGCTCTGAAAGGAGTTCTAGACCGTGGCCCTTACCCCGAACGATATCCACAACAAGGAGTTTCACCGCGGATTCCGGGGCTACGCCGAGAACGAGGTGGACGAGTTCCTCGACGAGGTGGTGCGGGAGTTCGAAGTGCTGCTGCGCGAGCGGCAGGAACTGAGAATGCACGCCGAGGAGGCGGAACAGCGCCTCTCCCGCTTCGAGGAGCTGGAGCAGCACTTGCAGAAGGCACTCGTCGTCGCGCAGCAGACCGCCGACGAGGTGCGGCAGAATGCGCAGCGGGAAGCGGAACTCATTACGCGCGAGGCCCAGCAGCGCGCCGAGCAGGTGATGGACGAGGCTAGGGCCCAGCTCAAGATCCTGGAGCGCGACCTCTTGGAGCGCCGGCGCGAACTGGACGTCTGGAAAGCCAGGGTGCGCTCGCTCTTGGAGTCCGAACTGGCGCTCCTGGCGGACGAAGGCGGCTCCACCGCCGCCGCGAGCCGGGAAGAGTGAGGCATTCCGAGGGGGGGTCGGCCGAACTGCCGGCCCTTTTTCCTGTCACGGGGCCGGAGATCCGGCCAGGCGCGGAGCCCGTCCTGCTCGTGGAGGGCAGGGCGGAGGCCTGGCTCACCATGCTGCCGGCGGGCTCAGTTCAGCTCGTCTACGTGGACCCGCCCTTCGGTACGGGCAAGCGGCGCGAGAGCAGCGCTGGCGCCTACGACGACCCGGCGGCCCATCCGCGGGAGTACGCCGAGGCACTGCGGCCGCTGCTGGAGCTGCTCTGGCGGGCGCTGGACGAGCGTGGTACCCTGCTCGTTCACCTCGACCACCACGCGAGCCACTACGTCAAGGTGCTGCTGGACGACACCTGCGGCATCGGGGCGTTCCGCAACGAGATCGTCTGGTGCTACAACGGCGGCGGCGTCGCGCGCAGCGACTATGCCCGCAAGCATGACGTCATCCTGCGCTACGCCAAGGGCGAGCCGAGGTTCCATGTCGTGCGCCGCCCCTACAAGGAGAACACGCAGGCGGTGGGGCGTCACTCGACCTACGCGAAGGAAGTGGCCATCGATCTGGCGCGCGGGACCCCTCTGACCGACTGGTGGACCGACATCCCCACGGTGACCGGCTGGAATCCAGAGCGCGTCGGCTACCCTACGCAGAAACCGCTCATGCTACTTGAGCGCCTGATCACTACCTGCTCCGACGCCGGAGACCTCGTGCTCGACCCCTGCTGCGGTTCCGGCACGACCGCCCTGGCAGCCAGGCGCCAGGGCCGCATGGCCTTGATCGGCGACCGCTCGCCGGCGGCGGTGGCGGTCAGCGCCGAGCGGCTCCAGGCGGCGGGCGAGGTTTTCAGGCGGGTCAGATGGCCAGAAGGCTGAGCACCTTGTGGGTATAATGGGCTGCGACCCCGGCCGAAGGAGGAGTGGGCCATCTCTCTTGCGAGCCTAGGCACGGACCTCTTGCGCCTGGCGGGGATCGCGGCGCTCTACTCGGTGGTGGCGTATGCGCTCGGACACCTCCTGCGCATGCCCAAGTGGAGCGAGAGCGGCCGCGGCGCGGCGCTCGGCTTCTCCCTGAGCGTGATCGCTGCATCGACGGTGCTCTGGCGTGGCTTGGTCACGGACCAGTTCAACCTGCTTGCGGTGGCCCAGGAGACGTCGCGCACCTTGCCCCTCGCGTACAAGATCACGGCGTTCTGGAGCGGCTTCTCGGGCTCGCTCCTGCTCTGGCTGCTCGTCCTGGCCCTCTACGTCCTGTACGCCACGCTCCGCCCGCCGCGCCAGGATCCCGGCCTGCAGGCGCCGGCCATCGCGGTGATGGAACTCGTGGCGCTTTTCTACCTCTACGTGGTCAACTTCGTCTCGAGCCCGTTCGCCCAGAGCGCGGGCCAGGTCTACGAGGGGGCGGGCCTCAACCCGCTCCTGCAGTACCCGGAGATGATGATCCACCCGCTGCTGCTCTACGCGGGCTACGTGGGTCTGACGGTGCCGTTCGCGTACGCCATGGCGGCGCTCCTGCTTGGACGGCGAGACCTCGGCTGGCTCTTGCAGACGCGACGCACGACCCTGGTCGCGTGGCTCTTCCTGAGCGCGGGCATCGCGCTGGGCGCGCACTGGTCCTATCGGGTGCTGGGCTGGGGCGGCTACTGGGCCTGGGACCCGGTCGAGAACGCGGCCTTCCTGCCCTGGGTGACCGCCACCGCCTTCCTGCACTCTGCGAACGTCCAGCAGCGGCGGGGCCTGATGCGGGCCTGGAACGTCATTCTGGTGGCCGCGACGTTCCTCCTCACGATTCTCGGCACCTTCATCACCCGGTCGGGCATCGTCAACTCGGTGCACACCTTCTCGAACGAGAACGGCGTCTGGCCGTACTTCCTCAGCTACCTGGCCGTCGTCGGCATCCTGAGCGTCGTCTTGATCGTCTACCGCCGGGGCCTGCTGCAGGACAGCGTGCAGGCGGCGGGCGTGGTCTCGAAGGAGGGCAGCTTCCTCATCAACAACGTGCTGCTGGTCGGTCTCGCGGTGGCGATTCTCTGGGGCACACTCTACCCACTGATCAGCGAGGCCACCGGCGGACTGCCCGTCACGGTGGGACCGCCCTTCTACGACGCCGTCTCGGCACCGATCGCCATCGCGATCATCGTGCTGATGGGCATCTGCCCGCTCATCCCATGGCGTTCGACGACCCTGCGCCGCACCTTGCGCGGCTTGGCGGCCCCGTTCGTTCTGGGGCTGCTCGCCCTCCTGGCGGTGCTGATCCTCACAGGCTCCGCCGGGCTCGCCGTGCTGGTGGGGGCACTCTGGCTGGCCGCGGCCACCCTCTTGCGCGAGTTCTACCTCGGCTGGCGGGCCAGGCGCCAAGGGCGCCACGAGGGTGCCCTGCGGGCCGTCTTCGGCTTCCTCGGCCAGAACCGCAGGCGCTACGGCGGCTACATCGTCCACCTCGGCATCCTGGTGCTGGCCGCCGGTATCGCCTTCTCGACGCTGCAGTCGGTGCAGAAGACGGTGACGCTGCGCCCCGGGCAGACCGCCACGATCGGCGGCTACACGGTGCGGCTGGTCGGGCTGAGAACCAGCTACCCGCAGGGGGCCCGCTCCGTCGCGGCGCGGATCGCCGTCTCGAGCCAGGGCGGGACCGTCACGCTTCAGCCCTCGCAGACTTTCTATCCGCAGGTGACGGGACCGGCGCAGGCGAACGGGCTGCCGGCCCTGGCTTCGGGCCCCCTTGCGGACGTCTACACCGTGCTCTCCGGCTGGCAGGGCAACGAGGCGACGCTGCTCCTGATTGTCGAGCCGCTCGTCAGCTGGATCTGGTTCGGCGCCCTCGTGGTGGTGCTCGGCATTCTGCTGTCGCTCGCGGATGGCCGCGGCGACGCCAAGGGGCATCCCTTGGCCAAGGAGGCGAAGGCATGGATCGCCTGACCTTTGCGCTGGTGGCCTTGGCCGTCGCGCTGCTTGCGGTGCTGCCGCTGCTGCGGCCCGAGCCTTCACCGCAGACGCTGCATGAGATCGGAA
>JAJYSZ010000146.1 GCA_021793315.1 Bacillota bacterium | reverse complement strand
CATCTCCACCTACAGCCTCGGATTGGGGAGCCTTGGCGCTGTCCAGGCAAATCTCCGGCAAGGCTGGTTCGGTTCCGGAGCCCCGCTGATGCTAGCCGCTCTCTTCATCGCGGCCTTGGCCCTGCGCCGGCGCGGACGGAGGCCCGCCCGTGCGTAGGCTTCTGCTCGGTGTCCTCGTCCTGCTGCCGCTGCTGGCCGGCTGCTGGGACCAGCAGGCCATCGAGCAGCTCGGCTTCGTCACGCAGGTGCTGATCGACGGCAAACCAGGCTCGCTGACGGTGCTATACAGGGTCATCGTCCCGAACAAGCTGCCGAGCAGCACGAACCCCGGTTCCCCCGACAGCACGACCCTCGTATCCAGCGCAGGACGGGATCTGGTAGAGGCGACGAGGCGAGCCGACCTGCAAAGCAGCAAGCGCCTCTTCATGGGGCAGGTCCAGGCTGTCCTGCTGAGCGAGCGCTTCGCCAGGGCCGGGGGTGCAGCCGGTGCCCTGGACTACTTCGTGCGCGGCACCAAGACGCGCAACATCTCCTGGGTGCTGGTCGTGCCGGACGACCAGGTCCAGGCCGTGATGGCCCTCGTGCCGACCAATGCCGCCTACCCCGCCGAGGCCATCACGGACATGAACCTCAGCCAGCGTCAGCAGGGCGAGATCCCGTCGATCCGCATCTTCCAGTTCATCAACCAGATCGTCACGCCGGGACGCGATGCCGCGGCACCGCTCATCCGCGCCGGCAAGAACAGCTTCGTCCTTTCCGGAGTTGCCCTCTTTCAGCAGGGTCGCCTTGTCGGTACGCTTTCAGCCGCGGACACCGAGGATCTCGACCTGCTCCTGCACCGCTCACAGCAACCAAGCCTCATCGTCCCTTGCAACGGCCAGGGAACAGTCTCGGCCGAGCTGATGAGTCCCCATCGCACTTTGGACGCGATCGTGCGGCAGGGGCAGTTGGTCGGCCTCAGCCTGCGTCTGCGGGCAATCATGCACATTGACCAGGTCACCCTCTGTCCCATGGACTTTCAGAGCCACCAGCAGGAGATGGTGCTCGCCACGGCGGGCGCCGGCATCGTGAGCCACCGCATCGAATCCGTCCTCGCCCGGCTCCAGCACTACCGCTCCGACCCGCTCGGCTTCGGCGAGGTGGTCCGTGTCACCAACCCCGCGATCTGGCAGGCCATCCACAGCCAATGGCACGACGTGTACCCGAAGTTGCCGATTCATGTCGAGGTGCACCTGACGCCAAACGACAGCGGTCTGCTGAACGGCTCCGTCTAAGGTCGAAACCGGTAGGAAGCACACACAAAGAGGCGAAATCCCGTTCTAGACCCCGGATCGCCTTCGGCGGTGCCCAGTGAGGAGAACGCCCACTGTTCGCGCTGCGGCGCAAGCCTGACCATCGCCGAGCAGACCAACCTGCTGTCGCTCAACGCCTCGATCGAATCGGCCCGCGCCGGTGAACAAGGCCGCGGCTTCGCGGTGGTCGCCGAGGCGGTGCGCAAGCTTGCGGACCAGTCCAAGCACGCCCGGCGGTTCGCCATCACATTCGCGATCCTGTGTCTCCTGGCGGCGGATACCTTGTGCGAGGTGAGCGACCAGGCCGATCGCTCGCCAATCATTGCTTGGGTTCGGGAGGCGCGCGAGCACGCCGAGACGGCACGGGTGGGCCTTACGCCCGCAGCGCTGTCCCTGCCGCAGCGGTCCCCGATCGACGGGCTCTCCACACGCCCGCGCGAGGAGTGTCCGTTCACGGTCCACGTCTGCGCGCGGGATACTGGCGTGAGGCTCCTGGATGTGCCCGTCTACGTGCACGGACGCCCCGTCGGCGCGTGGCGATGGATCCGAGATCTGGACGAGGAGGGACGCCTCATCTCCTGAAGAACCGCCGAGACTCGGCGTCCGTCCGATTGCTTTTTGAGAGACACAGAGGAGGCGAAGGCCTGGTGAACGCATGGCAGTCCGACCCGACGTGCCCGCAAACGCCTTGTCGCCAGGCACATGGCCGATGATGCATACGGTGGTCGATCAGATTCGCGGGGACCTCAAGCAGCGCATTCTTTCCGGGACTTGGCGCCTCGGCAGCCGCATCTTCGAAGACGAGATCGCGTCCGAGCTCAACGTCAGCCGCAGTGCCGTGCGGGAAGCGGTCCGCCTGCTCGAGCAGGAGGGGCTGATCGTCCGGGAAGCGCATCGTGGTCTCTACGTGGCAAGCCCCTCGAACCGCGATGCCCTGGAGGCCGCGCAACTGCGCGCGGTGCTGGAGACGGAGGCGGTGCGATTCAGCCCGCCGCCTGTCCCGGACCAGCTTGCCGAACTGGAGAACATCTGCGGAGACTTCGAACTTATCGAACAAAGCGGGGACTGCATCAGCGCCGTCCAGCTTGATCGCACCTTTCACAGCCTGATCGCGCAGAACTGCCGAAATGATCTTCTGCTGCGCAAGTTTCACGAGCTTGACGGCCAGATCGCGATCTTTTTCCACTGGTTCATGTCGCAGGTGCCGACGCGCATCGACGGAATCGGGGAGCGCCACCGCGCCCTGGTGCGGGCTCTGGCTTCAGGCGACCCGACGGCGTACGGCGCGGCGGTCGAGCACCACTACCACAGCGCGGTCGAGGAGCTCGCCAGCCATCTGCCTGACACGGCTCGCGCCGCGCGCAATCTCGCCCAGCGTGTGCTCGACGAGGCCTAGATGCCCCGGCTGGGCAAAACGGGCTGGGCAAGGAGCACATCCCCGCGGGCGATCAGCTGATCTCCACCGCCTGCTATGGATGGCCCGAGATGCAGGTCGACATACCAGCCCTCCTGCGGAATCGCGGTGACGCGCTGGATCACTGTCATGGATCTGCCGACCCCTTCGGCGTTGACCACGAGGTCGGTCAGCGGGTAAGCGGTCGCTCCGGACGGCTGTTCTCCACACCTGCCGTAGTGGATATGCGCCGGATGCCGCGATCCCGGCTTCAGGTCGGATATCGTCAAGGTCACCTGAAGCGTCCTTGCTGCGATGAACCGCAGGACAGCAAGGCCGCTCGCGGTGGAGCCCGCAAGGGGAAGCAACCTCACATCCAAGGGGCCTTCGAACGGCTCGGCCAGGGGCGACAGGCTGGGAAAGGCAGGGGCCACGTCGCCGCAGCTGAGGATGGTTGGCCTGTCGCCGACGCGTGCCGGCGGCGATGTGACGGCCACGAACCAGCCGTTCGTGGGAACGAGGTGAACCCCGTCCACCTCGGCCGCGACCCTCGCGCTGCCCGATGCGTCGGCCACGAAGGATGCGACGGGATAGGCCGGCTGGCCGCCTGCTTCGCAGGAGCCGAACGCGACATGTGACTGGTAGCTGGCTCCCGGTGTGAGACCGATGACCGTGACATCCACCACGAGGCTCCGGCCTCGGAAGTACAGGAGGGCCCGGCCCGTCGCGACCGATCCCTCGGACGGGCGCAGCTGCACAGCGACGGGCCAGCAGATGCCAGCCGGCGCGGGGGCGGGATGCGGATTGCGCTTGCCGATCGCATGGTAGGTCTGCGCCCCGACGATCCCGTCCACCCTGAGGTCGCCGGCGCTCTGCAGGGACCGGACGGCGTCCTCGGTTCTCGCGTCATAGAAGCCGGTGACAGGGCCGAGGTACAGCCCCATCTGACTCAGCAGCACCTGCACCATGGCCACGTCGAACCCGTTGCGGCCTGTGAAGATTTCGCGGCCGCCCGCAAGCGTGTAGAGCCAGGTCGCGTCGTAATAACCTTTGCCGGCGACCGAATTCGATCCAAGGCCGTCATTGCCGCGCCAGGCGGCATCGCCCTTCATCCCGGCGACCGCCGCCGCCGTCATGGCTGAATAGTAGCCATCCGCCGGCCGGCCGATGTCAGCCTGGTAGCGGAAGAGATTGAGCCTGTTCTGGAGCACCTTGACGTCGCCGCCGCTGCTTCCGACCTGCAGATTGCGGCTGCCGTACGGCGGCCCGCCGTAGCCCACCTTGGGGCGCTCGCTCTGGCCAAATGCGAAGTACGTCTCCTCTCCGACGACGCCGTCCACCGTAAGCCCGAAGTAGTCCTGGATGCTTCGCACCGCCGCCTCGGTGGCCTCGTCGTACACGCCGGAGATGGCGAGCAGCCTGCCCAGGGGCCCCTGCGACGGGCTCATGGCCGCGAGCATGAGATCGTACGTTGCCTGCAGCACCGCGACGTCTGTCCCCTGAAGTCTAGATGAGGCCAGCTCCAGCCGGCGACCGCCGAAGCGCACGTACGGCGCAAACAGCTCTTCGAAGAAGGCCATGCAGCATGCACTCCCCTTGGGTTGCGCGAAGGTACAGCGTTCGAGGTGACGCCGATGGTCTTCGCCTTCAGAAGTACGCCGCAGGCCTTGCATTGGTGACATAAGAAGTGCACCGCAACGCCTTGCGGGCATGCGGTGCACTGTCGGCGGCCGTCAGTGCTTGCCTGACGAGCCCGTCCCCTGAATCCGCAGCTTGCGCCGGGCACCTTCCTGGCGCGGCAGCCGCACCTCCAGCAGGCCCTGCTGGAATTGCGCGGTAGCGCGATCGGGGTCGATCGCCACCGGCAGCGACACAGACCGCTGGAAGCGTCCATAGCGCCGCTCGCTGTGGTAAACCGCTCCCCGACCTTCTTCCTGCTGGCGGATCTCCCCCCGAACGGTGAGCGTGTGGCTGCTGACATCGATGTCGAGATCGTCGGGCTCGGCGCCCGGCACCTCGACGCGGACCACGAGATCGTCGCCGTCCTCGGCCAGTTCGAGGCTCGGCATGTCGTGCATCGCCTGCGTCAGCAGTCTCTGCGGCCATGCCATCAGGCGGGACATCTCGTCGCGGTTCAGCCATGGCATCAGCGAATCCTGGTGGTCCAAGGAACTCCCTCCCCCGGGCATTGTGCCGTTGCGGCAGGCCTCTCATGCGTAGCGCCCCCACGGCCGTCCAACAAGGCGCCTTGTTCAGGACGGCGTGCGATTGGTAGCCGCCCCTCAGGCCCGGGCGCCCACCTGTACCCCGCGGTGGCCAACGCCCGATGGACACAAGCGGGTCGCCGTCAGGCATAGGCGGCCAAGGCCGAATCAGCGTGTTGATCACGCAATCGGGTAGAGGGGGGCGTCACGCCCCCGCCCTCCCACACCGCCGTACGTGCCGTTCGGCATACGGCGGTTCACCGAGAAGCCGTCAGAGCATCGAACCTTTCGGCAAGACTCACGAGTCCCTGGGCCTGCCAGTAGGCGGTGCCCAGGGCTCGGTTCTTTGGGCCACTGGCCAT
>JAJYSZ010000040.1 GCA_021793315.1 Bacillota bacterium | reverse complement strand
TGTCGGCCGGTGCCGGCTTCATCGTCGGCCTGCTCGGCGACGTCATGACGATGCCAGGCCTGCCGAAGGTTCCTTCCGCGGAAAAGATCGACCTCACGCCCGAGGGCCAGATCAAGGGGCTCTTCTAAAATGGCCGACGCCTGGGTTCTCAGCGTGCCGCAGCCGCCCTGGCGGGCGGACGTCCTCGAGGAGGTCGGGCTCGGGCCGGCGTGCCCTGTGCACATCTTCCTCGAGGGCTACGACGGCCCGGACCTGCCGCAGCTGACCCGGGGGAACGGGGGGGCGCTACTGAGCGCCCCCCCGGCCGCGATCGGGGCCTTGCTGGCAGAGATCGGCGAGCCCTGGCACGCTCTTGCGGAGCAGGCCCTGCGGCCGGCGCCGCGGGCTCTGCGGTTGCCGCGTGGCGTCCTGCCGCTGGGAGAGCGCACCTATGTCATGGGTGTGGTGAACGTCACGCCGGACTCCTTTTCCGACGGCGGTCGCTACAGCGGTGTCGATCGGGCCTGTGCCCACGCGCTCGCGCTGCAGGCGGCCGGCGCCGACATCATCGATATCGGCGGCGAGTCGACGCGCTGGTACCAGAAGGCGCACCGCGCCGCGGACGAAACCGCCGACGCGCGGGTATCGCTCGACGAAGAGCTCCGGCGCGTGGTACCTGTACTGGAGGCCCTGAAGGGCCAGATTGAGGTGCCGATCTCGATCGACACCTACAAGTGGCCGGTGGCGGAGGCTGCCCTGCACCTCGGCGCGGAGATCGTCAACGATGTGACGGCGGGTCTCGCGGACCCCGAGATGCTCCGCGGCACGGCGCTCCACGGCGCGGCCATCGTCCTGATGCACGCGCAGGAGGAGCCCTCCTATCTCCACGCCGGCGAAGAGGTGCGTCGCCATCTGCGGGAACGTGCCCGGCAAGCGGAGGCCTGCGGCATTGCGCGCGACGCGATCGTCCTGGATCCCGGCATCGGGTTCGGCAAGAAGCCGGAGCACGACTATGCCGTGCTGCGCATGATGCCAAGCCTCCGGGCGCTCGGGTACGCCGTCCTCTCCGGGCCGTCGCGTAAAAGCTTCCTTGGCGCCGCCACGGGAAAGCCGGTCGGCGAGCGGCTTGAGGCAACCTTGGCGGTTGCGGCTCTTTCAGTTGCGCTGGGCGCGGATATTGTGCGGGTGCACGACGTCACCGAGACGGTGGACGCCGTGCGCGTCGCGGATCGGACGGTGCGAGGATGAAGAGGAAGGTGGCCCTGCGTGGGCTGGTCTTCTACGGCCGCCACGGCAACTACAAGCATGAGCGGGGGCTCGGGCAGCCCTTTCTGGTGGACGTCGAGATCAGCTACGATTTCCGCGACGTCGCCCAGTCCGACGCGGTGGAGCAGGCGGTGGACTACCGCTACGTCTACCGCACGGCGCGCTCCATCTTCGAGGGACCAAGCCTGAGGCTGCTCGAGACGCTCGTGGAACGCACCGCGCAGGCGCTGCTGGAGCAGTTCCCGCAGGCGGAGCGGGTCCGGGTGCACGTGCGCAAGCCGCATGCGCCGCTCGGCGGTCCGGCCGATGGCGTCGAGGCGGAGGTTGAGATCGGCCGGGATGATTGAAGCGGCGATCGGGCTCGGAGCCAATCTCGGGCAGCCTGAGGCTGCGCTGCGGCGGGGGCTCTGGTCGCTGGGACTGCCGGTCCTGGCGGTATCTTCCCTCTACGAGAGCCTGCCCGTGGAAACGGAGATCGCGCAGCCGAACTATTTGAACGCGGTGGCCATCCTGCTGGTGCCCGAGGCCATGCCGGCCACGGCACTGCTCGAGCGCCTCCTTGCGACGGAGGCCGCCCTCGGGCGCGTGCGCGCGCCGGGCAAGCCGCCGCGCACGCTCGACCTGGATCTTCTGCTTTTCGGCCGTCAAGCCATGAACGAGCCTGGTCTCACCCTGCCCCATCCGGGTCTTTTGCGCCGGCGCTTCGTCCTGGAGCCCCTCCTGGAGGTGCGGCCCGGGCAGCGCCTGCCGGACGGGCGGTCCCTGGCCCCGTTCCTCGCGGCCGCCTTGGGGCAGGAGGTACGGGCTGTGACGGGGAGGTGCTGGTGGTGGCGGATCGGGGACTGATTCTCGCCATGCTGCAAGAGGGCGGCTTTGTCTCCGGTGCAGAGATCGGCCAAAGGCTCGGGGTGTCGCGCGCGATGGTCAGCCGGGAGATCGGCGTGCTCGTGGCAGCGGGTTGCCGCGTCGAAGCGGTGACCGGTCGCGGCTACCACCTGCTCGCCCTGCCGGATGCGCCGCTGCCCGATGTCATGGCGGCACTCTGGCATGGGCGTTTTGCCTTTCCCGTGCGCTTTTACCCTGAGGTGCCGTCGACCATGCAGGTCGCCGGGGAGTGGGCCCGCGCCGGCGCTCCCGCCGGCGCGACGGTGGTGACCGACCATCAGACGGCGGGACGCGGGAGACGCGGACGCCGCTGGCAGGACCCGCCCGGCGAGGCGCTGCTCGCCTCGATCGTGCTGCGCCCTCGCCTCGAGGCCGCCGCGGCAGGCTGGCTGCCGCTCGCGGTGGCCGTCGGGGCTGCGCGGGCCGTGGCTCGGGCGACGGGCATCGCTCCAGGCATCAAGTGGCCGAACGACCTCCTGCATGAGGGACGCAAGCTGGCAGGCATTCTCGTCGAGCTGACATTGGACGAGCGGGACGTGCGCTATGCGGTCGCCGGCCTTGGTCTGAACGTGCACCAGACGAGCTTTCCGGAGGAGATCGCAGACCGCGCGAGCTCTCTTCGCCAGGCGCTCGGCTATCGCGGCACGCGGGCAGAACTCATGGCTGCGCTGGTGCCTTACGTGCTCGAGGCTGTCGAGGAACTGGAACAGGAGCCGGCAAGACTGCAAGCCGCGTGGCGTGCCCAAAGCGTCAGCCTTGGCCGCGTGGTGGAGATCCGGGGCGTGCAGGGCGTGGCCCGCGGTCTTGCGGTGGACGTGGACGAGATCGGGCGCATCGTGCTCGAAGGAGCCGCCGGCGAGCGGCAGGCGTACGCGGCCGGCGAGATCAGCCTGGGTTAGGCGAGGGAGGGTCCGAGCGGCTCGACGGGTGCGTCTTCCTCGAGCAGGATGCAGCGTCCGCCCGCGGTGCGGGCGTTCGAGCAGTGGAGCATGCCATCGCGGAGATCGCGCTCGAGCTTCTCGCAGACTTCGCCGTCAAGGACGAAGCGTGCGCCGAGCGGCAGGTCGGAGAAGATCGCACGGTTTGCCGTGGTTCCACCTCCCGGCGCGGGCGATTGGCTTGACAAGGAATCTCGCAGCCCCGATTGTAAACCAGTAATGGACATGAGGTTTACGAAAGGGGATCCGGATGTCGGAGGAATTGCGCCGGGCCCGACGCGTCGCCTATGCCGCAGCGTTCGCCGCATTGCTCGCGGTCGCCTCCTATGTCAGCTTCGCCCTGCCGCTGACGGATGTGCCCTTCACGCTGCAGGTCCTGGTGGTGGTCCTTGCCGGCCTCGTGCTCGGACCTGGGCTTGGCGCCCTGTCCGTGCTCGTCTACCTGCTGCTCGGTGCCGTAGGGGTCCCGGTGTTCGCGGCGGGCAGCGCCGGCCTCGGAGTGATCCTGGGACCGCTCGGTGGCTATCTGCTGAGCTGGCCCGTGGCGGCGGCGATCGCGGGCCTCGGCCGCGGCCGGTCGCCGATCGGGCGTCTGCTGCCGGCCTTGCTTGCCCTCTGCGTGATCTATCTCGGCGGCATCGCCGGCCTGCACTTCGGCCAGGCGATGGGCTGGCGGGCAGCGTTCTTCGCGGGTGCCGCACCCTTCCTGCCCTTCGACGTCGTCAAGGTCCTGGTCGCGTGGGCGATCGCGCCGGCGCTGACCCGCCTGGCGCCCGGGATTGCCATACCGGCGGAGCACGCCTGAACGTTTAGACGGTCTCGGTATCTTGCAAAATTGCGGCACGTGCGGCAGTTTGGAGGCTGGACATGCGTGGCATGCACTGCATGCCACGCACAAGCGCCCTTGGGGGGGACAGCCGCATGCTGCTGGCGCTCGACCTTGGCAACACGAACCTCACCTGCGGCGTCTTTGCGCAGGGGCGCCTCAGGCTGCGGGCCCGACTTTCGACCCGGCGGGATGGCACGAGCGACGAGTGGGGCGTCTTGATCGCGCAGCAGCTGGCTCAGCGAGGGGTTGGTCCTGCCGACATCACAGGAGCGATCCTCGCGTCGGTGGTGCCGCCAGCCACCAGCGCCGTGATCGCAGGGGTCCGGGAGTTTCTCGGCGTCGTGCCGATTCTGGTGGACCAGAGTTTGGACACGGGGCTCGAGGTGGCGTACGAGCATCCCGAGGAACTCGGCGCCGACCGCCTTGTCAACGCGGTAGGGGCTCTATGCGAGCTGAGGCCGCCCATCATCATCGTGGACTTCGGCACCGCCACAACCTTTGACGCGATCGACCGCCTGGGTCGCTACCTCGGCGGTGCGATCGCGCCGGGCATTTCGGTCAGTGCGGACGCGCTCTTTCAGCGCGCCGCCCTGCTGCATCGCGTGCCCTTGCAGCCGCCGGAGCGCGCGATCGGGCGCACGACGGAGGAGAGCCTGCAGTCCGGCATCGTGCTCGGCTTCGCCGGACAGGTGGACGCGCTCGTGCGCCGCATGCAGCGGGAACTCGGCGGCGCGGAGGTCGTCGCGACCGGTGGGCTCGCCGAACTGATCGCGCCCCATACGGAGACCGTGCGCCGGATCGATCAGGATCTGACGCTGCGTGGCCTCCTGCAGCTCCATAAGCGCGCAACGGAGGTGGCCAGATGAGTCGGGAGACGGACGGCAGGCGCCAGGAGTACAAGGCGCGGGCGGAGCGCTATGGCCAAGCGCTGGCGGCGGCGGGCATCGGGCTCGCCCTGGTGCAGCAGACGACGGACAAGTACTACCTCTCGGGGACGGTGCAACAGGGGTTCCTCGCCGTCGCGCCGGGCATGGACCCGGTGCTGTTCTGCCGCAAGGGCATGGACAGGGCCCAGGCGGAGACGCCCTGGCAGGTGTGGCCTCTCGACCGGCCGAAGGACCTGCCGGAACTCCTTCGGCAGGCTGGCTTCCCCCAGGACGGCCCTGTAGGCTGCGAGGCGGACGTGCTGCCCATGCAGCTCTGGCAGCAGGTGGCCCGCCTCTTCCCGGACCGCGGTCTGGTGGACGCGGGGCTTGCGCTGCGCCAGCTGCGCCAGGTGAAGAGTCCTTTCGAGCTCGACGAGATGCGGGCGGCCGCCAAGGTCTGGCGGGGCATGATGGAGGAGACGGCGCGTCAGATCAGGCCGGGGCTCGACGATCACCTCCTTTCGATCGCGGTCGACGCGCACGGCCGCCACCTGGGCGGCCAGGGGCTGATGCGCACCCGCGGCTTCAACTTCGAGTACTTCGCGCCCCATACCCTTGCGGGCCCGCCGGGCGCCTTGCCGGCCCACTTCGACGGCCCGACGGGTGGCCAGGGACCGCACCCGGCGATCGGGCAGGGTTCCGCCCACGTGGCGATCCAGCCCGGCATGCCGATCCTCGCCGATTTCGGCGTCGGCACGCGCGGGTATGTCGCGGACGGGACACGCACGTTCTGCGTCGGCGAGCTGCCGGCTGAGCTGGCCAAGGCGGCCGCAGTGGCGGTGGACATCCTCGTCGAGGCCGAGGAGACCCTGCGGGAAGGCGTGCCTCTCGCGACCCTCTACCGCCAGGCGGTGGAGCATGCCGCCGCGGAGGGGCTCGAGGAGCATTTCATGGGCTTCGGCCGCGATCGGGTGCGCTTTCTCGGACATGGCATCGGACTGGAGCTGGACGAACTGCCGGTGCTGACGCCGAATGCCCAGGGCGTGCTCGAAGTGGGCATGGTGGTTGCGATCGAGCCGAAGTTCGTGTTCCCGGGCATCGGCGCGGTCGGCGTGGAAGACTCGTTCGTGGTCAGGCAGGGCGCACCCGAGGTGCTGACGGAATACCCGCGCGGTCCGATCCTGCTCGGCCGGAAGGGATAGCCATGGCAGACGCCCGACGCGGACGGCCCGCTCGCAGCTATACGCGCCCCCCGGCCCGGGCGGGTCTCTTCTCGCTCGGCCCAGAGGTGCGGGGTGAGGTGCTGCGCACCACCTACCGCGACGAGGAGAGCGGCTTCAGCGTCGTCAAGGTGAAGGCGGAGCAAGGCGAGGTGACCCTGGTAGGGGCCCTTCCGGCCTTGGCCACAGGCGAGCGCATCGCGGCCAAGGGCAAGCCCAAGATGCACCCCAGCTACGGACCGCAACTCGAAGTGGAGGAGATCGAGCGCCTCCTGCCCGTGACGCCGGAGGGCATCGTCGCCTACCTGGGTTCCGGCCTGATTCCCGGTATCGGCCCGAAGCTCGCGCAGCGCATCTATGACCACTTCGGCCAGCAGAGCCTCGAGGTGGTGCGGCGTGAGCCGCGGCGTCTCGCCGAGGTGCCGGGCATCGGCAGCCGGCGCATCGTCGAGGCCCACCGCACCGCGAAGGCGCAGGTTCGCCTCGAGCGGCTCGTCGTGGCTCTGCGCCCCTATCAGGTGCCGCTGCACGTGGCCCGCAAGATCGAGGCGAGCTATGGCGACGACGCGGAACGGATCGTGGCGCACGAGCCCTACCGGCTGTGGCGCGACGTGGGCGGCATCGGCTTTCTGACGGCGGACCGCGTCGCCCGCGCCATGGGCATCGCGGAGGACGCGCCGGAGCGCATGGAAGCCCTGGTGCTCTACCTGCTGCAGACCGCGATGGACGAAGGGCACGTCTGCCTGCCGCAGGAGGAGCTCGTGCAGCGCGCCGTCCGCCTGGGCGGCACGAGCGAGCGGACGGAGAGTGCCCTGCGCGATCTGGCGCAAGGCGGTCTCGTGATGCTGGACGAAGGCCTTTCCTACCTTACCCGCAACCACCAGATGGAGCAGCGGGTGGCGCGCGCGGTAGCGCGCCACCTGCGGGCGCGCCCTGTGCAGGTGGCGCTGCGAAACCGCGGCACCCTGTCGCCCGCGCAGGCCGCGGCCGCCCAGGCGGCCCTCGGCCGCGGACTCTTCGTCCTCACCGGCGGGCCCGGCACGGGCAAGACGACGACGGTACAGGCGATCGCGCGCTCGGCGCTCGGCCATGGGTTGCGCCTCGAGCTCGCGGCTCCCACGGGCCGCGCGGCGAAGCGGATGCAGGAGGCGAGCGGCCTGCGTGCCCAGACCCTGCACCGTCTGCTCGGCCTGCGCGGGCCGCAGAGCGAAGTGCAAGAGCTCGCGGCCGATCTCGTGATCGTGGACGAGGCATCCATGATCGACCTCTGGCTCTTCGACCGCCTGCTCGACGCCCTGCCGCGCACGGCGCGGCTCGTGCTCGTCGGCGACCCGGACCAGCTGCCGCCGGTGGGCGCGGGACAGCCGTTTGCGGACCTCCTGGCGCGGCGCGAGGTGCCGCGGGTGGAACTCACCGAGATCTTCCGCCAGGCGGCGCAGAGCGGCATCGTGCAGGCGGCGCACCGCATCCGCCAGGGCTACCTGCCGCAGCAGGCCCAGGACTTCGTCTGGCTGCAGGCCGACGCGCCGCTCGAACTGCAGCGCCTGGCCCTGCAGGCGGCCATCGAGACCCTGCCGAGGCTCGGAATCGACCCTGACGAGATCCAGGTGCTGTCCGCGGGGCACAAGCACGAGAGCGGCGTGCAGGCGCTGAACGCCGCCCTGCAGGCGAAGCTCAACCCGCCGCGGGGCCAGGCCGAACTGCGGCACGGAGACCGGATCTTCCGTCTTGGCGATCGCGTCGTGCAGCTGCGCAACGATTACCAGCGCGGCGCCCTGAACGGCGAAGTGGGGCGTATCACTCGCTTGTCGCCCAAGGGGCGCGGACTCACGGTCGCCTTCCCGGACGCGGCGGGTGAGCGCGAGGTGGAGTACGAGGCTGACGAACTGCGCCAGCTCCAGCTAGGCTACGCGACGACGGTGCACAAGGCGCAGGGCAGCGAGTATCGCGGGGTGGTGCTGGTGCTCTCGCCGCAGCACTGGATGCTCTTGCAGCGCAATCTTCTCTACACGGCGGTCACGCGAGCCCGCGAGCGCATCGTCGTGGTGGCGCCGGCGCGTGCCTTGCGCCAGGCCCTGCGGGCCGAAGGGCGGGACGTCCGCTACGGCCGGCTAGGAGCCCGCATCGAACGCGCCCTGGCCGCGCGGCCCGGTTCCTGAAGCGACGGGGGAGGTTCCCCCGCAGATCTAGAGCTGCAAGGAGATGCGCTGGCGCTTGAACCAGGCCTGGATCAAGGCCTGCACGTTCCCGTCGTAGGGCGCGTGGCCGCCGGGGAAGAGCTTGAAGTTCACCTGCACGCCGCAGCCCTTGAGCTGCGTGGCCATGGTGGAGAGCATGCCTCGCGGCACGATGTCGTCCTCCGTGCCGCCGACGATGAGCAAAGGCATGCGGATGTCCTGACAGCCGTAGGAGTTGCGCCGGTACCAGACGGTGGCTGGGTTGATGGTACTGCGTCAGGGTCTCATAGGCGAGGCGCTCGTCGGTGGTCAGGTGCATGAGGTTCGCCCGGAACCAGGCGATGGACCTGCGCGCGCCGGGCCAGGGACTGTCGAACGCCGCCCGCACCTGCGGGTCGTGTGCCGCGAGCAGCGCGCCGATGGCGCCGCCCAGGGAGAAGCCAAGGAGGTAGGTCGCACGGGACTTCAGGTGCAGGCCGGCGATCTGCGATAGGGCCTTGAGTCCATTTTGGACGTCCAGCGTATCCTGGTAGGCGTCGCCGACCTTGCCGGTGCTTGGTCCGTAGCCCACGTAGTTGGGCAGGAACGCGACGGCGTCGGCCTGGGCGTTGATGATTGCGGCTCTCCGGGTCCAGTAGACGTCGTCCGTGTGTCCGGGCTCGGCGAACTCGTAACCGCCATGCAGTTCGATGAGCAGGGGATGCGGCTGACGGCCAGCCGGCACGGCCAGGTACCCCTGCGCGCGTTCGCCGCGACTCCAATAGGTGAGGCTGTAGACGTGGCCGCCAGGTGGCACGTAGATCGTGCCCATCGCACCCGGGCGCACCAAGGTCAGGGAAATGGGTTGCCCGTTCGCGGGCTTCAAGGATTGGAGTCGTAGGGAGAGGCCGCCCGGCAACGGCGCAAGGGTGGGCGTCGGCGCGCGGGTGCCGCAACCGGCGGCCGCGGCGCCCAGGGTCATGAGGGCAAGGATTGCCTCGATGCGGCGGGCAGGCATCAAGTTGCGCATGGATGATCACCTCCACAGCGTCGAGTGACTGCTCGGCGGGCGCTCGGTTCAGTGCAGATACAGGCCGTGTCTCGCAAGGAAATCCACCTCGGCCAGATCGACGCCGGGAGACTGCGGGCCGTGGCCGCCCGGGAAGAAGCGCAGGGCGACCGTCCGGTCATGGCGGCGCAGGGCAGCGTACAAGGACCGCAGCATTCCCGGCGCGACGATCGGGTCGTGCGTGCCGCCGATCAGCAGCACCGGAATGTGGATGCGGGCGAAGTCCGGGGAGTTCAGGCGATACCACGCCGTGTCCAAGCTGTCCCCATGGGAGACGTTGAACTGGCCGTACTGCGCGAGATCGTCCTCGGTCATGTTCGGAAAGCTGCGGGCCATCCAGCGCATGGCCAGGATTGCCCCGGGGAAGGGGCTCACGAGCACGGCGGCGCGCACCGCCCGGTCGCGCTCGGCCAGCATCAGCGCGATCGCGCCGCCAAGGGAAGAGCCGACGAGGTAGGTGAAGTCCGGCGCAAGGCGCAAGCCGCGGATGTCCCGCAGCGCCTTCAGACCGTTCAAGGTGTCGATGAGGTCATCGCGCGTGTCGCCCACCTGTCCCTGGCTGGGGCCATAACCGGCGTAGTTCGGCAGGAAGACAACGCCGTCCGCGTGCGCCGTGCCGGCAGCCTCCGCGGCAGACGAGGACACCTCAGAGTCGTGGTTGGGCAGTCCGAGCGGGAATCCGCCGTGGAGGACGATCAGAAGCGGCAACGTCTTCTGGCCTGACGGCACGACGAGGTAGCCCTGGCAGCGCAGGCCGCGGCTCCAGTACGTGAGGCTCCAGATGCCTGTGCCTGCCGGGATCTCGCTTTCTGGCGACGAGCTCACGATGGCGGGAGTCAGGGAGATCGGCGTGCCGGCGACGGGCAGGACACCGGCGCCGACCAGAGAGAGGGCGCTCGGCGGCGCAAGAACAGGCTCGGCGTACGAGATGGACAGGCATGCCGTGATGAGAATCATGGCTACCAGGGCGGCGGTGATGCGGTACCCAGTTGCACCCGGCTGGTCGTCTGCGCCGCGTTCCCCGGGCCTCATTGGAGCCTAAGGCCGTGGGCTGCCAACCACGCCTGTTCGATGGCCCAGGATGCGGTAGTTTCGGGCGCGTGTCCACCGGGCACCATGCGCAGCTCCACCTGGGCGTTGTAGCGACGCAGTTGGGTGGACATGGCCTGAAGCATGCCCGGGACGATGTTGGTGTCGTGGGTGCCGCCCACGATCAGGATGGGCACCTTGAGTTCCTGGTACGGCACCGAGTTCTCCTTGCACCATAGGGACTGGAGGTTTGGGCCGCAGGTTGGCACCAGATAGAGGTCGTCGGAGAGGTCGTCGCCCGTCAGTGTGTTCGTCGGCTGGGCTTGCAACCAGGACAAGGCCTCCGAAGCCCCGGGCCAGGGACTGAGCAAAGTGACGGCACGGACAGCAGAGTCGTTCACCGCCGTCATCAAGGCCACGATGCCGCCGAGCGAGGCGCCGGACAGGTAGGTTGCGTCTCGTTTCACGTGGAGGCCGGTGATGTGTCCGAGAGCCTTGAGCCCGTTCATCACGTCGACGTAGTCGTCGTGGCTGTCGCCGACGTCCCCTTGGCTCGGGCCGTAGCCGCCATAGTTCGGCAGGAAGGTGATTGCGTCGGGTTCCGAGGTCATGGCCGCGTACGACGTCGTGTTGACCGGGAATCCCGAATAGTGGTTCGGCTGGCTCCACACCCAGGCACCATGCAGCAGAACCCAAAGGGGATGGCTCCCCGGGCCGCCGGGCACGTCAAGGTAAGCCTGGCAGCGCAGGCCGCGGCTCCAATAGGTCAGGCTGTAGATCTGCAGGTCCTTGGGCACGTGAGCTTGGTCGGACTTGGACAGATGAACGGGCACCAGCGCTATCGGCGTGCCGCTTGCCCGACTGTCCTTGGACGCTTGGATGGAAAGCCCTCCGGACAGGGACGAACTCGGGCCGGCGGAGCATCCTGCGACGAGCGGCAAGAGGGCAAGCAACGCAAGCCAGCGCAGGCGATGCTGGTGAGAGGTAGCAGGCACGCGCACCAATCCCTTCTGGCACAGACATGTCAGAAGGTTACATTACGTCCAGGTGGTCGCTGCTCCTGCGCTGTCCAAGGCTCACCGCAAAATAGGTCCGCTTGGGCCAGCGTCGATCAAGGCGGTGCCGTGAACACCACCGTGACAGGCTGCCCAGACTTCAGACTCGTGCCGGGCGCCGGTTTCTGCTGAGCCGCTACGCCTGAGCCGCTCGGCGCCATGCGGTAGCCGCGCGCGGCGAGCGCCGACTCCGCCTGCTGCACCGTAAGGCCGAGCACATCCGGAACACCTGTGCTCCCCTTGGACCCGCCGAGCTGTACGGTCACGGTGGCACCGGGGGAGACGTGGCTGCCTGGTGCCGCGGACTGCGTCGCCACCTTCGTGCCGCTGCCCTGGCTCTGCATCAGAAGGCCGAGCGCATCAAGACGCAGGGCGGCTTCGGCGTAGGTGAGACCCGTGAGCTTCGGCACCATCACGTGCTGCGGCTTCAGGGCGGCAGTGCTCGTCGGCACGCCGAGGTAGTCCATGATCTGGCCGAAGAGCTGCGAGAACACAGGCGCGGAGACGTCGCCGCCGTAGAAGAGGCCCTTCGGGTCGTCGAGCTGGATGAGGATCAGCACCTTGGGATTGGGCAGCGGCCCGTAGCCGATGAACGACGCCAGGAAGTCGCCGGTCTTGAACTTCCCAGCCTTGCCCACCACGTTGGCCGTACCGGTCTTGCCCGCTACCTCGTAGCCCTTCACCTGGGCCAGATTGCCCGTACCCTTGCTGATCACCTTGATCATGGCTGTCCGCACCTCGCTCGCGACGAGCGGGGTGATGACGCGCTGCGAGGGGAAGCTGAGCGCCTTTTTCTGGCCATCTGGCAGCACAAGGGCCTTGCCGATGTGCGGCGTGTGCCAGACGCCGCCGTCGGCGACGGCGGAGACGGCCGCCGCGAGCTGGATGGGCGAGATGGCGATCGTCTGCCCGAAGCCCATCTCACCGAGGTCGAGCTTGGTGGCCTGGTTTTCGGGCGGAATGAGTCCGGTCGTTTCGCCGGGTAGGTCGACGCCAGTGGGCCTGTCCAGGTGAAACAGATCGTAGAAGTGGTAGAGCGCCGAGGCGCCGATGTCGATCGCCAGGGTGGCGAAGCCAACGTCCGATGACTCCTCCATGATGCCGTCGAAGGTGAGACGGCCGAAGCCGGAGGGAATCCAGTCGAAGATGCGGATGCCGTCGATGACCATCGAGCCCTTGTCGATGATCGACCAGCTCGGCGTGGCCACGCCGGCCGTGAGCGCCGCCGCGGCGGTGACGGGCTTGATGGTCGATCCGGGCTCGAACGCATACTGGATCGGCTCGTCCGCCCACGCGGTCTGTGGATAGGACTGCCAGCTCGCCGGATTCGGCTCGGGGTACTGGGCGATGGCGAGGATTCCACCTGTATTGGGGTTGAGCACCAGGATGCGTCCGCCGGAGGCGTGGCGCAGCTTGACGGCCGCCGCCAGGTCCTGCTGTGCGAAGGCCTGGATCGAGAGGTCGAGCGTCGTTTCCAGGCCGTCACCCGGCACAGCGGAGGTCACGTGTACGCCATACTGCGGCAGAGGGTTGCCAAGCGCGTCCACCTTGACGACTTCCATGCCCGGCCGGCCGCTCAGCTGCTTGTTGTAGCTGAGCTCCACGCCGGCCAGGCCCGTCTGGTCCACGCCGACAAACCCGACCGCTGCGCCCGCCAGGTCGCCCTGCGGATAGATTCGCCAGGAAACGGGCTGCAGTCCCAGGCCGTCGTAGGTGCCCAGCGCCTGGATACGGGCCGCCTGGCCGACGGTGACGTGATAGGAGAGCCAGACGAACGTCTGGCGCGATGAGAGCACGGTCCGCAGCTTCCCGGCGCTCTCTCCGAGGATCGGTGCCAACTGGTTGGCCATGCCGCGCGGATTCTGGATCGAGCGAGGCATCGCCCAAAGCGCTTCGCCCGGCGTTTCCAGGGCCAGCACGCGACCGTTGCGGTCCGTGATCGTGCCGCGGACCGGCGGCAGGGGAAGATGCGCATACTGTTCGGCCAGGGCGGCCCGTCCATAGACTGAGCCGGCGATGATCTGCAGGTAGGTCAGGCGTACGACCAAGCCCAGCGCCAGCACACTCAGGATGACCAGTACCGAGATGGTCCGCCGGACGATGAGGCGGCGGTAACTTGGCTGCACGTAACCCCCCCACTCTAAGCGCGACGCGCAGCGGCAACGGGGCTAGAGGTAGTTCTCGCCGTAGGTGCGAAGGCTGTCCAGCACAGGCAAAAGACCAAGGCCCTTCGCCGTAAGTTCGTAGGTCACGCGCACGGGGGCGCCGCGGTGCTCGCTGCGCCGCACCACCCCCTGGCGCTCCAGGGTCTTGAGGCGGTCCGACAAGGTCTTTGGGGAAATCCCGGCCAGGGATGATTGCAGTTCGCCGAACCTTCGGCTGCCTTGGCTGAGATCGCGCAGAATGAGCAGCGTCCAGCGGTTGCCTACGATGTTGGCGGCGCGCGCGAGGGGGCAGGAGGCCTGCTCCGGCAAGACGTACCCACCTTTCTGCTGGGACGCTAGCACATGCCTCGGCGGGGTGTAAAGGGCGTTGCGTCGCCGATCGGGCGGTGCGGGTGCTATGCTCGGTCAAGAGGGAGGGGTACTCCCTGGCGTCACGGCTCTGTCGCGTGCGCGGGCGCCGGTACTCCGGGGTGTCGGGCCAGCAACTACCTGTGAGGAGGGACCGGTGGGATGGGGATGGTAAAGACCGTGATCTATGACGGTGCGGAGGTAGCGGGACAAAAGGCCGTCGCCGTCGGCGGGGGGCGCATTCTCGCCCTCGGGCCCGGCGAACTGCTGCGGCGGGCTTTCCCGGAGGCGGACCTTCGGCAGGTCGCGGGTCGGTTCAGTCCGGCATTTCTCGACGGGCACCTGCACCTCCTCGCCTATGGGCGGGCCTTGGGAGAACTCGACCTCGCAGGGCTTGAGCTGGGCGCCGCGCGCGAGGCGCTCCTGGCGGCGCGCGCCGCCCGTGCCGGCTGGCTGCGCGGTCGCGGCGCGAGCACCGGCCTGCTCGCTGGGCTCGCCGCCGATCAGGACATCCTGAGGCGCCTCGCGCCCCTGCGCGTCTGGGCGCACGATCTCCACACGCTCCTCAGCGACCCTGAGAGTGTGCGGGCGTTGGGCCTTGATCGTCATGTTCCGCCTGGCGGCGCGGTGGAGCGCGGCCAGGACGGCCTGCCAACAGGGCTGCTGCGCGAGACGGCGGCGCTGCCGCTCGCCAAGGCGGCCGACGAGGATGAGGGCGGCGCGGAAGCGGCCGTAGAGCGTGCCATCAGGGACCTCTGGCGGCGCGGCATCGTCGGTGCAGTGACATTCGAGACGCCCGAGGGCGTCAAGGCGGTCGCCTCGGCGACAGGCAGGCTCCCGTTCCGCGCGTACGTCTACCAGACGGCGGACAGCATTGGAGAAGGCACCGTACCGCATCGTCTGGGCCGCCGCGCAGCCCTTGTCGGAGCCAAGTTCTTTCTCGACGGGACGCTCGGCTCCCGGACGGCCTGGCTGCAGGCGCCGTACGCGGACGCCCCCGGCCTGGGCCTGCCGAGGCACGACCCGGACGAACTCCGCGCCCCCATGCAGAGTCTCGCCCGGCGCGGCTTCTCCCTGGCGGTGCACGCCATCGGCGATGCGGCGGCCGAGGCCGCCCTCGGGCTTCTGGCTCCTCTGCCGCCAGCCGATGCCCCGCACCGCATCGAACACCTGCAACTGGTGCCCGAGGGGTTTTCGAGGAGGCTCAGGGCCGCGGATGTCACCGCATCGATCCAGCCCTGCCATCTCGATCAGGATCTCGAGGACGCCAGGCGGGCATGGGCCGATCGCCTCGGCAGGGCCTACCCGTACCATGCGCTGTGCGATGCGGGCGTGCGCATCGCCCTCGGCTCCGACGCGCCGGTCGAAAGTCCGTCGCCGGCGCTCAATCTCAAGTGGGCGCTCGGCGCCGACGCCGTCGGCGGAGGCGCCCGCCATCGCCTGGACGTCGGGGAAGCCCTGCGCGGGTACCGCGAAGGGGTCTACGGCAGCGTCGGACGGCGCTGCGAGGACATCGCGCCAGGGGCGCCCGCTGACCTCGCGCTCTACCGGCAGGGACCGGAACATGGCGAAGAGCCCCTGCTGGTGCTGAGCGAGGGGCAGGAGGTATTCCGGGCTGCTGAGGCGTACGTGGAACAATAGCTGGCGACGGAGCCGGCCTGACCCGTTGGGTCTTCTGGTGCAGGCGAAGTGAGGCGAAGCCTTTGGCCAGTCTCTTGCAGGAACGCATGGGCAACGTCGTGCTGCTCACGTTCAACCGCCCGCAGGTGCGCAACGCCGTCGACGAGGAACTCGCGCACCGTTTTTCCCGGGCCGCGCGCCAGGCGCTCGGAGAAGCGTCCGCCATCTGCCTGCGCGGGGCCGGTCCCGTGTTCTGTTCCGGCGGGGACCTCGCCGCGCTCAAAGACGACGACGACCTGGCCCTCAGGGTGATGGCTGAGATGCGCGCCACCCTGGCGATGCTGCGATCGGGGCCGGTGCCCGTGATCGCGTACGTGGAGGGGCTGGCCGTGGGGGGAGGGGCCGAGATTGCCGCCTCGTCGGACCTCGTGTGCGCGACGCCCGGCGCCGCCTTTCAGTTCCTCCAGGTGCACGTTGGCCTCAGCCCGGGCTGGGGCGGCGGCGCGGCATTGGCGGAGCGCGTCGGTCGCGGGCGGGCACTGGATCTCCTCCTGACAGCACGCCGCATCGGCGTCGCGGAGGCGCGCAGCCTGGGCCTCGTCGATCGCGTGCTCATCCCCGCGGATCTGCCGTCCTATCTTCGACAGCCGGCTTTCCAGGACCGGCAACTGGCCGCGGCGGTGGTTGCGTCCTTGCGCCGGGACGAGGAGGGCGCGGAGCCGGCGAGGCGAGAGTTCGAGAAGCTCTGGCGCGGTTCAGGTCACAAAGCGTCCGTGCGGCGCTTTCTCGAAGGCAAGTAGCAGCAGGGGAGTGCACACACGCCTTGGGCTTAGCTCGACGGGTGATCGAGACGAACGCGGGACGGCTCGCCGCGTACGGTGAGGTGGGCGGACGTTGTCTTCTCGTGCACGGTGCTGGCGAGGACGCGTCGATCTTCGCCGCGCAGATCGCATCCGTGCCGGGAATCTGGGCTGTCGACCTTCCCGGCCACGGTGCCTCGCCGGGCACTGGCTTGCGCGACGTCCCGTCGTATGCGGATTTGGTGCTGGAGATCGTACGGAGCCATAGGCCGCAGGGCGTCTGCCTCGGCGGCCATTCCATGGGGGGCGCCATCGTGCTGCAGGCCGCCCTGACGGATCCGGCCCAGGTCCAGGGCCTCATCCTGATGGCCACCGGCGGGCGCCTGCGCGTGCATCCGGACCTGCTCGCAGCCCTGCAAGACGGGGAGATGCCGCAATCCTTCGTGGATCTGATGTTCGCCCCGGAGGCGACGCCAGAAGCCCGAGCCAGCCTGCCACAGGCGGACCGGCGAGTCCAGTACGGCGACTTCCTGGCCTGCGACGCCTTCGACGTGCTCGCACGCCTTGGGGAAATCCGGCAGAGGGCCCTGGTGCTGGTGGGCGATCGCGACCGCATGACGCCGGAAAAGTACAGCAGGACGTTGGCCCAGGAGCTGGGCGCGCAGCTCGAGGTCATTCCCGGCGCGGGGCACATGCTGACGCTCGAGGCGCCGCAGGAGATCAGCCGCAGGCTTCGCCTATTTCTCTCGGGGGGTGGCCGCTAAAGGTGGAGTACCGAGGTGTGCTGGCTATCGATCTCGACGGCACCTTGGTGCACCGTGGACTCGTGATTCTGAGGAGCGACCTTCAGGCGATCCACGAGGCCCAAGACGCCGGCCTTCTCCCGGTGATCGCCACAGGGCGTCGCGTGGCCACCAGCCGCCGCTTCGCGCGGGATCTCGGCCTCGCCGACAGTCCCCTGATCGCCTGCGACGGCGCGCTTGTACTCGATCCGGAGGCGGGCGCGCCGTGGCGTGCGGTGGAGGTACCGCGGCCTGCGGTCGCCAGGGTGGCGGAGCTCTGCCGCCAGCATGGCGTCAGCGTGGGATTCTCTACGCGGCAGGGCCTCTTTGTGCAGGCGGGCGCGGTGGCGCTTCATCCCTGGCGTCACCTGTGGCGGCGGGGCGCCCTGCGCTCGCCTGGGCACCTGCGGCGCGCGCTCTGGGATCTGAGCGAGCGCCGGCTGGTGCAGGACCGCTATGAGCAGGCACCGGGCATGCCGGTCTACAAGATCGACCTGTTCGGGCCCGGCTCGGCCGAGGCCAGATCGTGGCTGGAAGGCGAGATCGCGGGCGTGCAGGAGACGGCCCCCGTGGGGCCACTCGAATTGGTGGCGACCGATGTGGACAAGGCGAGTGCGGTTGCGGTCATCCTGGAGCGCTTGGGCCTTGACTGGTCGCGCGTGATCGCAATCGGCAATGACTGGAACGATCGCGAAATGATCGCGCGGGCAGGGTTCGGCGTCGCCATGGGCGATGCGCCGCGGCCCGTTCGGGAGGTTGCGCGCTACGTCACGGGAGGAGTGCGCGAGGGTGGCGCAGGTGCCGCCATCGAGACATACCTCGGCCTTCTGACGCCCTGACGGCAGACCTTGGCGTATAATCGCCTTGGCGTGTTGTGGTCGGAGGAGGGTCAGTTCTTGCAAGTCGTCGTGCTGGTGAAGCAGGTTGCAGACACCGCTGCGCGCATCAAGCTTGCGGATGGAAAGCAGGACATCGACCGGCAGAGCGCGAGCCTGATCGTCAACCCGTATGACGAGATGGCTGTCGAAGAGGCTCTACGCATCAAGGAGAAGCATGGCGCCACCGTCTGCGTCGTGACGCTCGGCGAGGCCAAGGCAGAGGAAGCGCTGCGCACGGCCCTGGCCATGGGGGCGGACGAGGCGGCGCGCGTCACCGCGCCCGCCAGCGATCCCTTGACCGCGGCAAGGGCCTTGGCGCAGGCGGTGCGCGAGATCTCGGCGGACATCGTCATCGCCGGGCGCTCTGCCGCGGACGACGAGCAGGGTCAGGTGGGGGCTCTGGTGGCGACGGAGCTTGGCTGGCCGCACGTGACGGAAGTGACCAAGCTCGAGATCTCTGGCGCGGCCGGCGTCGCCGAACGCGAGGTGGAGGGCGGCGTCGAGGTGCTTGACTTCAGCCTGCCCGTCGTCGTAACGGCGCAAGAGGGGCTCAACACGCCGCGCTATGCATCCCTGCCGGGCATCATGAAAGCCAAGCGCAAGGAGATCCGCCAGATCGCAGTCGATGGCGCGCTGCTAGGACAGCCCGTGCTCGCGACGCGCTCCCTTGAACTCCCGCCCGCACGCGGTCAGGGCAAGATCCTTTCCGGGCTCGAGCCGGCACAGGCCGCCAAGGAGCTCGTTCGCATCCTGCACGAGGAAGCAAAGCTGATCTAGGGAGGCGTCATCCGGTGATTCTCGCGGTCTTGGAAGCCAGTGACGGATCGCTCAAGAAGATCTCGGCCGAACTCGCCGCGGCCGCCCGCAAGGCACAGGCCCTCCTGGGTGCGGACGGTGTCGCCCTCCTGCTGATCGGCGCGGATGACGTGGCTGCCGATGCCGCCTGCGCGCTCGACTGCGATCTCTGCCTGACCGTGAAGGGTGAGGCGTTTTCGGGGTACGCGGCCGAGGCCTGGGCAGCCGCCGTGGTTCAAGCGGCCAAGGATGTCTCCGCTCCTCTCATCCTCTTTGGGTCGACCTCTTTCGGCAGAGACCTCGCCCCGCGCGTGGCGGGACTCATGGAGGCCGGCCTGCTGGCCGACGTGGCAGAGCTCACGCTCGAGGATGGACACCTCGCGGCCGCGCGCAGCGTCTATTCGGGCAAGGTGAACGCGCGGCTGGCCAGCCTGAGCGCGGTGACCCTCGCCACCGTGCGCCCGAACGCGTTCTCCCCTGCCGGTTCCGCAGCACCGCAGGCACCGCGGCGCGAGCTCGAGGTGGCGGTCGACCCCGCGTCTGTGCACTGCCGCGCGCGGGAAGTGCGCCGCCAAGCGGCGACGCGTCCGGAGCTCACGGAAGCCAGCGTCGTCGTGGCAGGTGGGCGCGGCCTCAAGGACCCGGAGAACTTCCATCTGATCGAGGAGCTGGCAGATCTTTTGGGGGCCGCGGTCGGCACCACGCGCGCCACGGTGGATGCGGGGTGGCGGCCGCACAGCGAGCAGATCGGCCAGACGGGCAAGAACATCGCACCGGCGCTCTACATCAACGTAGGTATCTCGGGCGCCGTGCAGCACATTTCAGGGGTGTTCGGAAGCCGCACCATCGTTTCGGTCAATCGCGACGCCGAGGCTCCGATCTTCAAGATCTCGGACTACGGCGTGGTGGGCGATGCGCTCGAGATCCTGCCCCATCTGATCGAAGAGGTCCGCCGACTCGGCTGAGATGCGCACAGAGCGGCCGCACCCGTAGCGGGTGCGGCCGCAGGCATGTCTTGAGTCAGGGGAGGAGGCGGGAAAGCGCGCGCTGCGCGGCTCGCGCAAGATCGGCGGGACCCGCGATCGCACCATCGCCCGCCGCTTCCAGCCAGATGCCGTGGGGGGACTCGCTTTGCCGCCTGCCACAGATGATGGCGGCAGGCTTGCCGGCGGCTAGCGCCATGCGGCTCAGCATGCCAGGCGCCTTGCCTGTCCAGGTGGTGGCGTCTACCTGACCCTCCGACGTGACGATGGCGTCTGCTTGCGCCAAGGCGTCCCCGACCTGCAGCAGGTCGAAGATGCAGTCGGCCCCTGGCCGCAAGCGCCCCCCGACTGCCCGCGCCGCGGCCCCCGCGCCACCGGCAGCGCCGGCGCCGGGCACCTCCGGATCGAGGCCGCATGCCTGATGCAGCAGTTCGCCGTACCTGTGGAGTCCCGCGTCCAGCCGAGTCAGGTCTTCCGGCGGGAAGCCCTTCTGCAGGGCAAAGCCGAAAGCGCTCCCTCGGGGGCCCGAGAGCAGGTGCTCCACGTCGTGGGCAGCCTCGACGCGAATGCCCTCGAGCTGCTGGCGTGCGGGCTGCAAGTCCAGCGCGGAGAGCGTGAGAAGGTCTCGTGCGGCGGCGAACCGCCCTTTGGCAGCCGGCTGCAAGCGAGCGCCCAGGGCTTGCAGGATGCCAAGGCCGCCGTCCTGCGTAGCGGAACCGCCCAGGAGCAGCAGGATGCGGTCCGGTTGCAGCCGCCGTGCTGCGAGCAGGAGTTCTCCGACGCCATAGCTCGAGCAGGTCCAGGGATCGTAGCCGACTCCCTCGACACGCCACAGCCCAGCCGCCTCCGCGAACTCCACCGCTGCGACGCGGTCGCGACTGCGAAACGCAATACGGCCCTGGACCGGTCGGCCCAGGGCATCGTGCGTCTCGGTCCTGCGGGGCCTGAAGCCGGCAGCCCCGAGGGCGAGCAGCGAGCCATCGCCGCCGTCTGCGATCGGCAGGAGCAACGGTACATGACCGGCGCGCCGCACACCCTGCGCCAAGGCGCGGGTTGCGGCGCGACAGTCCAAGGTTCCCTTCATAGCGGCGCCCGCGACGAGGACGACGGCCAAGAGATCACTCCCGCCGATGCCATTCGCGCTGTGAAGCCGCCCTCCTGCGTCGCTCTTTCAGGAGTAGCCGTATCGGTGGAAGCAGTCTCGGCAGAGGAGCATGTCGCAGTACAGGCGCAGTTTGCGCCTCAGGGTCAGACGCTGGCAGATGTCGCACGCCCGCAGTTCGACGAGCTTGCCCATTCTGGGTCGCCTCCAAGCGCTGCTAGAGTGCGCCTGCCGCCAGCGGGCTATGCGGCATATGGCCCGTCTGGCGAGGGATGCTTTCGTTAGGACGGCTCGCCGCCGAAGGGAGGGCGACTGCGTGTTCGTGCTCCTGATGATCGTTTTATTCGTCGTCCTGATCCTTGCCGTCGCAGGCGCGGGACCGCTGCTACTGGCGCTGATGCATGGCAGGAGGCGGCGCTGACAAGGTGAGGCGGCTCGGTGGCGCGAATGGCTGGCAAGGGGAGGGGCTCTGCTTGCGGCCAACGCGCATCGTGTTGCCAACCCCGTTTGGGGTCGGACCTGTGAACGCTTACATCTACGCCCTGGACCCGGTCACCGTCATCGACCCGGGTCCGCTCTATCCGCCTGCGCAGGCGGCGTTCGAGCAGGGTCTCAGGCAGGCGGGCGTCGGGATCGGCGACATCCGCCAAGTGGTCGTCACGCATCACCATCCCGACCACGCCGGGTATGCCCCGGCCCTGGCCGAGCGGAGCGGAGCCGTGCTGCGGATCCATCCCGAGGCGGCAGAACGCACCGCGTCGCCGCGCGGCGACGAGGAGGCAAGCGAAGACCTGCTCAGGCGGCACGGCGTACCGGAGGAAATCCTCATCGCGATGCGCAGGGAACTGAGCCGCATTGTTAGTTTCATGGCTCCCCTCGGCGCGTTTACGCCGCTCGCGGAAGGGGGCCTATTGGAGGCGGGAGGCGAGCTGGTCAAGGCGCTCGTGCTGCCAGGACATGCGCCAGGACACCTCTGCCTGCAGGCGGAGTCCTACGTTCTGGGGGGCGATCTCCTGATCGACGGGATGACGCCGAACCCCATCTTCGAGGTGGGGCCCAAGGGCCGACGACCTTCGCTGCAGGAATACCGCACGAGTCTTGAGCGCGTGCGGACGCTCCCTGTCGTGCCTTGGCTGCCGGGCCACCGAGGGGACGTCGCTTGTCCGATCGGCCTCATCGACAGCTATGAGGCGCAGATGTCGCGTCGCCAGGAAGAGGTGTGCCGGCTTCTGGCCGCGGAGCCCAAGAGCGCCTTCGCCTTGAGTCAGGAGCTCTTTCCGATGGCTCGTGGAGCCGACCCTTTCCTTGCGATTTCCGAAACGCTTGGTCAGCTTGATGCCTTGAGGGCCGCGGGCCGCGTCGTGGAGGATGCCGCCGGGCGCTGCGTGCTGTTCCGGGCCTCATGACAAAAGTCCCCGCCGCGCGTGCGCGGCGGGGACTTTCCTACGTGAGAAGCCTGGCAGCCCTAGAACGTGCGCGAAGTTCCAGGAGCCATCACGACGACTTCGGTGGACGGGCTCTCCTTCGCCACCTGGGCCCTGAAGTGGTCCAGATCCGTCTCGATCAAGGGGAAGGTGTTGTAGTGCATCGGCACCACGGTGCGCGGCGCGATGAAGCGGCACGCCACGGCGGCGTCATCCGCGTCCATGGTGAAGTACGAACCGATCGGAAGCAGCGCGATGTCGATCGGGCCCCACACGTCGCGCAGCAGCTGCATGTCCATGTTGAGCGCCGTGTCCCCGGCGAAGTAGAGCTTCTTGCCCTCCGACTCGATCAAGAAGCCGCAGGCGTGACCGCCGGCGATGCCCGAGCCGTGCAGCGCAGTCACGAGCTTGACGCTGCCGAACGGGAACTCCCGCTTGCCGCCGAGGTGCATTGGATGCACCGTCAGGCCCTTCGCCTGGAGGTCGGAGCCGATCTCGTTCGTCGTGATCGCGACGGCCCCCGTCCGCTTCAGGATCTCCTCGGCGTCCCCGATGTGATCGCCATGCGCATGCGAGATGAGCACGAAATCGCAAGATATGGCGTCAGCTCGCGTGGTCGCGGCAGGGTTGCCGGTGATGAAGGGATCGATCAGGAGGGACTTTCCCCCTGCCTGGACAAGCCATGTTGCATGGCCCAGGAACGTCAATTCCACGCCATCGCGCCTCCTTGCGGCTTGCGGGTCTTTCTGGCAGAACGAGTATAGCACGCGATTCTGCTCGCGCGTGTCGCCTGAAGGTGCTATCGTGGGCAGAGCGCGCTCGCAAGCCGTGGGTGGAGCATTCTGGAGGCGGCAGGGCATATGGACGATCTCATCCACATCGGTGACAAGACCCTCAGCCGGCGTCGCCTGCAGGCCACGCTCGACGAGATGCTGCAGCTGCGCAGTGCCGGGTTGTCCCAGCAGGCGACGGCGGAGCGCTTCTCGGTGGACCGCAGTTTCGTCTCGCGTCTCGAGACGCTCGGGGAACTGCACAAGGGAGGGTCGATCGGCCTCGTGGGTTTCCCGATCGCCAACCGGACGGAAGTGCGCGCCGTCTGCGAACGACGTGGTGTCGACTTCGTACTGCTGTTTTCCGAGGCCGAGAGGCAGGCATACCTGAACGAGCGCTCAGGGATGGCGCTTCTGCACGAGGTGCTGGGAACGGTAGCGCGCCTGCGCACCTTGGACCACGTGGTGCTGGTGACGTCGGACCACTGGTTCACGCTGGCCTCCGCGCTCTTGGGCCGGGAGGTGGCTGGCCTGCGGCTTGGCCCTTCACCGATGACCGAGGACCGCACGGTGGACACGGACGAACTTGACGCCATGCTGGACTCGCTCCAGGCCTGACGCGCCGTGCCAGGGAGCCTTGGCATGCGTTGACAGTCTCGAGTACCCGGAATATAATACGCGCGAGCGTTCAGGAGGCGGGCACCCCCGCGCGGGGCTGTCCGTCCGTTTTTCGGAAGGCTCACCGTGGACGACGGTTGAGAGGGGTGCCGTTGTTGGAGAAGGAAGTACTCCTGTCGAACGAAGGCCTCAAGAAGGTCGAACAGGAGCTCGAACACCTCAAGTCCGTGCGGCGCCGTGAAGTGGCCGAGCGCATCAAGCAGGCCCGTGAGTTCGGCGACATCTCGGAAAACTCCGAGTACGAGGACGCCAAGAACGAGCAGGCCTTTATTGAGGGGCGAATTCTGACACTTGAGAAGATGCTGCGAAATGCCAAGATCATCGAGGAGGCGTCCGGCGACCCAGAGATCGTCGCGATCGGATCCCAGGTGACCTTGCGCGACCTGGACGAGAACGAGACCTACAAATACGTCATCGTCGGATCCACGGAGGCAGATCCCGCCGAAAATCGCATCTCCAACGAGTCCCCTGTCGGTAAGGCCCTTTTGGGCGCCCACGTCGGACAGGTGGTCGCGATCGGAGTACCGGCCGGCACCTTGCGTGTCGAGGTGCTGGGAGTTCAGCGCTAGGTGAACCCGGAAGAGCCACGGGCCGAGGCTTGGCCCGAACCCCAGCGATTCGAGAAGCTCAGGGAGCTTGTCTCCCTGGGCATCAATCCATATGGCCAGCGATACGTCGTGACGCAGCATGCGGCGGACGTGGCCGCGCGCTGCGACGAACTCCTCGGACAGACGGTGCGTGTCGCGGGACGCCTGCGTGCCGTGCGGCTGCATGGCGGGTCTGCGTTTCTCGACCTGCACGATGAGACAGGACGCATGCAAATCTACGTGCGGCGCGACGGCGTAGGCGAGGAAGCCTTCAAGCTTCTTGACCTGATGGATCTTGGCGACTTCCTGGGTGTCGAAGGATCCGTCTTTCGCACCAGGCGAGGCGAGCCGTCCATTGATGCGACGTCCTTCGTCCCGCTGGGCAAGGCACTCAGGCCACCGCCTGAAAAGTACCACGGGCTGCAGGACACCGATCTCCGGTATCGCCAGCGGTACCTGGACCTCGTGGCCAACCCGGAGGTGCGCGAGATCTTCCGGAGTCGATCCGCGGTGCTGCGCTCCCTGCGGCAGACCCTCGACGAGCGGGGTTACCTCGAGGTGGAGACGCCGGTTCTGCACGCGATGGCGGGCGGAGCCGCCGCGCGACCGTTCGAAACGCACCACAACACGCTCGATATGCAGCTGTACCTGCGCATCGCCCTCGAACTTCATCTAAAGCGTCTGCTCGTCGGCGGCTTCGAGCGCGTCTACGAGATCGGCCGCGTGTTCCGTAACGAAGGCATCTCGACACGGCACAATCCCGAGTTCACCATGCTGGAGTGCTACGAGGCCTACGCCGACCGCGAAGTGATGATGGATCTCACGGAAGATCTCGTCCGCAATGCCGCCATGGCCTCGCGCGGCACGACCAGGTTCAGCTTTCAGGGCGAGGAGATCGACTCCGGCCCCGCCTGGCGGCGCGCCACGTTCGCCGAGCTCGTACGGGAGCACGGCGGGCCGGACCTTGACAGCTTCCATGGCGAGCAGGACTGGCGCCAGGCGGCACGGGCGGCGGGCATCGACCCGCAGCAGCCGATCGCGAAAATCATGGACGACATTTTCGAGCATTACGCCCAGGCGCATCTGCGCCAGCCCACCTTTGTTCTCGACCATCCTTCGCTGATGTCGCCGCTGGCCAAGCAGGCTCCAGACCCCCGGTACGCACTGCGATTCGAGGCCTTCCTGGCGGGGATGGAACTGGGCAACGCGTACAGCGAGCAGAACGATGCCCAGGCCCAGCGGGCTGCCTTTGAATTGCAGGCGCATCAGCGTCAACTTGGTGACGAGGAGGCGCACGGGATCGACGAGGACTTCCTGCTGGCTCTTGAATACGGCATGCCGCCTGCCGGCGGGCTTGGCGTCGGAGTGGACAGGCTTTGCATGCTGCTCTTTGACGCGCCATCCCTGCGTGAGGTGATCCTCTTCCCTCTGCAGCGTCCCAAGCCTCAGAAAGAAGGCTAGAACCATGAAGCGCGTTCTCGGTGTCTCGCTCGGCTCGTCGCAGCGCGACCACACGGTGCGGGTGTCCATGCTCGGCGAGGAGATCGAACTCAGCCGCAAGGGTACCGACGGCGACCTCGACCGCGCGGAGCAGCTCATCCGCGAACACGATGGCAAAGTGGATGCCATCGGGCTTGGCGGCATCGATGTGTACTTCTTCGCGCGGGGCGAACGTTACGTGGTGCGCGACGGGCTCCGTCTGATGGAGGCTGCCCGCGCGACGCCTGCGGTGGACGGGTCGGGCATCAAGGACACGCTGGAGCGCGACGCCGTGCAGTACCTCCTGCACCATACCGAGCTCCTGAAGCCAACGACGCGCGTGCTGATGGTTTCGGCCGTGGACCGCTTCGGCATGGCGGAGGCGTTCGTGGAGATCGGCTGCCCGATCGTGTTCGGCGATCTTATCTTTTCCGCCGGCATGCCGTACCCGATCACGACCCTGGACGAACTCGCCGATATCGCGCGGCGGATCCTGCCGGAGATGGCCAAGATGCCCTTCACCATGCTTTACCCCACGGGCAAGGAGCAGGAGAAGGAGGGCGCGACCGAGAGGTTCCAGGAGTACTACGAGGCTGCCGACGTGATCGCCGGCGACTGGCACTTCATTCGCAAGTATCTGCCGCCGCGCGTGGATGGCAAGTGGTTTCTCACCAACACCACGACGTCGAAGGACATCGCGGAGCTCCGGCAGCGGGGTGCGACGCACGTGGTGACGACGACGCCAGAGATGGCCGGCCGCAGCTTTGGCACGAACGTGATCGAAGCCATGATCGTCGCACTTTCCGGCCAGCGGCCGGAGGAGCTGGGACATGAGGGCTACGCCGAGTGGCTGCGCCGGCTGCAACTTGAGCCGCGTATCGAGAACCTGCAGGGAGGCTCGGCTTCGTGACGCATGCAACCCCGGAAGACCTGTACGCTGCGCTCGACCACTTTCGCACCAAAGTGAACGAGAACCAGCGTCTGCGTCAGATGAACCGAGATTGGAACCGCGACATCGCGGTGGTGGCCAAAGATCTGCCGGACGTGCAAGCCTGGATTCGAATGCGCGCTGGGGAGATGGACTGGGAGCGCCAGCCCTGCGATGATCCGCATATTGTGCTCACGGCACCCACCGACGTGCTGATCGGCATCTTCCAGGGCGAGCGCACGCCCACCGAGCCGTACCTGGACGGTTCTCTGACCCTGCGCGGGTCCCAGGAGGACGTTCTGCGCCTGGACTTCGTGTCGCTGATGATTTGGGGCGAGTAGCTGGTTTTGGGGCATGGGGGTGGCATTATGGCACAACAAAAGGATGATTTGCTTCAGGAACTCGTCGACGCGCTGAGTCCGGAGGGTTTCGTCGAGACTTGCCGAGACCTGCGCGACGGCATGCTGTTCTACGATCGCGACGTGCTGATCGGCGCCTACACGGGCGTTGTGGAGGGTCTTGCCTTCAGCGTCCTGCTGCATGCGGCCATCAGGTCGCAGGAGGATCTGCAGGCAGCCACGGAGGAACTGCGTGGGCTGATCCGCACCATGCCGCACAACCTCGACCTGCGCGAATATCCCATGGATATCCAGGCACTGGCCGAGCGCTTCCTCGAGACCGGCGGACGCTCCATCTATGACGCGTTCCCGGCTTGGGTCGCAATTCTACATGTGTATGTCGAACAGGACTACAGCGAAGACGACGACAGCGACCGACTGCTCAGCGAAGCGCGGCGGCTTCTGGAGCGCGGCAACGAAAGCCAGGCTCTGGCGCGCGTCGGCCGTGTCGGCGCGCTTGCGATGTGCGGCCGGCGCGTACGGCCGGTCTGGGGACGTATCGTCGGTCCCCTGGAGCCATGGCTGCACGCGCTCTATGCCGCGGTCGAGGCCATCGCCAACGACGACGATTTCAGCTATCCGTTGCGACCGATCGCCGAGGAGAGGCTGCGGCGCGGAGCGCGAGGCATTGTGCGCGATCTTTCGCAGCATCGCCGTTGGAACCAGACGGGTGGCGAGGTGTGGCGCGAGCAGGACGACGTCGACCGCTTCTACAGCGATATCATGTCCGGCCAGGGCCAGCTCTCGGAGGAGAGCTATGCCGTACTGCAGCAGCATGCGCCAGAACTGCTGCCAGTGCTGCTGACGATCCTCGCGGCGCCCGAACTGCGTGACGACGACCAGGGACGCGAGCACCTGGCACCCGTGCGGGCCCTGGAGGCCATCGTTTCCCTGCAGGCGGTGGAGGCGACGTCAGCCCTGCTGCGCATCGTGGCGGAGGTGGACCCACAGGACGAGCTGTTCACTGCAGCACAGACGGCGCTCGTCAAGCTTGGGTCGGCGGTGGCGCCGCAGGTGTTGTCGTTCGCGTCGGGCGAGGCGGATGCCGAAACGGCGATCTATCTTTCTGAAGTGCTGTCGCGCATGGAAAAGGATGAACGCGTATTTCGCTTCCTTATATCGCTGTTTCGGAAGACATCGTGGTGGGAAGGCAAAGGCGCGATCGTGCGAGCCTTGGCCGACTACGGCGATGCGCGCGCGCTTCCTTTGTTGCGCGAGGCGCTGCGGCAAGTCGACGAACGCGACGGTCGGCAGTCTGAACTGCTGCGCGAGGCGATCGGCAACTTGTCGCGTCGCGCAGAGCGGCCGAAGCTGTCGCCGCGTGGGCGGCGTCTGCGCAGGCCGTGACGTGGAGCCAAAACATTCCTGTTGCACAGCCGCGTCACGCGTAGTATAGTAACGCTTGTCGCCGCGAGAGCGGGACGCCGGTGCGGACCGGCTCGGTCTTTGAAAACCGAACAGTAGGAACAGCGAGCGAACGTACGAATGT
>JAJYSZ010000145.1 GCA_021793315.1 Bacillota bacterium | reverse complement strand
GCGGCGCAGCGGCGCCTCGGCATAAATCGCGGTCTCCAGCTCAGAGAGGCAGGCACCTTGATAGAGGAAACGCATCGTGGGCTGGGCCGTGATGCGTCCGACCGCGGCGGCCTCGATGCCGTAGCGCCTCGCCACCACCTGCGCCGGGGCCACATCCTCAGGCCTCAGGCAGAGCAGCATGCGCTCCTGGCTCTCGGAGAGCAGGATCTCCTGCGGCAGGAGGTCCGCAGCGCGCAGCGGCACCGCCGCAAGCTCGATCTCAGCACCCACGCCTCCCTGCTGGCACATCTCGATCGCCGCGCCCGCCAGGCCCCCGGCGCCGAGATCCTGGATCGCGACGACGGGAAGATCCCGCAGGATCTCCAGCGTGGCCTCGATCAGCAGCTTGCCGAAGAAGGGATCCCCGACCTGGACCCGCGGCCGGTCCCGCGCCGCGTCCGCCTGCAATTCCACCGAGGCGAAGGCGGCGCCGCCGATCCCGTCGCGGCCCGTCGCGGCGCCGAGCAGCAGGAAGGCGTTGCCGTCGCCGGCGGCCGCGGAACTGCACATCTCGTCGTGACGCAGGAAGCCGACGCACATGGCGTTGACGAGCGGGTTGCGCTGGTAGCTCGGGTGGTAGTAGACGTCACCGCCCACGGTTGGGACGCCGACGCAATTGCCATAGTGGCCCACACCCGCGACGACGCCGCGCGCTAGAAAGGCGCTCCTGGGGTCCTCGGGCGGGCCGAAGCGCAAGGCGTCCAGAAAGGCCGCCGGGCGGGCGCCCATCGCGAGGACGTCGCGCATGATGCCGCCTAGGCCCGTCGCCGCACCCTGCAGGGGTTCGACGGCGGACGGGTGGTTGTGCGACTCGATCTTTGCGGCACAGGCCCAGCCGTTGCCGATGTCCAACACGCCTGCGCTGGCGCCTGGCCCGGCCAGCACGTGCGGCCCGTCCTTCGGCAGGGTGCGCAGCAGCTCTTTCGAGTGCTTGTAGGCGCAGTGCTCGGACCACTGGACAGCGAGGATCGCCCATTCGAGGGCGGTCAGCTCTCGCCCGGCCCTGCGGCGGGCCTCGTGGGCCTCGTCCTGCGTGAGGCCGGCCGCAGCCGCTGCGTCTGGCATCAGAGTTTCCCTCCCTCGAGCCTCGGGCTGAAAGAAGCCGCCAGGATGCCAAGACCGTCCTTGCGTCCCAGCGCCGGCCAGGCCGCGCGCTCAGGATGCGGCATCATGCCGAGCACGCGCCCGCCCTCCGCCAGCACCCCCGCAACCCCGGCCGTGGACCCGTTCGGGTTGTACGTCTCGCCGGTCTCGCCCTGAGGCCCGCAGTAGGTGAAGGCGATGCGGCCCTCGTCCTTGAGGCGCCGGTACTCGTCCAGCGTCAGGCGGTAGTTGCCCTCCTGGTGGGCGATCGGCAGCGTCAGCACGTCGCCCTCGGCGAAGTCGGCAAGGAAGGGGGAACTTGCCCCTTCGACGCGCAGCTGCACGTCGCGGCAGACGAAGTGCTGCACGGTGTTCGCCTGGAAGGCGCCCGGAAGGATGCCGGCCTCGACGAGCACCTGAAAACCGTTGCAGATGCCGAGCACAAGTCCGCCCCGGCCGATCAGCCGCCGAACCTCGGCGATGGCCGGGGACCGGGCCGCCAGGGCGCCCGCCCGGAGGTAGTCACCGTAGGCGAAACCGCCCGGCAGGACGCAGAACTGGCTCTCCGAAAGGTCGGCCCCGTCGTGCCACTGGCGCTCCACCTGCCAGCCGGGCAAAGCCTCCCTGAGGGCAATTTCCGTGTCGATGTCGCAGTTCGAGCCGGGAAAGACTAGAATGTCCGCTCTCATCGCGGCACAATCTCGAGGTCGTAGTCCTCCAGCACCGGGTTGACGAGCAGCTCGGCCGCCATGCGGCGCACCTCGGCGTCGGCCGCCTCGAGCGAGGCGGCCTCCAGCGTCAGTTCGAGCAGCTTGCCCACCGCCACGTCACGGGCGGCGAAGCCGAGGTCCCCGAGGGCGTGCCCGACCGCCTGACCGGCAGGATCGAGCACGCCCGTCCGAAGACGGACCTGCAGATGGGCGCGATACTCAGGCATGCGCAGCCACCAGGCGCCGCAGCACTTCCTGGTAGGCCTCCTCGACGCCGCCGAGGTCTTGACGGAAGCGGTCCTTGTCGAGCTTGCGGCGCGTTTCGCGGTCCCAGAGGCGGCAGGTGTCGGGCGTAACTTCGTCGCCGAGCACGATCTCGGTGCCGCGGCGGCCGAACTCGAGCTTGAAGTCGACGAGGATCAGGTCGGCCGCGAGGAAGTACGCCTGCAAGAGCCCGTTGATCTCCCGTCCGAGGGCCTTCACCTGCTCGATCTCCGCGGCGCTCGCGAGCCCCATCGCGAGGGCGTGGTCGTCGTTGATCAGCGGGTCGCCGAGGTCGTCGTCCTTGAGGTAGAGCTCGACGATCGCCTGCGGGAAGGTGCGTCCCTCCTCGATGCCGAGCCGCTTGACCAGCGATCCCGCAGCCACGTTGCGCATGACGACCTCGAGCTTCAGCATCTCGAGCCCGTCCACCAGAAGATCCCGCTCGCCCACCTGCTCGCGCAGGTGCGTCGGCACGCCGTGTCCCTCGAGGTGCTGGAACACGCGCCTCGTCACTTCCGCGTTGACGACGCCCTTGTCGCCGATGGTGCCCCGCTTGAGCCCGTTCTGCGCCGTCGCGTCGTCCTTGAACTCCATCCAGAAGATGCCCGTGCTCTCCGTGCGGTAGATGCGCTTGGCCTTGCCCTCGTACACGAACTCGCCCTTCTGCATCACGATTCCTCCTCCGCAATGCCTGCGCGCCGCAGAATGTCGTCCACGTGGATGAGGTAGCCGTGCACGTCGAAGAGGGCCGCGAGATCTGCTGCGGGGATCCGCTCCGTCACCCGGGGGTCGCTAAGCAGCGCCTGCCGGAAGTCCCCGCCCTGCCCGAGGGCCGCCATCGCGTGGCCCTGCACGATGGCGTAGGCGTCTTCCCGGCTGAGGCCCGTCTCGACGAGGCGCAGGAGCACGCGCTGCGAGAAGACGAGTCCGCCGCTGCGCCAGATGTTGCGCTCCATGTTCTCGCGGTCGATCTTCATGCCGCCTACGAGCCACGTCATGTCGCGCAGCAGGAAGTCGGCAAGCAGCGCCGCGTCCGGTAGGGCCACGCGCTCGACGGACGAGTGCGAGATGTCCCGCTCGTGCCAGAGCGCGACATCCTCAAGCCCCGCGACGAGATAGCCGCGCAAGAGTCGCGCAAGGCCGCAGACGCGCTCCGCCACCACCGGGTTGCGCTTGTGCGGCATGGCGGAACTGCCCTTCTGCCCCGAGCCGAACGGCTCCTCGAGTTCCCGAATCTCGCTGCGTTGCAGCGAGCGCACCTCGGTCGCGATCTTCTCGAGCGTCGCGCCCACCATGGCGATGCTGAAGAGCCATTCGGCGTGGCGGTCCCGCTGCACGATCTGCGTCGGCACCGTCTCCCGCTGGAGGCCGAGCGCGGTGAGCGCCTGCTCTTCGATCTCCGGCGGCAGCTCGGCGTACGTGCCGACCGCCCCCGCGATCTTGCCGACCGCCACCGCGGCGCGCGCCCGCTCGAGCCGGTCGCGGTCGCGACCGAGCTCGGCATGCCAAAGCGCCAGTTTCAGACCGAAGCTCGTGGGCTCCGCGTGAATGCCGTGGGTGCGCCCGACCACGGCCGTGCCGCGCTCCTGCCAGGCCCTTCGCGCGAGCACTTGCCTGAGCGCATCCAGATCGGCCAGAAGCACGTCGCTCGCCTCGCGCAGCGCCATGCCCCAGGCCGTGTCGACGACGTCGGATGACGTCAGGCCGTAGTGCAGGTAGCGCGCCGCCGGACCGACGCTTTCGGAAATGCCCTGGGTGAAGGCCACGACGTCATGCCGCACCGTTGCCTCGATCGTCAGGATGCGGTCGACGTCGAGGACGGCCCGGCTCCTGATCTCCTCCACGGCCGCACGCGGCACCGTGCCGGCGTCCGCAAGGGCGTCGAGCACGGCGAGTTCCACCTCGAGCCAACGCCTGTACTGCGCCTCGAGGCTGAAGAGTCCGGCGAACTCCTGGCGCGCGTAGCGCTCGATCATCGCGACGCCTCCAGATAGCCTTGCGGCCCGAGTTCCTGCAGGCGGCGGTCTTTGGCTTCAAGCTGCAGGCGCTGCGCCTCGCGCAGCCGCACGATCCTCTTGCCGAGCTCCGCGTCCTCAAGCGCCAGGATCTGCGCGGCAAGATAGGCGGCGTTGTCGCCGCGGTCGATGCCCACCGTGGCCACGGGCATGCCCTTCGGCATCTGCACCGTGCTGTAGAGCGCGTCGAGGCCGGACAGCGCCGAGCCGCTCAGGGGCACCCCGACCACCGGCAGCACAGTCCGGGCGGCCACCGCCCCGGCCAGGTGCGCCGCCATGCCGGCGGCCGCGATGATCACGCGGATGCCTCGCCCGGCGGCGCCTTGCGCAAGCTCGCCGACACGCTCCGGATCGCGGTGCGCGGACGCGAAGGCCATTTCGAACGGCACCTCGAGGTCCTCGAAAACGGTCAGGAGACCCTGCATGCGCGGCAGATCGGAGTCGCTGCCGAGCACGACAAGCACGTACGGCTGCATCAGATCCCTCCACAGCCAGACTACCGCCTGGACAAGGCACGGTCAACAAAAGCCGAACGTTTTTAATGAACACTGCATATTTGTTCGGAATTGGCAAAGTGGGAACTGGTCCGTTCGCACCTCGGCGCGGTTGCGCCGAAGGTGTACTGTGTCGTGAGATGGACGCGCGGACCGGGAGGGAAAGAAGGTTGGAGCAGACCGAGCTGCCCGAGCACATCGAGTCCCTGACCAAGGAACAGCTGCGGGAACTTCTGTCGGACATGGCCAAGCGCTGGCTCGCCCATGACGGGCTCTGGTTCCAGGCGGTGGAACGGGCACACGGCATGGACGAGGCGATTCGCCTCGACGCGGAAGCCTGGTATGGCATGACGCGCAACGAAGCTACGCGTATCTTGCGCTTTCTCGGCACAAAGAACGGCGGTGGCCTCGACCTTCTGGAACGTGCCCTGCGCTTCCGCCTGTACGCACTCCTGAACGACCAGGAGGCGGAGCGCACCTCCGACGACACGCTCGTCTTCCGCATGCGCACTTGCCGCGTGCAGGAGGCGCGCCGGCGCCGGGGCCTGCCGGACTTCCCCTGCAAGGAGGTCGGCGTCGTCGAGTACAGCGGCTTCGCCGAATCGATCGACCCCCGCATCAAGACGGAAGTCATCGCCTGCCCGCCCGACGACATTCCCCGCGACTACGCCTGTGCCTGGCGTTTCACTCTGAAGGATGCAGGCTCCTGAGCGTCTCCCTCTGACAGCAGGGCCGCACGCGACACCCGC
>JAJYSZ010000144.1 GCA_021793315.1 Bacillota bacterium | reverse complement strand
AGTCATCCCGCTACGAGCCGGAGATCAGCCGTTCCTTCGCTGCCATGGCCGCCCACTTCGGCTGCGCGGTGCTGCCCACGCGGGTGCGCAAGCCCAGGGATTATGCCGCGGATCGAGTTATCCCGAGGATGGCCCAGCAGAGCACTTGGCCGTGGGGATTGGGGTTCGCATCCTCGGGATAACTGTAAAGAGCCCAAAACTGATCTCCCATACTGGTGTCACCTGGCCACGAGCCAGGAGTTCGGGAGGTCAGATGATAATGCACAGGTCCGTAAGTGATCTCATTGCCGAGACCCGGACCGCCTTGGAACCGTTCGGGTATCGCCCGTCGACCACGTGGCAGCTCGAATACGCTTGGCGCCTCTTCGAGGCGTATGGCGTCGCCCGTGGGACTACGACCTTTTCGACGGGGCTGGCAGCGGAGTATCTTCAGGAACTCCGGCAGCAGTACGAAGACGGCGCCGTCAAGATGTGGCGCTTCAAGCTCGCTCGCAAAGCCCTCGCGCTCTTGATGCAGCAGTGGGAAACCGGCGAAGTCCAGTGGAACCACCTGCCGGCATGGGGCCGGGCCGATACGCCGCCGCATCACGTAGCGGTACTTGCGCGCTACGCAGGCGACTTGACCGCTACCGGATACGGTCGAGGCACACAGGACGTGTACCTGTTGGTGGCCCGGCAGTTTCTGCAGTATCTCGATCGGGAACAGGTGCCTACTCTCGCAGCCGCCGCCTTGAAGGATGTCAGTGGATTCATCCCGGCGGCAGGGACGATCTACCAACCAACCAGCATGCGTACGGTGCTTTCGGCTTTACGTCACTTCCTCCGTTGGGCGGCCGAGACGAGGGATGTCCCGAGGGACCTGACATCTGCCGTCCCCCGCAGTGGTAGCCGCAAGACGGAGATGGTCCCCGTCTTCAGCGGCACAGAGGAGCAACGCCTCCTCGGTTCTTTCGATCGGGCGACGCCGATTGGACGCCGGGACTACGCGATCTGCCTCTTGGCCCTGCGCCTAGGCTTGCGGGCCGGTGACATCGTTCGTCTCCACTGGGCCGACCTTGATTGGCGGCGCCAGACTCTGAGTGTGGTACAGGAGAAGACGGGACGGCGATTGACCACCCCGTTGCTGGCCGACGTGGGCAACGCACTGATCGACTATGGCCTGCGCGGGCGTCCACCATCGGACTCCCCGGTTGTGTTTCTTCGAAGCCAGGCTCCCCATCGACCGCTCGCATGCGACTCCGCCGTCTACCACGTCGTGGCTGCGGCCATGGCGAGGGCCGGCATCCGGCAGGCGCCCGGCGATCGACGTGGGCCCCATGCGCTGCGCCACTCTCTGGCGTCGCGCCTGCTCGCGGCCGAGACCTCGTTGCCCGTGATCGCCAGCGTGCTTGGACACGGGGATAAGGAAACAACTACCGTATATCTGTCCACAGACGTGGATCACCTTCGGGCCTGTGCGCTCGACCTCGCCGCCATCCCAGTGACCCGGGAAGAGTTGCGGCCATGACTGCGATCTTCAGCAGTTCCTTTCGGGTGCACCTGGCAGCATTCCTACAGCAGAAGCAGGCGGTGGGTTTCCCGTATCAGCACGGGACCTACATCCTCCGGGCGTTCGACCGGTTCTGCGCAGCGGAGTATCCAGATGAGCAGACCTTGACCCGCCCCCTGGCACTCCACTGGGCGGAACGGCGGCCGGGGGAACATGTGAACACCCTGATGCGCCGGATAACCCCGATCCGGCAGTTCGCCAAGTACCTGAACGGCATCGGCATCGCGGCCTATAGCCTTCCCGCCGGGCTCCCGGGCCGCCAGGTGCGGTACGTGCCGCACATCTACACCTCGGCCGAGCTCACCGCCTTCTTCCGGGCAGCCGACCAACTGCCGTACGACCCCCAGAGCCCGGTGCGGCATTGGGTGATTCCGGTGATCTTCCGGCTCGTGTACTGCTGCGGCCTGCGGGCGGGCGAGGCCATCCGCCTCACCGTCGACGACGTCGACCTGACGACGGGGGTCCTCAGCATTCGGGCAGCGAAGGGGCGCAAGGATCGCCGGGTGCCACTCGCTTCCGACGTCTGGGCACTGTGCCGGGCATATGACCAGGTGGTGCGGCGACGTTGGCCGGACCGCACCGCCTTCTTCCCCAACCCACGGGGTGGGCACTACGATCATCATTTTCTGGATAACGCCTTTCATGGCGTGTGGGCTCGGACTGGATTGGGACCCGTCTCCGGGAACCCTCCGCGGGTGCACGACTTTCGGCACAGCTTCGCGGTGCACCGCCTCAACCGATGGGTTCAGGACCACCGGGAGGTAGCGGCGCTCTTGCCCTACCTAACCATGTACCTGGGGCATGCCCACCTGACCGAGACCGACTACTACCTGCACCTGGTCCCGGAGTTCTTCCCGGTTCTCACCGCGGCGTCGGCGGCGCGCCATGGAGCCCTGATTCCAGAGGTGACGCCATGACGCCCCCAGATGACAGGTTCTTTCGGCTGGTGCGCGACTTTCTGCTGGTGTATCTCCCTAAGAACCGATGCTGCAGCCCGCACACCGTCAAGGCGTATCGGGACACCTTGCAGTTGCTTCGGCGCTTCCTCCGCGACGAAAGGCAGCTCCAATTCCCTCAGATTACCTTCGACCACCTTGACCACCACACCATCGCGGACTTCCTGGCATGGCTTCAGACGACGCGTCACGCCAGCGTCACCACTCGCAACCAGCGCCTCGCGGCTATCAAGGCCTTCGTGAAGTATGCGGCCCAGGAGGATCTGACCCTGATGGCGGCATACACGGAGGTGAGCAAAGTTCGGGCCCAGCGGGCGCCGCGGGCCCCCATTGCATATCTGTCCGAAACGGCGCTGGCCGCACTCCTCGGCCAGCCCGACCCGGCCACCAACCGCGGCCTTCGGAACCAGTTCCTCCTCATCCTGCTCTACGACACGGGCGCACGCATCCAGGAGCTTTTGGACTTGCGCATCCAGGACCTGCGCTGGCAGGAACCGGTCCCGTGCGTCTATCTCACCGGCAAGGGCCAGAAGACCCGGGTGGTGCCTCTGCTACCCCGCACTGTGCAGCACCTCAAGCGATACCTCGATCGGTTCCATCCCGCGCCGGTCGTCCCCGACGCGTGGCTCTTCTACACCGTCATCAAGGGCCAGACCGGCCCCCTGTCGCCCGACGCCGTCGCACGCTTTCTGCATCAGTATGCCGAGCACGCCCGAGCACGGTGCCCGGAGATCCCTGCCCGCGTTCACCCGCACCTGTTCCGTCACACGCGGGCGATGCATCTCTACCAGGCGGGGATGCCCCTCTCGTACATCAAGGACTTCCTCGGGCATGCCAGTGTCAACACCACCGACGTCTACGCGGCGGCCGACCTTCAGATGCTGCGAACTGCCCTGGAGAAGGCGTACGACGACCCTGCCCGTCGTGAGACACCAACCTGGGAGAACGACGAAGCGCTACTTCTTCAGCTCGCTGGTCTCGGCTAGTTCCCCGGGGTTATCCCGAGGATGCGAACCCCAATCCCCACGGCCAAGTGCTCTGCTGGGCCATCCTCGGGATAACTCGATCCGCGGCATAATCCCTGTTATCCGGACGTCGGGATAACAGGGATAAGGCGGCCGTCGAGAACGCCGTGCAGCAGGTGGAGCGGTGGGTGCTCGCACCGCTGCGCAAGCGCCAGTTCTTCTCCCTGGAGGAAGTCCAGGCCGCCGTGGCCGATGCCGTGGAGGAATACAACCGCAGGCCGTTCCAAAAGCGCGAGGGTTCGCGCCGATCGGTCTTCGAAGAGCAGGAACGCCCCGCACTTCGCCCTCTGCCGTCACGGCGTTACGACTTCGCGATCTGGAGCCGTGCGCGGGTGAGTCTCGACTACCACGTCGAGGTGGACAAGTGCCTGTACAGCGTGCCGTACCAGCTCGTGCACCAGCAGGTGGAGGTGCGCCTCGGCGCCAGCACCGTGGCCTTCTTCCACAGCGGCCGGCAGGTGGCGATGCACGCCCGGGCGCTGCGGCGTGGGGAGAGGGTTACCGACGAGAGCCACATGCCATCCTCCCACCGCCGCCACGCGGAATGGACCCCGTCCCGGATCGTCCACTGGGCCGGTGAGACCGGGCCCAAGACCGCGGAACTCGTGCAGAGCATCCTCGCGGGCCGCCCGCATCCTGAGATGGGCTTTCGTTCGTGCGTCGGCATCATCCGGCTTGGAAGGCACTACGGCAAGGAGCGCCTGGAGGCGGCCTGTGCACGGGCGCTCGCCATTCGGGCTTCGTCCTACCGCAGCGTCAAATCGATCCTGGAGAAGGGCCTCGACCGCTTGCCCCTGCCATCCGCTGAGCCGCCGCCTCCGCCGCCGGACGCCCACGACAACGTGCGCGGAGCGGACTACTATTCCCAGTCCGGGGAGGCGGGCCGATGAGTTCGCTGAACGGCCAGCTGCGCGAGATGCATCTTCTCGGCATGCTTGGCGCCTACGAGGAACAGCATGCCGATCCTCGCTTCCTGGAGCTGTCCTTCGACGAGCGGTTCGGCCTGATCGTCGACCGCGAATGGACCAAGCGGCATACGACGCGCCAGGAGCGTCTCCTCAAGGCGGCCCGCTTCCGCCTCCAGGCAGCGCCGGAGGACGTCGACCTCGGCACGCCCCGCGGCCTTGACCGCGGCGTCTTTCTCGCACTGTGCACGGCCGACTGGGTGGGACGTCACCAGAACGTGCTCATCACAGGCCCGACCGGCGTCGGCAAGACGTTCCTCGCCTGCGCGCTCGGCCACGCCGCCTGCCGCCAAGGCTACACCGTCCGCTACTTCCGCATCTCCCGCCTGCTCGCCGAACTCACACTGGCCTTGGGCGACGGCTCCTATCCCCGCGTCGTGGATAACCTCGCCAAGGTGAAGCTCCTGGCCCTCGACGACTGGGGACTCGATCCCCTTTCCGACGCCCAGGGGCGCGCCCTGCTGGACCTTCTCGACGATCGCGCCGGCCGCGCGCCCACCCTCATCGCAAGCCAGCTGCCGCTGGACCGCTGGCACGCTGCCATCACCAACCCGACCATCGCCGACGCGATCCTCGATCGCCTCCTGCATGGTGCCCATCGCCTCATTCTGAAGGGAGACTCCATGCGCAAGCAGGGCGCCGCCGGCTCCCAGAACGAGCCGTGACGCCCCCTCGCTGCTCCCGCCCGCCTCCCCCCGGAGGGGATCCGGAACCGGAGACGAACCATTGCTTCACGCTACCCGATCCCGAACCCCGTCGCTTCGCTCCGACAGAGTGATCGTTTTCGGCGAAACGACTGATCACTTTCAAGCGAATTGCCCGATCACATTGAGCGGAATCCGCAGAGAGCGGCGAAACCGTCACACGGCAGCTTTGCAAGCAACTGGCGCAGC
>JAJYSZ010000039.1 GCA_021793315.1 Bacillota bacterium | reverse complement strand
GGCAGCGGCCAAGACAACGGAGTTCATTGCCCAGAGCTGCCGCGCGGGGGCCATGGCATGCCGGGCTGACGAGTCCGTGCAGCAGGCGCTTTACGATTACGGCTACGCCATGGGCATGGGCTTCCAGATCGTCGACGACCTCCTGGATCTCACCGCCGAGCCGAAGACCTTGGGCAAGGCGATCGGTTCCGATCTCAGAGCCCACGTCATCACGCTGCCCGTCATTCACGGCCTGCAGGCCTCGCAGCGGCGCTCCGAGCTGCGGACGATCGCGCAGGGATCCGACGTGAGCGGTGAGTCGGTGCGCACGGTCCGGGAGATCCTCGAACGCGCCGGCAGCTTTGCCTACGCGGAGGAACTCGCCAAGAACTTCATCGGCCAGGCGAAGGCGAGCCTGGCAACGCTCCGCGATTTGCCGGCTCGAGCCTCGCTGCTCGCCATGGCGGACTTCGTGCTGGAGCGTCAACTGTGAAGCCGCAGCGCAAGGTGCCGGCCGTTGCGGTCCGGCGCCTGCCTCTTTATCTGCGCGTTCTCGAGGATCTCGCCCGCGAGGGGGTCGAGGTGACGTCGTCGGCCGACCTCGCGCGCCGGTCCGGCTACTCGTCCGAACAGATCCGCAAGGATCTCGCCTATTTCGGCGCCTTCGGCACCCGCGGCCTGGGCTACGACGTAACCCAGCTCAGCCAGCAGCTGCGCCGCATCCTCGGTCTGACGGGACCCGTGCCCGTGGCCTTGGTCGGCGCGGGCAACCTTGGTACCGCTCTGATCCACTACACGTCGCGCAATTCGCGCGACGCTTTCGTCGCCGCCGTGTTCGACGACGACGCGCGCAAGGTGGGCCAGGAGATTTCCGGCGTCACCGTGCAGCCCATGTCGGAACTCGTCGCCACCGTGAAGGAACTCGGGGTGCGCATCGGCGTGATTGCGGTGCCTGAGGAGAGCGCCCGCGGGGTCTTTGATCGGCTCTGCGACGCCGAGGTGACCGCTGTGCTCAACTTTGCGCCAACGAAACTCGAGCGCCGGCAGGTCAGCGTGCAGAACGTCGACCTCACGACGGAGCTGCAGTCTCTGGCTTACTTCGCCCTCGGCGCCGGAGCGGAGCGGCACTGATGGCAAGCCAATGGATCGTTGCGGGCAAGAGGCCTGAGCCCATGGCCGACGTGCGAATCGAGCGCCACCCTGCGATCGCCTCCGCGGAACTGCAAGGCCGCTACCCCGCCCTGCGACAGCCGAAGGAGATCCACGCCCTTGGCCAGCCCTTCCGTCTGGATCAGCTGCCGTACCTGCTCGTGTCGGCCAAGGACAAGCCGATCGGGGCGGTTTCCCTGGCCCTCTACGGAGACGACCTCGTACTGCTCGGCTTCGAGAGCCAGCCTGACCTCGGACTCCCCGGCCTCTGCGAGCCCCTTCTCGACGAAGCCATCAAGGTGGGGCGCGAGATCGGACGGCAAAGGCTGCTGGCTCCGGTGACGAACGCCGACGTCCTGCCGCTCTTTTTCCTGCAGGCCGAGGGTTTCTCGCTCACAGAGGTGAAACCGTACAGCGGACCGGAGCGCATGGGGCTTGGGGGCATCTTGGCCACCCACGAACTCCTGCTCGAGCGAGCGATCGGCTAACGAGGCGAGGGGGGGAGGAAAGCCGTGCTGCTGACCCTGCAGAGCATGGGCCTGTGGGACTACATCCGTGCTGTCCTGGACATCCTCATCGTCGCTTACCTCTTCTACCGCACGTTCGCGGCATTGCGCGGCACGCGCGCCATCCAGCTCGTCAAGGGCATCCTTTTGCTCGTCGTGGGCACGGAGATCGCAGGCATTTTCTCACTTACCGCGACGCACTACGTCCTGCAGACGGCGGAGCTCGCGCTCCTGGTCGCCGTGCCGGTCGTGTTCCAGCCGGAGCTCCGGCGGGTGCTCGAGCAGATCGGCCGCAGCCGCATATTCGGCGGGCAGGGACTCTTGCACGACATGACCGATGTCGCGTTCCGCCGCATGCTGGACGAGCTCGTCAAGGCGACGCGCATTCTCGCGAGCGACCACATCGGTGCCCTGATCGTGCTTGAGAGGGAGACAGGCCTCAAAGATCTGGTCGAAACCGGCGTGCCGATCGACGCCCAGATCAGCTGGGAGCTGATCGCCAATGTCTTTACACCGCGCACGCCACTGCATGACGGGGCCATGGTGGTGCGCGGCGACCGGGTCATTGCAGCGGCGTGCTTCCTGCCTCTCTCCGAGACGCTCGGTCCCGCGTCCGAGTTCGGCACGCGCCACCACGCGGCGGTCGGCGTCAGCGAGCAGTCGGACGCCATCGCCGTCGTCGTGTCGGAGGAGACCGGTACGATTTCGCTGGCCGAGGGCGGCCGGCTGATACGCCACCTGGACGAGGCATCGCTGCGCCGGCTCCTCGAGGCAGCACTCAGGCCGCCGGAGCGCAAGCCCATCTTGAACCTGCGGAGGGCATAGCAGATGGTCGACCGCTGGCTTGCGAACGACTGGGTGCTGCGCGTGCTCTCGCTTCTTCTTGCGGTGGGCATCTGGGCCTCCTTGATCCACAACCCGAACCCGACCGTGATCCGCAAGTTCCGCGCCCTGCCGGTGACGGTGCAGAACGCGGGCCACTTGCACGTGAAGGTGACGCCGACGGCGGTCGCGGTGGACATCCGGGGGCCGGCCAACATCGTGGACGCCCTGCAGCCCAGTGCCATTCGCGTGGTCGCGGCCGTACCCTATGCAGAGCCGGGCACCTATAAGGTCAAGCTCAACGTCGACGCGCCGGCGGCCCGCACGCAAGTGACCGATGTGCAGCCGGACGCCTCGACCGTGCGGCTGATCGCGCCCTAGTTGAAGAGGCCAGGAGGTCACGCGAGTTGCGACTTTTCGGCACGGACGGCGTCCGCGGCGTAGCCAACCAGGATCTCACACCCGATCTCGCATTGTCGCTCGGCCGCGCCGCGGCCAGGGTCCTCGGCGGCGGCCACGCTGCCCGCTTCCTGGTGGCGCGCGACACGCGCCTCTCCGGTCCCATGCTCGAGTCGGCGCTTGCCGCGGGACTCATGTCCGCCGGTGCCGAGGTCCATCTGGCCGGGGTGTTGCCCACGGCAGGCGTCGCCTACCTGACGGAGCGCCGCTCCTTTCAAGCGGGCGTGATGATCTCGGCATCCCACAATCCCGTGGCGGACAACGGCATCAAGTTCTTCGCGGCAGACGGCCACAAGCTGCCGGACGCCGTGGAAGACCGCATCGAGGCGGAGATGCAGCAGACTTCGCCTGGCCCCGTCGGTGAGGGCATTGGCGGCCTGAGGCACGATCCCGGGATGCGCGAGGAGTACCTCGCACATCTCACGGATCTTGTGAGCAGGCCCTACACCGGCGGGGTCGTCCTGGATGCCGCGCATGGTGCCGCCACCTCCGTCCTGCCGCTTGCCTTCTCGCCGGCTGCGCGCCGTGTCGCGGTGCTCTGCGCGGAGGCGGACGGCGCCCGCATCAATGTGGACTGCGGCTCGACGGCGCCCGGCTTCCTGAAGGAGAACTACCAGGCATTCGGCGGCACGCTGGGCCTTGCGTTCGATGGCGATGCCGACCGCCTGATCGCGGTCGACGAGGAGGGAGAGGTCTGCGACGGCGATGTCATTCTGGCCCTGCTCGCCACCTGGCTGAAGGGGCGGGGGGAACTCGAGCCGGCCGCCGTGGCACTCACGGTGATGTCGAACGGCGGGGTGCGCGACTTCCTCGCGCAGGAGGGCATCAGACCCACCGTGACCCGCGTGGGCGACCGCTACGTCATCGAGGCGATGCGCCAGGAGAACATCCTGCTCGGCGGCGAGCAGTCCGGGCACATCATCTACCGCCGGGCCAGCACGACGGGAGACGGCCTTGCGACGGGCATCCTTCTGCTCTCCGCCCTCGAGGAGACCGGCGTGCGGCTCGCGGACTTCCGCCGGCGCATACCGCACTATCCCCAGCGGTTGCGGAGCGTCCGCGTGGGGAATCGCGACCAGGCCCTGAGCTCGCTTGCGTACCTTGAGGCGCTGGCGTCCGCCGAAGCGTCGCTGGCCGGAGTGGGGCGGGTGCTGGTGCGGCCGTCGGGAACGGAGCCCGTCGTGCGGGTCATGGTCGAGGCGCAGCAGGAAGAACTCGCCGACCGCTGGCTCCAGCGGCTTTGCGACGCTCTGGTGCAGAAGGTCTGACGCGCGCCGCCTGAAGCTAGGAGCTGGGGAGCGGCTACTGCGCCCCGGGGCGTTCAAAAAAGCTAGGGCTTGCCCGCTGAGCCGCGTGCCGGCCGCCACATGGTCAGGAAGGCGGCCGCGCTGAAGACAGAGACCAGCAACGGGCGCGGGAAGTACCAGAGCATGCTGACACAGGCCACGAGAGCTATGAGACCGATGATGCGGTGATCCTCGCCGCGCACGGCGTACCACAGGGCGACTGCGGCAGCGACCAGGCAAAGGAACCAGAGTTGCCATTCTGGCCAGCCAGGATTCCCAAACTCCTCCCATAGAAGTAGCCCGAGCGCGAGGAACGTCAAGGCCGCAAACGTTCGGAATGCGGCTCTTCGCGTGCCCGAGAGCTCCGGCGACCGGGATGGTCCGCGCGCAGACGAAGAGCCGTTGCTCGCAATCAGGAGAGACGGGTCGAGCTCGAGCGCTCCCGCGATCGCCTGGAGCGTCGGCAGGGAGGCGCGCCCTGTTCGCTCGACGCGCTGGACCGTGCGTTCATCCACCTGGGCCTTCTCGGCGAGCTTGGCCTGCGTCCACGCGCGCCTTTGGCGCGCGCTCCGCACGGCTGAACGGTCGACTTGCATGTGCACCTCTCCTCGGCATCATTGTAGGGCACCGGGTTGCCCCGCCGGGCGACTTTCAGCCGCCACCGGCACGACAATAGGCGCAAAGAAGCCGGGCCCCGCTCCAGGGCGGACCCGGCTTCTCTGCGGACGGCTACTCGAGAAAGTCCTTGAGCTGCTTGGCGCGGCTCGGATGGCGCAGCTTGCGCAAGGCCTTGGCCTCGATCTGGCGGATCCGTTCGCGCGTCACGCCGAACGCGTGACCGACTTCCTCCAGGGTGCGCGCCCGCCCATCTTCAAGGCCGAAGCGCAGCTCGAGCACCTTCTGCTCGCGCGGCGTCATCGTCGCGAGCACTTCACCGATCTGCTCGCGCAGCAGGAGGTAGCTCGCGGCGTCAGCCGGCGATTCCGCCTCTTCGTCCTCGATGAAGTCCGCGAGGTGCGAGTCGCCCTCGTCCCCGATCGGCGTCTCGAGCGATACGGGCTCCTGGGCGACCTTCATGATCTCGCGCACGCGGTCGGCCGACACATCCATCTCGTCGGCGATCTCCTCGGCCGTCGGTTCGCGCCCGAGGTCTTGCAGGAGCTGGCGCTGCGTGCGCACGAGGCGGTTGATCGTCTCCACCATGTGCACGGGGATGCGGATCGTGCGCGCCTGGTCGGCGATCGCCCGGGAAATGGCCTGGCGAATCCACCAGGTGGCATAGGTCGAGAACTTGAAGCCCTTGCGGTAGTCGAACTTCTCGACGGCCTTCATCAAGCCGAGGTTGCCCTCCTGGATCAGGTCCAGGAAATGCATGCCGCGGCCGACATAGCGGCGGGCGATGCTGACGACGAGGCGCAGGTTCGCCTCCGCGAGCAGCTTGGCCGCGGATTCATCGCCCTGCTCGATGCGCTGCGCAAGTTCGACCTCCTGCTGCGCGTTGAGGAGATGCACGCGGCCGATCTCCTTGAGATACATGCGCACGGGATCGTCGAGCGCGATACCGTCGGGCACACTGAGATCCAGCTGATCGTCGGCAGTCTCGGCGTCTGTTTCTTCGTGTGTGTCGTCCTCGTTGTCGGCCTCGGGCTGCGGCGGGTCGTCGCCCTCGTGCGCGACCAGGTCATGACGATCCAACTCGGCCTCATGGCTCTCGTCCGGGGAGAGGTCGGGCAGATCCGGGAATGGTCTCTGATCCATGGGTGCATCACTGCCTTCGTGCCATTGGAGCGTAGGAGACGGGTACCGGGGAGGACGCTTTGAAGCCACGCACATGCCTGCTACCGGGAGGTCTCCTTGGCGGCGGCCTGCCGCGGTGCCTGTCAGCGGCGTGGCGAAGGGTGGGTGGTCACCGGGCCCACTGGTACAAGGATGCCATGATACCGCACGAACTATTAAATACACCATAGAGCAATGGCGTTGTCAATGCACGGCGGCGGCCCGGACTCGAGTGTTCGCTGCGCGTCGTGCGGATCCTGCCGGATGTTCGACAAATCTTGACGGATCAGGCTCAAGTCGCGTCGTAGAAACCGAGGCGACATCGCCAGGCCCGCTGATGCCGAGGACCTTGGTCTCAGGTTTCGGCGAGGCGACGCAGGTCCCTCTTTGTCAGGGTCATTCAGTCTTCAGTCCAAGACTGCTCTCATCTTACGTCCGAATGGGCACGGTGAAGAGGCGACTCTCGGCCGACCAGACGGTCCCGCCCGCCAGCATCTGCATGCCGGTTTGCCCCCAGGGCAGTCCGAGGTTCGGCGCGTTCACGAGGCACGTCATCGGCTCCGGGCAGAAGAAGCCGCTCTCGGCGTCGCGGTTCCAGAGCATCCAGGCGCGAAACTTCTGATCGGTCTCGTACACAAGATCCCGGCCGAGGCCAGGAAAGCGCAGACGGCAGACGTTCGGCCCGTCGAGCGGCGCCGCGCTGAACAACGCGTCGATCGGATGGGCGAAGGGGTCGCCATGACCCGACGCGATGGCCTCGTCCATGGTGTCCCGCGGCACCGTCCGCCCGCTTGGCAACTTCCGCCCGGTGAGTTCCCACTTCTCGCCGATGTTCATGGAGAGCTCGCAGGCCTGTGCGCTGGCGTCTGCGGACGGCGGCACACGCAGGGCGGTGTGAAAGCCGACCAGCAGGGGCATCGGCCGCAAGCCATCGTTTGTCACCTGGACGGTCCAGTGAAGGCCCTGGTCGGACAGCCGATAGCGGAGATCGAGCGTGAGCGGGTGCGGGAACCACCCGTACTCCTCGTCTTCCTCGCGCAGGCTGTGCCGCAGGGACAGGAAGGCCTCCGCCCCGTCCAGGCCCTTCGCTGCCACCTGCCAGGGCGAGCGCGCGAAGAACCCGTGCAGACGGTTGTGCAGTTCCGGCTCGTTGATCGGGAAGCGGTAGGTGACGCCGCCGGCGGTGAAGGTTCCGTCCGCGATCCGGTTCGGCGGAAAGAGCAGCGGAATGCCGTAGGGAATCGGATCGTGCCGGTAGGCCGTGAGATCCCCGCTCGCCTGGGCGAGCGGCTCGCGCAGGAAACTCAGCCCTCGCGTCACATCGCGCAGCGCGACGACGTGGCCGCCGATTCCGGGTACGACCCACGCCTCGTAGGGTCCCGCCTGCAGGATGAGTGCCGGTTCGTCGCCGTAGATGCCGCTGCTGACGGAAGGGACAGTCATGCCAAGATTCCTCCTTCGGGGGACTAGCGGCGTGCGCCGGGGCGCCCAAGGACCAGCGCTGCCCTGCGCCTGAGGCGCGCCGCCGGACTGCCGGCTGCGGCGCCGTGGAAGCGGCCGAGGGGATCATGCGCATGGTGCGCGAGCTTGGCGACATGGATCCTGTCTGAGCGCGCGACCGCCACGGCTGCCAGGCCGGCGCCGATCGCCGGGCCGAGCAGGTAGACCCAGAGTACGCCGAGGGTATGCGCCGGCAGGGCGGGGCCAAGCGAACGGGCGGGATTCATCGACGTGCCGCTCCAGGGCGCCTCAAGGGCGACCAGAAATGCGACGAGCGGCGGCATGAGGGCCGGCGTGAAGGCGCGCAGGCGTCCATGTCCGACGAACCAGAGGATGCCGCCAACCAGCGCGAAGCTGGCGAGCACCTCGCCGACCACCGCGAGCCAGGGCCCCGCAGCGGAGGGGACGGTGGCACCGTAGAGGACCGTACGGCCGAAAGCGCCCCAGACCGGCTTCAGCGCAAGACCGGCGAGTGCGGCTCCCGCGAACTGCGCGATGGTATAGCAGGCGGCGTCCAGGGGCGACAGGCTGCCCGCCGCCCAGAATGCCCAGGAGAGCACCGGGTCAAGGTGGGCCCCCGAGATGCGGCCGATCGGGCTGAGCGCCAGAAGGGCGCCGACGCTGCCGAACAGGAATCCGGTCGCGAGGCGGCGCACGAAGGGATCCGGCAGCAGCACCGCGGCCGGCGAGCCGTGGCCGAAGTCGTAGATGACCACCGCGAGGCCCAGGAAGACGAGCAGGGCAGTCCCGATGAACTCGGCGGCATAGGCCCGCCAATGCAGCGTGGAGGGGCGCGAGGCGATCACCTCCAACGAAAGGGATGGTCCTTTGAAGCAGGGCCGGCGGATCTCCCGTCAATGGCATGGACAAGGGAGACCCGCCGCATCCATATAAGTACCCCGTACCGTTAGCATAACAAAAAGTGGTGTGATCGGCGACCGAGACTTGGAATTCCGTGAGGTCTAAAATGTCAACACCGGATAAGAAGAGACATGTCGGCGGATGACGTCAGAAGTCATGCCACGACTATATATTGGTTCCGTGTGTCGTGCGCATAGGATTGAATGGACCGGAACAGCCAGTTGTGAGAATTAGCTGAACCGAGGTGGTAATGTGCATGTCTGTCGCGGCATTTGCAGACGCCTTGTGCGATGGCTGTCCATCGCCGCCACGGGGGTGCTGGCTGCCGGCTGCGGCAGGCAGTACGTTGTGCTTCATCCCGCCGGGCCCGTTGCGGCGAGCGAACTCCACCTCATCGAGACGGCGAGCATTGCGATGGGCGTCGTCATCCTCTTTGTGCTTGGGCTCTTCGCCGTGACGGTGGTCCGCTTTCGCGAGCGGCGGGACGGATCGGGACCGTACGCACCGGCGTGGAACGGTAGCCGGCGGCTTGAGGCTCTGCTGTTCGCCGTGCCCTTGCTGATCGTCGCCTTCCTCGCGGTACCGACCGTCTCGCAGACTTTCGCGCTTGATCGCCTGCCGCCGGGGCGGCACGACCTGGTCGTCGACGTCACGTCTTTCGACTACAAGTGGCTCTTTCTCTACCCGCGACAGCGGATCGCCACGGTGAACTACGTCGACATCCCGGTACACACGCCAGTGCTCTTCGAGCTTACGGCGGATTCGCCCATGAACACCTTCTGGGTGCCGCAGCTCGGCGGCATGGAGTATGCGATGCCGGGCCGGGTGCTGCCGCTCTACCTCGAAGCGGGACGGTCCGGCGCATACGCCGGCCGCAGCGCGAACTTCTCCGGCGTCGGCTTTGCGCACATGGTCTTCACGGTCCATGCGTTGAGCCCCGGGCGCTTCGGCCGGTGGGCCGCGGCGGTTCGCAGGATCTCGCCGCCCTTGACCATGGCGGGATATCGCGGCCTGCTCGCCGCTGGCGAGGCACCGCGGGCGAGTTTCTCCTCCTACCCGCCAGAGGCCTTCCCGCGCACCAGCCACGGCTTCACCCTGCAGGGAGGCATGTACGAGTCCCGCTAGGCCAGCCATGACTCGAAGGGAGGGGAGAATGCGTTGACCAACCTCATGGCGCAGCTCTTTCCCCCGTCTGTCCTGCGTCCCATGGAGCTGGGAGCCGATGTCTCCATCGTGTTCGCGGCCGCTGCCCTTCTGCTGATCCTGACCCGAAGGCACCTTTGGGGCTGGCTCTGGCGCGAGTGGATCACGACCGTCGACCATAAGAAGATCGGCATCATGTACCTGATCGCGGCCATGCTGGGGCTCTTCCGGGGCGGCGTCGACGCGCTCCTGCTGCGCACGCAGCTGGCCTTGCCCCAGAACACTTTCCTCGGGGCGGAGCACTACAACGAGATCTTCACAACGCACGGCACCATCATGGTCTTCTTCATGGCGATGCCGTTCATCTTCGCCCTCTTCAACATCGCGATCCCCCTGATGATCGGCGCCCGAGACGTCGCCTTCCCGCGGCTCAACGCGATCAGCTTCTGGCTCTTCGCGTTCGCCTTCCTGCTCTTCAACATGTCCTTCGTCGTCGGGGGCTCGCCAAACGCCGGCTGGACGGCCTACGCGCCGCTGACGGAGCTGCGCTTCAATCCGGGCGTAGGCGAGAACTACTACCTGATCGCGTTGCAGATATCCGGCATCGGGACGATCGCGACGGGCGTCAACTTCCTCGTCACGATCCTGCGCCTGCGTGCGCCTGGCATGGCGCTCATGAAGATGCCCCTCTTCGCCTGGTCGGCCCTGATCACGTCGTCCCTGATCATCTTCGCGTTCCCCGCACTTACGGTGGCGCTCGCGCTCACCGTGCTCGACCGGCTTTTCGGTGCAAGCTTCTTCACGATCGGGCATGCCGGCATGCCGATGATGTACGTCAACCTCTTCTGGATCTGGGGCCACCCGGAGGTGTACATCCTCGTCCTGCCCGCCTTCGGCATCTTCTCCGAGGTCGTGGCGACGTTCTCGCGCAAGGCGCTGTTCGGTTATTCCGCCATGGTCGGGTCGCTCCTCGCGATTAGCCTGCTCAGCTACGGCGTATGGGTGCATCACTTCTTCACCATGGGGGCCGGGGCCGTCGTGAACGCCTTCTTTGGCGTCTCCACGATGCTGATCGCCATTCCGACCGGCGTGAAGGTCTTCAACTGGATCTTCACCATGTGGGGAGGGCGCATCCGCATGACCTGCGCGATGCTCTGGCAGCTGGCCTTCATCCCCACCTTCGTCGTCGGCGGCGCGACTGGTGTCCTGCTCGCCGTGGTCCCAGGCGACTACCAGTTCCACAACAGCTACTTCCTGGTCGCGCACTTCCACAACGTCCTGATCGGGGGCGTCGTGTTCGGGCTGTTCTCGGGCCTCTACTATTGGTGGCCCAAGATGTTCGGGTACATGCTGAACGAGCGGCAGGGCAAGTGGGCGTTCTGGTTCTTCCTGATCGGGTTCTGGGTGACGTTCTTCCCGCAGTACCTGCTTGGGCTCGAGGGCATGACGCGGCGCATCTACATCTATCCCCGCGGTCTCGGCTGGAGCCTGCCGAACCTCGTTTCGACCTTGGGCGCCTACGCGATGGGCATCGGCTTTGTCATCCTCGTCTACAGCATCGTCTACAGCATGCGCCACAGGGAACTGGACCTGACAGGCGACCCCTGGGACGGCAGGACGCTCGAATGGTCGATCCCCTCGCCGGCACCCGAGTACAACTTCGCCGTGCTGCCGAAGGTCTCGAGCCGCGACGCCTGGTGGGCGACGAAGCACGCAGGTGCACGAGGAGTCGCGGTCGACGAGATCGGGCCGGTCGCCGTGCCGCGCAACACCGGGGCACCTTTCATGCTCGGCCTCTGCTTCTTCGTCGCCGGATTCGGCGCCGTCTTCAGCTGGTGGCCGATCGCCGTCGCCGGCCTTGCCGGCATCCTCAGCCTGCTCGTGGCGGGCTGGCTGCGCGAGCCGGACGACCACCTCTTCTCCGCCGACGAGATCCGCCGCAGCGAGGCAGCCCTGGGGAGGCTCAAGGCATGATCGAAGCCAAGCAGTCCAGGGTCCAGGGACAGATGCCGCTGGAATTCCGGGACGAGCAGGACACGCTGGCCATTCTCGGGTTCTGGTTCTTCCTCGGCTCCGACGTGGTGCTCTTTTCGTGCCTCTTCGCCGTCTATGCGGTCTTCCAGAGCCGCGTCGCGGCAGGGCCGACGCCGAGCCAGCTCATCAGCCTCGGCCCGGTGCTCGTGGAGACCGTCGCGCTTTTGACGAGCAGCTTCACGTGCGGGCTCGCGATCGCCGCCATGCGACGTGGGCGCCTGCGGTCCCTCATGGCCTGGCTTATCGTCACCATGCTGCTCGGCGCCGGGTTTGTCGGCATGGAGATCCACGAGTTCGCCGCCGACGTGGCCGCCTTCGGCACCTGGCATCAGAGCGGCTTTCTCTCCGCGTTCTTCACCCTGATCGGAACGCACGGCGGGCACGTTTCGTTCGGCGTGCTCTGGGCCGCCGCCCTGCTTTTGCTCCTGTTGCGGCAGGGACTCACGCCCCGCGTGGCGCGCAAGCTCTACACCTTCAGCCTCTACTGGCACTTCCTCGACATCGTGTGGGTCTTCATCTTCACCGTCGTCTACCTCACGGGAAAGATCACCTGACCTGGAGGAGGTCCTGGATATGTCCCGCCATCCGCAGGAGAGGACAGGCAGGAGCCTGGCTGCGATCACAAGTGCCATGCTTCTGCCCCGCTTCGAACACCATGCCGGCACATTCCCGCAGATCCTCGGTTATCTGGCGTCCCTCGTGCTTACGCTGGCAGCGACGCTGCTCGTCGTCCACCACCTGATCGCGCCGCTCTACCTGCCGGCGGTGATCCTGCTCCTGGCGGTGGTCCAGGCAGGCATCCAGCTCGGCTTCTTCATGCACCTGCGCGAGGGCGTCGGCCTCTCGTGGCAGGTCGCGGTCCTGATCCTGGCCGGCATCGTCGCGCTCGGGATCGTGATCTTCTCGATCTGGATCATGGCATTCAAGTCCGGCGTGTCTTGACGTCCACGGCTGAAGCCGGAGTCCGCAGTCTGCCGCGGCCGGTGCTCGCGCACGGTTTTTATGAGAGCGCCCGATCCCGCTGGACGACGTGGACGATCTGGGCAGGGAGATCGCGGAGCCCGCTCGAGAGAAACGTCGGGTAAAGTCGGACCTGCCCCAGGTCTTCGAGTGGCAGCCAGCGGAAGACGAGCTGCGGGTCCCTGTCTTCCTTGCGGCCCAGGAACTCGGGCCCGGCGGGGAGAGAGTCCAACGGGCGAATGCTGTAATAGAGCGAGATCTCGTGATACGGCTCGTCGAGACCGAAGAAGTTCTCGACCAGCCAAAGCAGTCGCTCCGCCTCGACCCGAACGCCGATCTCCTCCGTGAACTCCCGGCAGAGAGCCTCCAGGGAGGTCTCGCCGAATTCCACGCGGCCGCCCGGCAAGGCCCAAAAGTCGTCGTCCGGTGCTCTCTGGATCAGGACGCAGCCGTTGCGCAAGAGGACGCCTGCGGCGCGATAGTTGAAAACGCCCTCAGCGACACGGAACGTCAGCATGCCCTGCCTCCTCAATACGCCTTGAAGGCCACATCGTCGGCTTCGATCGGCAGCTGCACCCTGCGCACCGCCGTGCCCATGAACCACAGGGCCAGCAAGAGGTTTCCACCTGCGGCGATCCAGAAGGCGAGGCGCGTTCCCGCCGACATAGCCAGGAGCCCGAACCCGACCGTTCCCAGAAGGCCAAAGAGACCGCCGAAGAACTGCATGCCGCCGTTCACCCGGCCGAGCCAGCGATCTGGCGTCAAGCTCTGGCGCAGCACGGTCTCGTTGATCTCGTAGATCGTGCCGGACAGGTCGCCGAAGAGCTGTGCCACGGCGAGGGCGGTGAAGGCCAGCCAGAAGCCCCCGCGCGCGATGGGGATCAGGATCCCCACCAGGCCGCTCGCAAGCATGCTGAAGGTGAGCGCCCGGCCGATGCCGACCCGCCGCACCACCTGCCGCGAGATGCCGGCGGAAATGAGCGAGCCGAGGCCCCCGAGGGTCACTAGAATGCCGAGCGCCAGGGCGCCGAGGTGCAGAGTGCGCAAGGCGTAGAGCTCGTAGAGAGCTGCGAACGCGCCGCCGAACAGGTTGGAGACGGCGACGACGGTCGCCAGAGGACGCAGCAGGGGGTGGCGCAGAACGGCTTTGAGGCCCTGCGCGGCCTGGGGCAAGGGCTCGCCTTCCAAAGGCGCCGCCAGGGGTGGCTCGGGCCGGCGGATACTGGCGAGCGTGAGGGCGGAGACGAGGTTTGCCAGGGCGTCGAACAGGATGGCGAAAGGCGCGCCCAGGGACTGCACCAGAGCGCCCATCACGGTCGGACCGGCCGTCTCGCCAACGGCTCCGGCCGCGTAGACGAGGCGGTTGCCCGCTTCAAGGCGCCCCCGGCCGACGAGCGCCGGGAGGTAGGCCTGGTCCGTGATCTGGTAGGCGAAGCCGATGCCTGCGACAAGGAGCGACACCACGACGAGCTGCCAGAGGCTGAGCTGGTGCAGAAGGCTCAGGATGGGCACCGAGAGCAGCAGCAGGAAGCGGCAGGTATCCATCGCGATCAGCAGCGGGCGGCGGCGCATGCGATCTGTGAGGGCTCCCGCGTGGGCTGAGAGGAGCAACCCAGGCAGCTGGGTGGCCGCGGCCATGATGCTGACGCCCAGGGCGCCGGTGCCGAGCAGGAGGATCGCCGTGATCGGCAGCCCCTCGCGGCTGATGCGGGATCCGATCTCCGCGACGACGCGGCCGGAGAGGAACCAGCGGATGTCGCGCTCGCGGAGCAGGCTGGACTCTGGGGCTTGCGAAGTCGCCATGTCTGCGGCTTCGCTCCCGTGCGCAGGGGCACCTGCCGGACGGGACAGCTCAGGCGTGCGCCGGCCTGGGACCGCAGGTTTCGACACGACGGTCACGAAATGCGCAGTTGGACTTGCGTTTCCGGCCGGACCCGCAACCGCCGGCGACCAGGAGGGAATTGCGATGCCGATCGAGCCGTCCAGGCGCTTTACCGGTCCGCGCGTCTACCTCGAACTGCTGCGGCGCGAGCACACGCAGGAGCTCTTGCGCTATCGCAGAGTGAACTTTGCATTCCTGCGCCCGTTCGAGCCGCTGCAGGACGAGCGCGAACTGGTGGCGCCAGAGCAGGAGGCCCTGATCGCCAGCTACCTGGAGCGCGCCTCGCGCGACCAGAGCTATCACTTCGGCATATTCCTGCAGCAGGGCGGAACGCTGGTCGGGCGCTTCAATCTCAACAACATCGTGCGCGGGGTCTTCCAGAACGCCTACGTCGGCTATGCGCTCGACGAGGAGCACCAGGGACAGGGGCTGATGACCGAGGCGGTGGCGATCGGCTGCGAGCTCGGCTTCCGCATGCTCTCGCTGCACCGCATGCAGGCGGCGACGCTGCCCTGGAACAAGGGCTCGCAGCGCGTGCTCGAGAAGAACGGCTTCCGCCGCGAGGGCTATGCGCCAGGCTACCTCAGGATCGCGGGCCGCTGGCAGGACCACGTCATCTTCGCAAAGCGTGTCGACCAGGAACTCGACCTGCCCTCCGGCGAGTCCGTCCCTGAAGCGCCCACGCGGTGAAACCCGGGAGCATCCTCGACGGTCCATAGGTTGTGGGGTGAGGGAGAATGGGCGAAGCGACGGAACCGGGCCGGCAGAAGGCCTATTGCCGCGCCTGCGGTCAGGAGATCGATCCGCGGGCGGTCGTCTGCGTGCACTGCGGCGTCCCGACCGGTGTGGGTTCGAGGCCTTACGATCCCTACGCGAAGGACTGGCTGGTTGCGCTCCTGCTCTCGATCTTCCTTGGCAGCCTGGGTGTCGACCGCTTCTACCTCGGCCACATCGGCACGGGCATCGTCAAGCTGATCACGTTCGGCGGCCTCGGCATCTGGTGGCTGATCGACGTCATTCTGATCGCCACCGACAGCATGACCGACGGCTACGGCCGGCCGCTTTCCCACCGGACCGTCTAGCCGCCCTTCTCTTTGGGGAGTTGTCGACGTGCGGCGCACCTGCCCGCGCGCTGGCTCCGGTCTGCGACGGCTTCTTCGGACCGGCCTTCGGCGTCGCTTAGCCTTGCCGTGAACCGTCATCGACCTCGACTGGTTCGGCTGTCCCTACGTCTACACGCTTTCCGGCGGGCCTTGCGTAGGCGAACCCCTTGCGCCTTGGCCTGCCCGGTGTAGTAGAATAACAGCCTCACTGCCGTGCGCACGCTGTGCACGGCCGCTTGCCCGTGGCCAACGGGCGGCAGAAGGAGGGAACATGGCGGACACGGAGCCGGGCCGCTACTTGACATTGCCGGAGGAACAGGAGGTGCTCGACGCCACCGTCGAGGGTCTCACGTACCTCCTAGAGGCGACGCGCGAGGAGCGCAAGGCGCGCGAGGCAGAGTTCCGCCGCACGCAGGACGCGGTGGCGTGGCGTCTCGCAAGCTACCGCCGCGAGCGCATCGCCGACCTCGAGCACGTGGTCGTGTGGCACCAGCGGCCGTATTACGCGCGCATGGACGTCCAAGCGGACGGGCGCGAAGAGATCGAGCGCTACTACCTTTCCGAGGTGCTCGACGATTGGACGGACCTCTCCGCGGCGGGCGGTGCCCAGATGATCCACTGGACGGTGCCGATGGCCCGGGCGTTCGCGGAGCAGCCCGTGGAAATCGAAGTGGGGGCTTTCCGCGGCCGCACCCTCCTCAAGCGGCGCTTCGAGATCCGCGACCTGCGCATCGTGGACATGGGCGATGCGCTCTCGAGCTACGGCGAGAGCGGTGCGCTCTCGGGCGACCCGTTCCTCGGCCGCGTGCTGGCGATGGCCGGCGAGAAGGCCAGGAACATCGTCCGGACCATCGGCCGCCAGCAGAGCCAGGCCATCTTCGAGCGGGTGCCGCTTTTGGTGGTGCACGGCGTGCCGGGGTCGGGCAAGACCCAGATCGGCCAGATGCGCGTCGCCTATCTCGTGACAGACGCAGCGGTCGATCCAAGCCGCCGCCTCAAGGCCGACGCCTGCCTCATCCTTTCCCCCTCGCACGCCCTTGTCGACTACATGGAGGCGGTGCTGCCGAGCTTCGGCGTCCGCGGCGTGCAGCAGGAGTCGATCGACGAGTGGCTGGCGGCTTACGCTGGCGTCGACCTGCCCGAGGCGGCGTCCGATCCGCGGCGCGGGCTGCCGGCTTTCGCCAGGGCCCAGGAGGCCTGGCTCGAGGCGCGCGTGCAGGCCGGCCTCGGGCGGCTCGCCTCCGCTGACGCCGTGACGGGCGACGGCTGGCAGATCGGGCAGGAGGACCTGCAACTGGCGGCTGCCGCCATGACCCAGGACGCCTACGAAGAAATGCGCCGGGCCTTGCGCGAGCGGATCGCGCGCCCAGCCAAGGAGCGAGTCCTGCGCAGCCTCAGCATCGGCTGGGACGACAGCGACAAGAACCGCTACCGCGAGGTGGAGACCCAGATCGACCATGCGGCCGAGCGCCTTGTCGACCGGCACCTCCCCCAGCTGGCTCCCCTCGACGCGCAGCTTCAGCTCCTCACGGAGATGCGGCAGGAGCCTCAGATCGGCCGGGGCGACCTGCCGGCGCTCGGCTTTTGGCGGCTGCTGCTGAGCGGCAGGCGGCTGCGCGGGCTGCACCACGTGGTGGTGGACGAGGGCCAGAACGTGGCGCCGCTGGCCTACGTCGTGCTGCGGCGGGCCGTGCCCCAGGCGACCTTCACCATCCTCGGCGACCTGGCGCAGCGCGACCCGCTCCTGACAGGCCTCGGGGACTGGGGCGAGCTGGCGGGGCTCGGATTCGCCGAGCCGCAGGTCCGCTACCTCGGCATCAACTACCGCTCGACGCCAGCGATCGTCGCGCTGCTCAACATCCTTGGTCCCAAGATGGACCTGCCCTTCCGACCGATCGATGCGGTGGAGCGCGAGGCGCCGCCGGTGGTGGACGTCGAGGTGGCGCAGGACCTCGACATGGCCGAGGTTGCCGTGCGGCTCCTCCAGGCCCTGCCGCATTCGACGGCGGCCATCCTCTGCGCCGATGCCCAGCGGCTGCCGGCCTTGCGCAAGATCGCCGAGCGGGCAGCTTTCGCGCAGGGCCGCGAGCCCTTTCTCGGCACCCGCACCGATGCCGCGGGCCTCGAATTCGACCTCGTCCTCGTCCTGGACGCCGACGCGCGCTCCTTGCCCGCGGCGCCCGACGCGGCTTCAGACCTCTTCGTGCTCGCGAGCCGGGCGCAAAACCGCGTCCTGCTCTTGCACCAGGGCCCCCTGACACCACTCGTGGCGGGGGCCGCACTGCTGCATGAGTCGATCACCCAGCTCGAGGAGGCCGAAGCGGTCGCACAGGATGGGAACCTGCCCGCCAGCCGGGGCTAGTTCTCGTGGGGCAGCGGCACGCCGCGAAACATCCCCCAGAGCACCAGGTCGTAGGCGGCCTTCAGGGTGCCTGCCAGGATGAAAGGCAGGCCCACCGCTGCCACCGTCAGGGCGAAGCCCGTGATGGCAGGGGAGACGGCCGACGCGGTGCCGCGCACCGCGGCCGTGACGCCCGCCGCGGCGCCGCGCTCTTCGGGTCGCACGAGGGCCATCGTGTAGGCCTGGCGCGTCGGTACGTCGAGCTGCGAGAGCAGGCTCCGCAGCACGAGCAGCACCGCGGCCACGGGAAAGCTTGGCGCGAAGGCCACGAGCAGCAGGAGGACGTTGGATGGCAGGTGGGTGAAGACCATCGTGTTGAGAAGGCCGAAGCGCTTCGCCAGCCAGGGAGCCGCAAGCTACGAGAGCGCCATGGCGAGGTTCGTGGCAAAGAAGAGCACGCCTGCCAGGGCGGCCGAGATGCCGAAGCGCTCGTGCAGCCAGAGCACCGCGATGCCCTGGGCGACGAGTCCGCCGGCCAGGGCATCGACGCCGAACAGGGCGGTCAGGCGGAGCACGATGCTGCGGCTCTGCTGGAGCCGGCCACGTGCCTTTGTTTCCACCTCAGTGCGGTGCTCCTCCTCCACGGCGGCCGAGAGGCCACTGTACAGCCCCACGAGGCCTAGACCGATCGCCGCGTAGAGCCAGAAGGCCGCGGCGCTGTGCAGGCTGGGCGGCAGCGCGGCGGCTGCCAGGGCGCCGAAGGCCGCCGCAAGCGCGGCGGTCATGTTGTAGCGGGCGTAGAGCGTCATGCGCGCCCGGCCGTCGCCGAGATGCGCCAAAGCCGCCTGCTCCAAGGGGAGCATGGCGGCGACATCTTTTCCTGTGGGGCTGAAGGTGGCAAGTAGGCTCGCCAACAGAAGAACGGGAAGCGACGTGCTCGCCGCGAGCAGCACGCCTCCGAGCGTGATGCCGAGGGCGAGCAGCATCAGGCTCCGCCTGCGGCCGAGCGTCGCGCCGAGGCGGCCGGCGAAGGCGCTCAGGGCGCCGCTCGCGAGCAGCGCGATGGTGAAGAGGAGGCCGATCGTCACGGCCGGGATGCCGTGCAGGCGCCAGTAGAGAGCCACCTCGACCGACACGAGCCCGTAGCCGAAACCGCGCAAGGCCGCCGCCGAGACGATCCGCCGCGCGTCGGCGCCCGGGCCGGCGGCCCCCGCCATCACGCGCCGATCTGGGACTGGCACCAGCGGTAGAGCGCGTCGTAGAGGGGCGTCTCGAGCTGCAGCTTCTCACGGTCGTCCTCGCCGAAAAGGAGCGCGAAGCCGTGCGCGGCGGCGTAAAGTCCTGCCGCCTCCGGCACGATGCCCCTGTCCTCGGAGACGTCAGCGCCGTGCACGATTTGGGCTAGCCGCTGGAGCGCCGGGTCCTTGAGGCCGTACTTGACGATGATCGACTCGAAGCTGCAGCGGCCGTCCACGTGGCCGAGCTCGACGCCCTTGACGTCGAACGGTATCGCTCCTTCACGCTCCGCGACCGCCATGACCTCGTCACCCGGCACGAACAGGAACTCCGCCTCCCGGTCGACGAAGCGGCGGATGAGCCAAGGGCAGGCGATGCGGTCCACGTTGGCGTTCTTGCGCGTGACCCACTTCATGAAATTACCTCCGCTCGGAACTCCTGCTCCGTCCACGGTAGCATGGGATCCCTGAACGGAACAAGGAGACCGCCGCTCCGCAAGGGGAGCGGCGGTCTCCTACGAGACGAGGCTTGCCGCGATGGCGTCGATGTCGCCGAGGTCCCGGGCCGAACGGCCGAGGTGCCTCGTCGCTTCGTGGCCGTCCCGGGAGTACGCGACGATCCCGGGCAGCCGCCCGAACGCCAGGAGGCGACTCTCCTGGCCGAACAGGGAAAGCAGCTCACCCGAGGGGTCCGGGATGCCGCGGAACGGGATGTGGTGATCCCGGAAGTACGTCTGGAACCTTTCCGGGCTGTCGGGTCCGATGGCCACGACCTCGATGCCCTTCGCCCGGAGATCCGGATAGCGGCGTGCGAGCTCGCCGAGCTCCCTGCGGCAATAGGGTCAGAAAAAGCCGCGCAGAAGCACGACGATCAGGGGCGCGGCGCGAAGAAGGGCCTGGCCGGAAATCGGCTCGCCCAGGTGATCCTGGCTGGAGAACTCGGGTAGCGCCATGGACTTTCCCTCCCATCGGCAGGCTCCGGATCCTGACTGGGCATTCGCCGTTCCTGCCACCCGACCTCCGTCCCTACCGGGACGTGAGAGTCGCGCGGGGGGCGGCGAGGACGCGGGTCCAGCTGGCGAACTCCTGCACCAGCTGCGCCAGAAGACGGCGGGTCTCCTCGTCGGTCAGGCGGCCGTCCGCGGAGAACTTCGCCTGGGGGTCGCGCACCAGCACCTCAGGCTTGTTGATGAGGTGCATGTTGGTGAACACCGCCACGTGACGGAAGTGAAGCTGCGCCCGAACGGTGCCGAAGGCGCCCTGAGACGCGCCCATGATCGCGACGGGCTTTCCGTTGAGCCCGGACTCGCTGACGGGTCTGCTCGCCCAGTCGAGGGCGTTCTTGAGCGCCCCCGTGAGCGAGTAGTTGTACTCCGGCACGGCGAACAGGAGACCGTCCATCGCCTTGACGCGCGCGCGGAACTCCCTTGCCGCCTGCGGCGTCGCCTCGCCGTCGAGGTCCGGGCTATAGAGCGGCAGGTCGCGGATCGGGAGCTCCTCGTAGATGACGTGGTCCGGCATCAGATCGGCCGCGGCGCGCAGCAGCATCAGGTTGTACGAGCCTGTGCGCAGGCTGCCGCAGATGCCGCCGATGCGAATCTGGCTCTGGTCCATCGGCTGTCGCCTCCATGACTTTGGCCTAAACTATAAAGAACATAGCGCTTCGGATATAGTTGTGCAACTGTCCGCGGCCGCGCCGAGAGGAGGTTGGCCAAGCAACAGGAAATTGATCCATGGAGAGCGGAGATTGCCGAGGAGGCCCAGCCCTTGCGCTTCAAGGTTGTCCACGCCGCAGACCTTCACCTCGATACCCCGTGCAGTGGCCTCGGCCGGACGTCGCCGGCCGTGGCGGAGGCTTTGCGCGAGGCGTCCCTGGACGCCTTCGCGGGGCTCGTCGATCTGTGCCTCAGGGAGCAGGCAGCCATCCTGCTGCTGGCGGGAGACGTATATGACGGGCCCGAGCGCGGCATCCGCGCCGAGCGACGCCTGCGGGCGGGCCTGGAGCAGCTGGGAGCGGCGGGGGTGCGCACGTTCGTGGTGCACGGCAACCATGACCCCCTGTCGCAGGGCGCAGGACCGGCCTGGGGGAGCGGCACCTACATCTTTCCGGCCGACGAGGTGGCGGCGGTGCCCGTGGAGGTGGATGGCACGGTGCTCGCAACCGTGCACGGCATCTCCTTTCGGGAGCGCGAGGAGCACCGCAACCTGGCGCGCCTCTTCCGGCCCAGTGGCGAGGGGCTGCAGATCGGCCTGATGCACGCCAACGTCGGCGATCCGCAGCATGCGCCGTACGCGCCGTGCAGCGTCGAAGACCTGCGCGGGGCGGGCATGGACTACTGGGCGCTCGGTCACGTCCACCGGCGGAGGCTCCTGCTCGAGGGCGGTCCCTGGGCCGCCTATCCTGGCGTGCTGCAAGGCAGGAGTCCATCTGGCGGCGAGACGGGGGCCAAAGGTGCCTTGGTGCTGGATTGCGACCACAGCCTCGGCCTGCTTGAGCCACCGCGCTTCGTGGCGCTCGACCGGATCCGGTTCGAGACGCTCCAGGTGGACATCTCGGGCGCCTTGGATCTGCAGGAGGCCCTGGACAGGCTCGAGGCGGCCGGCCAGGCGGCGCGCGAGGCGGCGCAGGGGCGCGGCCTGATCCTGCGCGCGACGCTCACCGGAGACTTCGGCCCCGAGGCCGAGCTCCAGCTGCGGCAAGGGGAGATTCTGCAGTCTCTGCAGGAGGCGGGCCTCGGCCAGGACCCCTTCGTCTGGTGGGATGCGCTCGACCTGCGCACGCGGGCTCCCATCCGCCGCGAAGAGATCCGCGGCGGCGGCGATCTCGCCGCGGAGGTGCTCGGCGAGGCTGACCGCCTGCGGGCGGAGCCGGACGATCTCAGCCGCATCCTGACGGACCTCGAGCAGGAGCTGGCGCGCTTTCCGGTGCGTGACGCCCTGGCGGGTCGGACGCCGGCCGACGCTCTTCTGGTGGAGGCCGAGGAGATTTGCCTGCGGCTCCTGACAGGAGGCGACGGGCGGTGATCCTGCGCGGCTGGGAGATCGAAGGGTTCGGCGTCTTCCGGGGTAGGACCCTCTCGGACATTCCGGATGGCCTCACGCTGCTGCTGGGTCCCAACGAGGCGGGGAAATCCACGCTGCTTGGCTTCTTGCGCTTCATGCTGTTCGGCTTCCCGCGGGGGGAGCAGCAGAAGTACCCGCCGCTTCAGGGCGGGCGGCATGGAGGCAGACTTGTGTTCGAGGACGAGGCGGGGCTCTGGACATTGGAGCGCATCCAGGGGCAACCCCTCAAACTCTACGCCCCGGATGGCCCGCAACTCGGCGAAGAGGGGCTCAGGAGCCGGCTCGGCGGCCTCGACAGCGATACGTTCCGCAGCGTCTTCGCCTTCAGCCTCTACGAGTTGACGAACCTGGCAACGCTCGACCGCGAAGAGGTGAGGGACCGGCTCTACTCGGCCGGGATCACCGGCGCCGGGCGCAGCGCGACCAGCGTGCTCGCCCAACTGCGCAAGGGCGCGGAGACCTTTCTGCGACCCCGGTCCAAGGAAGGGCTGATCAACAAGCTGAGCGATGCCCTGGTCGCGGCCAGGCGTGACCTCGGCGCGGCGACCGCTCAGGCTGGACGCTTCGGCGAGATTCAGGACCAGCTGGCCGCGGCCGAGCGCACGGTCCGAGAATTGGGCGTGGAGGCTGGCCGGCTCGAGCAGCAGAGCCGGCACATAGAGCGCCTCGAGGCGCTCTATGTGCCGTGGAACCGCCTGCAGCGGCTGGAGCAGGAACTCGCGCAAGAGAGCGAGCCCCCCGCCATCGACCGGGGCACCGTCGACAGGATCGAGGCAGGCCGCAACCGCCTTTTCCAGAGCGGGAAGGCCATGGCCAGCCAGGCGGACGCCTGCCGCGAGATCGAGGAGCGCATCGCCCGCGAGGAAGCGCTCCTCGACCGCAGGCTGCTCGCCGTTGCCGAGCCCCTGCAGGCGGTGCTGCAGGAGATGGCGCTGCAGCGCGACCGCCTCGGGCGGAGCGAACGTCTGGGACGGGACATGGCGACGCAGGAGGGTCAGCTCGCGCAACTGGCGTCGGAACTCGGCGTGGAGCCGACGGCAGAACTTCCTGCGATTTCGCAGGGACAGGTGCGGGCTGCCGACGAGAGCATCGACCGGCTGCGCGAGCTCGGCCAGGTGCGCGCCCGGCGCGAGGCGGAAGAGGAAGCCGCCCGGCAGCGGCTGGCGGACGCCGAAGCCGATGTCGCGGCCATCGAAGGCCAAGTTGAGACGTACCAGGGCGTCCTCGGGCTCGAGGCTTACCATGCGCGGGACGCCGCTCTCACGCGGCACAAAGACGCGATCGAGAACCTCTCGAGGCGCCGCGGCCAGATGCTCGGGCCGAATCTTCTGGCCGTCGCACTCCTGGTTGTCGGCCTCGCCGCCATTGCCATGCGGGCCTGGCTTTTCGCGGCGCTGGCACCTCTCGGTCTCATCGCGGTTCTCTTTCTCGCGCTTGGCCGACCCGGGCGCGATCTGCGGCGGCTGGCGGACGACGTCCGGCTCTCCGCCGGGGAACTCGGCCTGCCGCAGCCCCTCGATCTGGCCGCCGCGGCCAAGGAGATCTCGGACCTGCACGCGGAACTCGGCCGCGTGACGGCCGCCAGCGCGGTGCAAGAGCGCCTGCGCGCGGCCGAGGAGGGGCGGGGGGGCGCCCATCGTCAGCTGGAGGAGTGCCGGGCGCGCCTCGCCACGGCCCGCGCCGAACAGCAGGACGGGCTCAAGGCGTTTGGGTCGCTCAACGCCTCGCTCGGCGTGCCGGCGGGGATGCCGCCCCAGCACCTCCCCTCGTACCTGCGCGGGGTACAGGCGCTGCGCGCCGCGCAAGGGGACCTCGTTGCCCTCCAGGCCCAGCGCGGAGAGGAGGAGCGGGCGATCGCGGCGTGGGAGGAGCGGGCAAAGGAGATCTGCCGGCAGATCGGCCGCGAGGTGCCGGAGCCCCGCGAGGCCCTGCCGGAGACGATCGCGGCCCTGGCCGAACCGCTCCAGGCTGCCCTGGCGCGCGAGACGGCGCTGCGGCTCTTGCAGGAGGACTGGCGCGTCGCCCAGGACCGCAAGGAGGAGAGGCAAAGGGATCAGGCCGAGGCGGAGGCGGCCCTTGCCGCGAGCCTGCAGGAGGCAGGCCTTGCGGATGTCGCCGCCTTCGACCGCTGGCAAGAGGAGCGCAGGGCCTACGAGCAGAGGCAGCACGAGCGCGATCTGGCCGCCGCGGCATTCCGCGATCAGGTCGGGGCGGCCGCGGACGGCTTTGCGGCAGAACTCGGGCAGGGCAGCCCCGAGGCGTGGCAGACGGAGCGCAGATGGATCGGGCAAACGCTCGAGGAGATCGGCCTAAGACGCGATCTGGCGGTGCGCGAGAGCCAGGACCTCTTGCGCCTGAGAGGCGAGATCGCGGAATCCTCCGACGTTCCAACCCTCGCGGCGCGCTGTCTGGAGCTCGAGGAAGAACTGCGCCGGGCCGCAGAGGCGTGGCGCGCCCAGGCGCTCGCCGGGCGCCTTTTGGAGCGGACGCTGGAGGTCTACGTGCAGAGCCGGCAGCCAGAGGTGCTGCGCACCGCGTCGGACGCCTTTAGCCGCATCACGTCCGGCCGCTACAGCGAAGTGCGGCAGCGCAGCGACGGGCAGGGCCTCCTGGCCATGCCGCAGGCCGGGGGACCGAAGCAGCCCGACGAGCTCAGCCGTGGCACCCAGGAACAGCTCTACCTCGCCCTGCGGCTGGGGCTCGCGGCGTCTTATGGCGACCGCGTCGCTGCCCTGCCTCTGGTCTTGGACGATGTGGCGGTCAACTTCGACCCTGCCCGCCAGGCCAGGCTGCTCGAGGTGCTCGGGACGTTCGCGGCAGAGCCGGGGCGCCAGGCCCTTTTCTTCACCTGCCACCCGTCCCTGGCCCAGGCGGCGCAGCGTGCCGTGCCGCGACTCAGGGTGGTGGAACTCGACGCGCAGGAGGGCCGGGCACAGGTGGCTGCCGCGGCGGACGAGCCGGCCGCGGAGCGGCTGATGGGCCTGCTCGAGCCCGGTCCCCTGGCGCTCAAGGAGATCGCGCGGCTGGCCGGGCTGGGCGAGGACGCAGTGCGCGGTCTCGTGCAGGAACTGGTTGCTGCGGGTCGGGTGAGGCCGATCGGCAGCGGGCGCGGCAGGCGTTACGGTCTCGTCTGAACACCCGGCTCCCGCAAGGCGAACTGGTCAGGAGGGTCGTCATGGAGGCAGTCCACGTTTGCGAGAAGCTGGCGCTGGTTTCGGACCATTGGTCACCGAAGATCGTCGCGCAGTTCAACGGCCACGACATCCAGGTCGTCAAGATGAAGGGCGAATTCGTCTGGCATGCGCATCCCGAGACGGACGACTTCTTCTTTGTGCTCAAGGGCCATCTCGTGATCCAGTTGCGGGACGGCGAGGTGAAGCTCGGCCCCGGCGACCTCTATGTTGTCCCGAAGGGCGTCGAGCACAGGCCTGTCGCAGAGGAAGAGGCCGAGCTCCTGCTGATTGAGCCGGAAGGCACGCCGAACACCGGCGATCCGGCTACGGCGGTGGCGAAGCACTGGATCTAGGCGGAGGATCCATCGGGCCGCATGCGCCGGCCCTTGGGGGGGTAGCGCTCGACGGTGGAGGCGTTCTGCTCGCGCATGTAGGCGTCCAAGCCCGCCGGGCCCTTCTTTTGCGCCCAGCGCTGGAGCCTGTCCCGATCCCCTTGGTGGTCGCAGAGCGGCTGCCCTGTGCGCGCGTTCCAAAGCCGTACAGGTACGGCCGGATGCGACCCTCGGCCCGACTGCTTCCATCAGGCAAACCAGGAGCGGAAGGCGCGCCAGGCATGCGCGGTATCCTCGGTATCCGCGTGAGGCGTCCGGAAGACGTCAAGGAAGGCACCCAGATCTCCAAGGCGCCAAGCGAGGCGATCCATCTCCACGGCCTCCGGGCGGACCTGCCGATGCGTCCGTTCGCTGTACGCGGTCCAGCCGTCGCGGGAACCGTCGTCGAGCATCCAGAGGTCGCGTTCGGGCGGGGCAAGCGCGACGGTGTCCCAGTCCACCAGCAGCAGGTCGTCGCCAACGCGCAAGAGGTTGCCTGCGTGGGGTTCCCCTCCCGGACCGCCCTCACTCGCTCTGTCAAGGCATCAAACGTACCGAGCCATTGGCGCACGTCGCGCACATGGGCAGCCAGCTGCGCGCGCACGGGTTCGGAATAGGGGCCGCCCGCCCAAGGCTGGTCGAGATCCCCAAGCGCGTGCTCGAGTACCTCCCGTTCAGGCATTGCCGCGCCGCGACTGGGAGCGTGCGCTGCCACGTGCGGCGTGGCGTTATGCAGATCGGCGGTCCTCGGGCGTCAGTGGCTCGCCGTAGTTGTCTGATCGCCCTTCGTGGAACGGGAACACCGCGAGGCTGTACTGCGGCGTGATACGGCGCAGAAGATCGCCAGCCAAGGTCGGGACCGGCGCCACCATGAACCTCAGACCCGCTTGCCGCTGGAGCATCGACGCGGTGGCGAAGGCCGAGGTCCGGTCGGCGCCCAGCCAGGGCTTGCGGTCGAGGTCGTCGACGCTAAGGAAGAAGCGGCGGCCGTCCGAGGCGCGAAGCGCCCAGTGATAGCTGTCGAAGCCCACGGGAAGGTAGGTCCGCCTTGCGGTATCGAGACCCCAGTCCCCTGAGACGCTCGCGGATGACGCCCTCTCCGAGTCCTGACGGCAGGGCTTCCATGCTGTCATCCTAACAGCGGCAGGGAGCAAAGGCATGAGGGCCGCACCTCTCAGCGCAGTGCGGCGAAGAGGCCCAGCGTCAGAGCGAGCAGTGCGCCATTCAGGAGATGCAGCCTGGACACATCGGGCAGCAGGCGGCGCAGGGGACCCGAGCGGCCGACCCGCAGCGCGAGGGGGAGCAGGAGGAGGGTCGCGACGGCAGGCCAGGGCAGGAGGCCAAGGGCGGCGACGGCAGGCCAGACGACCGCCGCCAGCGCCTCCGCCCGCAGGAACCTGAGGCCCTGCTCGCCTCCCAGGAGGATGGCCAGCGTCCGGCGACCGCGCTCCTGGTCGCTCTCGCGGTCGCGCAGGTTGTTTGCGGTGAGGATGGCGGCGACCAGGAACCCCACCGAGAGCGATGCGGCGAAGGCGGCCAGCGAAAGGTGGCCTACGGCGGCCACCTCGCTGACGAGCGTTTCGAGGACACCCATCAGCAGGAAGACGGTGAGTTCGCCGAACGGCGTCGCGGCGATCGGGCGCGGGCCGGCGCTGTAGAGCACCGCCACGACGATGCTGAGGAGGCCGAGCAGCACGAGGAGCGGCCCGCGCGCCAAGGCGAGCAGGCAGCCCAGCACGAAGGCCAGCCCGAAGGTGGCGACGGCGGCCGCCAGCACCGCCTTGGGCGACGTCTCCCCCTGCACGATCACCCCGGCGATGCCGGTGAGCCCCTGGTGGTCGACTCCGCGGCGGAAGTCGAAGTACTCGTTGGCCATGTTGGTCGCGATCTGCAAAAGGAGCGAGATGACCAGCATGTCCAAAGTGAGCAGGAAGTCGACCCGAAAGGAGAGGGCCCCGGCGGCCGCACCCACAAGGACCGGCACCACAGCGGCGCTCAGAGTGTGCGGGCGCGTCAGGCGCCAAAGCTGTCCCAGCGTCATTCGGACGGCACCTCCGGCATGAGGGCGCGGCGCACGAGTTTGCCGCCGGCGTTGCGTGGCAGAGCGGACACGAAGCGGATCTCCCTGGGCAGCTTGTAGGCCGCGATGTGATCGCGCAGGAAGGCAAGGAGATCCTCCGCCGACGGACTGGCTCCCGCCCGCGGCACGACGGCCGCGGCAGGGACCTGGCCCCAGAGTTCGTCGGGCAGCGGGTAGACCGCGGCGTCCTGCACCAGCGGGTGACGCCGCAAGGCCGCCTCCACCTCAGCGGGATAGACGTTCTCGCCGCCGGACACGATCAGGTCCTTGCGCCGGTCGAGCACGTAGAGGTAGCCGTCCTCGTCGAGGTAGCCGATGTCCCCGGTGCGCAGGTAGCCGCCGGCGAAGCGCTCCTTCGTTTCCGCGGGACGATCGAGGTAGCCGGGAATCACCGTCGGTCCCCGCACCAGGATCTCGCCCGGTTCGCCCGCCGGAAGGATCCGGCCGCTTTCGACGATCTGGATTTCCGTCAGGAAGAGAGGCCGGCCGGCCGAGCCGACATGCGCCGCCGCCTCCGCGGGCGACAGCGTCGCGGCCTGCGACGCGGTCTCCGTCAGGCCATAGGTCGAGGCGATGGGCCAGCCCGCCGCGAGCGCCCGCGCAAGCAGCTCCCGCGGCGCCGCGGCGCCGCCGAGCAGCGCGAAGCGGAGCGTCTTCGGCGACCTGACGCCCGCCTGCAGCAGGCGCTCGAGCATGACAGGGACGAGCGAGATGCAGGTGGCGCCCTCCTCCTCGAGACCATGGCGGACGGCAGCGACGTCGAAGCCGTCCTGCGCCAGCACCGCGCCGCCGAACAGGGCGGAGCGCAGCAGGATCGAGAGCCCGCCGACATGGAAGAGCGGCATGCAGAGGAGCCAGCGGTCCTCCGGCAGGGCGCCGAGGCCCATCGCGGAGGTGACCGCCGCGTAGAAGAAGTTGCGCCGCGTCAACATCGCACCTTTGGCCGGACCCGTGGTGCCGGATGTGTAGACGAGGGCGGCGACCGCGTCCGGGCTGACCGCCCATGGGTCCACCGCCGGTCCGCCGAAGAGCGGATGGGCCGCATCGCGGGACGCGGGCAGGAGCCAGCAGGAAAGGCCGAGATCCTGGGCCAGCCTTTCGCCCATCGGGCCGTGCGGCTGCCCCACGACGAAGAGGTCGGGCCTTGCGTCCAGCAGTTCCTGGTGCAGCTCCGCGGCCGTCAGGCGCGTGTTGAGCGGGACGATGGCCGCACCCAGGCGCAGCACGGCATGCAGCGGG
>JAJYSZ010000143.1 GCA_021793315.1 Bacillota bacterium | reverse complement strand
GGGCTGATAGCAGCCCCAAGCCCCGAACCCGAGCCCAACCCCCAAGCCCCGAACCCGGATCCCAGGTGGTTCCTCTGGTTCCCCTTTGTGCGGCCGGACTGGTACCCGTTCCTCTTGCCAAACGGAGCGCCTTGAGCTGCGCGAGATCCTGCATCGCCATGAGAGCAGCCGGATACCGCGGCCTCGGGCCACGGTAACGACGTGATCGAAGTCCTTGATGGCCGGCAGGTTGGCAAACTCGTCGAGGAGGAAGTTCACGCGCACCGGCAGGCGCCCGCCGTGCTCGTCCGCGAGCGTCACGAGTGCCTGCATCGTCTGCTGCAGGTACAGCGTCGCGAGCGGGTAGCGGGTCGCCCGCTCGTCCGGGATCACCAGGAAGACGGCCGACCTCGGCGAGATCGTAGTCCTGCTCGGCGGTGAGCCACGCGATGTCCGAGTCGGCAAAGAGCGAGAGCGAGACGGCCGTCACGGTCAGGTCGAAGTCCGCGTCTTCTCCGTGGACATTCTTACGGGGCCGTAGGCACGGCGGGCCGGATCGTTCTCCGGGAAGAGGTCGATCCAGCGGTCGATCAGCACGCCGTCCTGCCCGCTGGTCAGCATGATGGAGTACACGCTCGCCATCGTGCGCTCCGCAGGCTTCGGCCAGGGAGCGCGCGGATCGCCGTTGGGCGGCTTGCCTTGCGCCACACCGAGGATGGTCGCCGTGATGAGCGCTTCCTCGCTGCGTCCAGATCGGTTCCATCTTGGCCGCACCCTCGTCACCGAAGGTGATGGCGTGCGCGATGTCGCGGGCCGCCGCGGTGGCCTGATCTATCCAACCACGAGAAAGCGCCTCAAGCACCGGGGCCATTGGGTTTCTGGCCGCGCGACGGGTCGCGCAGGTCGAAGCGGACGACCTCGTAGCCTTGAGAGCGGAGCCACTCGGCGGTGTGCGCGTAGAGCTCGCCCTTCGGGTCGGTGAGCACCATGGACTCCTTGCCGGCTGTCCCGATCACACCGACCGACGGCAGGATCACACGGCGGCTCTTGCCAGAACCTGTCGGACCGATGAGCAGCGTATGCTCGTTCTTCGTCGTGATCCAGGCGCCATTGCCGACGCGACCCACGACGATGCCGCTGTCCTTCGTACCTGGGCGCCAGGCCACCAGGGTCTTGGCCAGGTCGCTCGCTGCGCGCCAGTGCGCGGTGCCGTACTCGCCCTTGCCGGAAGCCTTGGGGCCGCCGGAGAGGCTGGTGCTCGCGCCGCCGGATAGCCGTCACATGAGACGCCGGCAGCAATCGGGGCAACGAGTGTGAAGAGCAGCGCCTTCGGGTCGGCGACGTACACCGAGATGACGTTCCACGGCAGATAGCCGCCGCTGTGCAGCCAGGCCGTCCAGCGGGGGCCAGCAGTGGCAACGCCCTGGCCAACTACGCTGACGAAGAGCGCGACCACAAACGTCCAGAAACCGCGCGCACCTCAGCACGGTCCCAGAGCATGCGCATGAACACACCTCCTGAAGAATCGGGTAGAGGGGGGCGTCACGCCCCCGCCCTCCCACACCGCCGTACGTGCCGTTCGGCATACGGCGGTTCATCGAGAAGCCGTCAGGGTATCGAACCGTTCGGCTAGACTCACGAGCCCCTGGGCGCGCCAATAGGCAGTGCCCAGGGCTCGGTTCATTGGGCCGCTGGCCATGCGCCAGTAGCTCTTACGTGAAAACGCAAACTGCCTTGCCACCCATTCCGGGAGGCCAAGGGCGCGGAGTTCCCGCAGCCTGGTGCGTACCCGCTTCCACTGCTTCCAAAGGCACATCCTCAACCGGCGTCGGATCCACCCGTCGAGGTCTTCGTACGGGCCAAGGAGAAGTACGCGATCCAGCCCGCCAACTGAGTGTTCAAGGCGCGAATACGCGCCTCCATGCTCCACCCATTGCTGCGCGACGCAGCTTCGCGCACCCGATCCTTGAGCCGGTCCAGCGCCTTGCGCGAGACCCGCACGTGCGTTCCCTTGCGCCGATAGAAGCTGAAACCAAGGAACGTGCAGTTCCAGGGCCGGTCCACCATGCTTTTGCGCTCGTTCACCTTGAGTCCCAGCCGTCCCTCCACGAAGCGGCGGACACTGGCCATCACTCGGTCCCCAGCCCTGCGGCTGCGCACGTAGATGTTCACATCGTCGGCGTAGCGGCAGAACCGCAGTCCGCGAGCGGTCAATTCCCGATCCAGGCCGTCGAGCATGATGTTCCCCAGGAGGGGTGAAAGGGGTCCGCCCTGCGGCGTTCCTTCTCCGACGTGCATCATGACGCCGTCGCACATCACACCCGCTTCGAGGTAGCTGCGGATCAGCCGCAGCACCCTCTTGTCCTCGATCCGTCTTGCCACCCTGGCCATGAGTTTGTCGTGCTGAACCCGGTCAAAGAACTGTGCCAGGTCCAGATCCACAACCCAGTCGTATCCCGCTTCGATGTGTGCCTTCGCCGCCTGCACCGCGTCATGCGCCTTGCGTCCGGGCCGAAACCCGTAGCTCTGGTCGCTGAACGTCGGGTCAAAGATCGGCGTGAGCACCTGCAGAAGGGCCAGCTGAATCAGGCGGTCCACGACGGTTGGGATACCGAGAAGCCGTTTGCCTCCTCCGGGTTTCGGAATTTCCACCCGGCGCACGGGCAATGGCTTGTAGGTTCCCAGGAGCAGCGATTCGCGGATGCCCGTCCAGTTCGCCCTGAGATGCGCGCGCAATTCATGCGTGCGCATGCCGTCGACGCCTGCGGCACCCTTGTTCTGCTCCACGCGTCGCAGCGCCGCCGAGAGGTTCCTCTCGGCGAGCACCTGATCCAACAGTCTGGTCGGATCCCCTGGGGTCCCTTCGCCAGTCCGCGCCGCGCCCACGCTCCGCTCTCCGTCCGTCCCTCGGGGCTTCACCCCTACTCCCGTGACGGAGGCACCTTGCGGTGTTGGCTGCCTTCTCTGCCTGGGCTGCGAGCCTTCCAGCGCTGTACCCCCTCTCGATGTTCGGGCCTTCCCTTCGGCGCTAGCGCCGAAGGTACTGTGCCCTCTGCTGACTTCTGCCGGTTCAACCAGCCCTCTCGAACTGGGTTGTCGGCGCTGCCGACGTTCCCGGCAGATCTCCCCGGGTAAGAGCGACTCCCTTCGTCTCGCGTAGCCGCCGCATTTACGCCGTCATCCTTTGGTCGTATCGGGCTTCATCTTGTGTTGCAGACTCGCCCGGATGCCAGCGCCTCATATGCGATTCGTGTTCCTCGGCTCGAGACTTTGGCCTCCGGCTTCCTTCGGATCCCGCCTCACGGCGGACACCCTTGCCCTTGGCTTGCGGTTGCCACGACCAGGCTCCGCAGGGGACTTTCACCCCCAGGTCATTCGCCCATGCCGGGCGCACTACGAAAGCGGAGCGCCTTGGATGGCGCTCCGCTTTGTTCACAGTCCGACGTCAGAGTTCCGGTCCTTCGTGCTCCTTAGCTTTCTTCGGCGGGGACACGCCCCCGAGGAAGTCCGACACCTTCCTCGGCCCGAAGTCGGCTTGGATCGCGCCCAGCACCAGCTCAGCTTCCTCAGACGCACATTCTGTCTCGCCAAGCCGCTGTTCGAGCGTCTGCTGCTGCACCAGTCCCGCCTTCACGATCGCACAGCAGAACCTGCGGTCCTTTTCGCGGTTGGCCAGGTACTTCGCGATCAGGAGATCGTGCGGCTCGAGGCAGTACGCGGTCACACCGCGCGTCTCTACTGTCATAACAGGGATGAGCCTGTCTTCCCATCCTCGGGGCAGGCGGCTCGTCGACCTCGACACACCATCGGCAAACACGTGGAAGGTGTCGTGGAACGGCGATCCTTCGCCCAGCGTTCCACTGATCAGGTCCGCCTTGCGTTCGTCTGGATCGTCGAAGGGTAGTAGGTCAAGCTCTTGAGAGACTGTGGCAGCCGCCGGAAGGCCGTCGGCGTACTTGCCGAGTATGGCCTGACTGCCAACCACGATGAGCCGATCCTCTTTAAGAATCGTGCCTGCGGCTTGGACAAGGTGCTCCATCTCATCGCGGCGCATGCTGCCACTCCTCCACGACCGCCCGGTGTATCGACCAGCCCTCTGCAGGCCCAAGAACCCCAGAAAACGGGGTGGCCTGCCGTAGCGCCGTCGCGTATTCGCTGTCCTCCACCATGACTGCCAGCAGTTTGTCCAACGGCCCATAGAGCAGCCGTTCCCACTCGCGCACGTAATACGACTCATTCTGGCGCTCGCGCCGCGCTTCGAGGTTGTTCCTCGCCTTCCGAAGAACGGCATCCGGGTCAGCTCGGAGCTTGGCTGCGATGGCCTGGTGCAGCCGCAGCGAGTAGAGGTCGTTCTTCCGATGACCGCTCACAAACATCGACCGCACCTCCCTTGGCCCAAGTATAGCCGCCTTGCTCGATGGCGGCACATGCTTTGCAGCCGCATAGCTCTTCCGGCTGGCCCCCCAACGATTCCCCGCCAACCCCGCTTATCTGACGTTGATCGCCTTCCCTAGCGCCAAGGCATCGTCGATGCCCTTGCCCTCCTTCCACGAGGCAACGAGCACGCGACTCGACTGCTGCCGAAGGACAGGCCGGATAAGCAATAACTGCCTGCTCGCAGAACCGCATGGTCGCCGATGGAAAGGATTCCCCGGTTCCTCCCCGAACAAGATCGACATGGTCCATGGACAGCGCATCTTGATAACCCTCATCCGACACGGCAAGCCGCACGGTATAGACCCCGGGTGGCGTTCCTCAGCCGGATTCGCCTCATGGCTTCAAGTCGAGGGCGATCGGGGCATCGATCTGGACGACAGCTCCGTCGGCCAAGCCCTCTCATCGAAGTGGAGGGTGTATTGCAGTGACCTACGCCGGGCGATCGACTCTGCTTCTCACCTGACGGATCCCGAAATCGTCTGCGCTGACCCGATGTTCCGAGAAGCTGGACTGGGCGCACTGACTGCCCCCGGATTCATCCGACTGCCCATCGGTGCTTGGACTGTCCTCGTCCGACTTGCCTGGTTCCTACGTATCGTGGACGGGCCGGAGTCCTTGGAGCAGGCAAGACGTCGTGCGCTCATAGCCGCCGCTCGACTGGATGCAGATGCACGGAAGTATCGCCAAGTGGTAGTCGTGGGACACGGACTGTTCAATGGCATGGTAGCAGCAGAACTCCGCCGTTTAGGTTGGACTGGACCAAGGCGACCAGGACATCGGTATTGGGAATCGACAACCTACGCGTATGAAGTTCCTATTCTGGATTGAACCCCTGCAACCGGTCCGCGCCCATGGTGTTTTGAGGGTCCACTCACCGACCGCTCTCCTAACGCTCCTCTGCCAAAGGGGCCGCCATATGGTCAACGCTGACATTATAAAGACGCTACCGAGTCCGCCAACAAAGCCCTTCGCCACATCTGGGTTGACACAATTAGTGCCGGGCTGTGGCAGACAGAAATTCCGC
>JAJYSZ010000142.1 GCA_021793315.1 Bacillota bacterium | reverse complement strand
TGGGCGGCTTCCCGTCAATGGGCCGACTTGCATCACAATGAAGGTGCCCGAAGGCGAGTCGTTGCATCAGAACGGAAAGGTGCCCGAAGGGAGTGAGCCAGGTGTCACGAACCGGCACGTCAGACCTGCCCCGGAGGGAGGAGCTGGACGTGCCCCTGCTGTTCAAGGAGCGCCAGGCGGTGCTGGCGGAGCTCGCGCAGCGCTATCGCAGGGCGCGCAAGGGAGAGAAGACGCGTCTGCTGGATGAGGCGACAAAGCTGCTCGGCCTGAACCGCAAGTATATCGCACGAGCCCTGCGCAAACGGCCGCGTAAGTCGGCTCCGCTGCCAAGAGTGCATCGCCGTGGCCGGCCGCCGAAGTATGGCATGCCGGTGAAGGACGCCTTGGTGCGGGTCTGGGCCATCCTGGGTTTCCCTGCCGGCAAGCGCTTGGCGCCGTTCATGGCCGAACTCGTGGATGCGTTGGAACGCCACGGCGAGATCTCCCTGCTCCCGGAGGTGCGTATACGGCTGCTGGCGATGAGTTCGGCCACAATCGACCGCCTGCTGGCAGCGGACCGGAGACGGCTCGAGATTAAGGGACGCTCCGGCACTCGTCCAGGCTCCCTGATGAAGCATGGCGTTCCCATCCGTACCTTCGCCGACTGGGACGACGCCCAGCCCGGCTTCCTTGAGATCGATCTCGTCTCGCACGAGGGCGGGAACCCCGCGGGCGAGTTCTGCCAGACGCTCGACATGACCGACGTCACCACCGCCTGGACGGAGACCGTTGCCATCCGCAACAAGGCCCAGCGCTGGGTCTTTGCGGCGCTGAAGGAGAAGTTGACGTTATTCCCGTTCCCTGTCCTCGGTCTCGACTCCGACAACGGTAGTGAGTTCATCAACAAGCACCTCATCACGTACTGCCAGCAGCACGAGCTCACGTTCACCCGCTCACGCCCTGAACGCAAGAACGACAACTGCTATGTGGAGCAGAAGAACTGGGCGGTGGTGCGTAGGTCCGTCGGCTACCGCCGCTACGACACCCCGAGCCAGCTGGCCCTGCTCAACGAGCTCTACGCCAATCTCCGCCTCTACACGAACTTCTTCCAGCCCACGCAAAAACTCGTTCGCAAGGAGCGCCACGGCGCCAAAGTGCGCCGCTGTTACGACACCGCCAAGACGCCCTACCAGCGCGTCCTGGCCTCGGACAAGGTCTCCACGGAGGCTAAGGATCGGCTCACCGCGATCTTCCGCACCCTCAACCCCGCGGCACTCCAACGCGAAATCTACCGACTGCAAACTGAGCTCATGAGGCCTGCCGTCGACCAGCCATTCTCCCCGCTGCCGGCCACCAAGCCCCGCCGCAACTTCGAAATCCACTCCGGCTCCTAAACGCGCCGTAGGAGGGGGGACACCTTCGGTTTCCCCCCTAACCCCTCTTCCACCCGCCTCCTATGTCAGATCTTCAAGCACCTTTCTTTTCTGATGCAACGAATTCACGTTCAGGCACCTTTTCTATTGACGCAACGGGTTGTGTGCCAGCGGGCTGTTCGCCCAACCCGATTTGGAGAGACAGGCTATCGGTACGGTGACTCCGGTCGTTGGCCTGACGCTGTCCTGGCAGAGGCGAGGCCCAGGCGCGCCCCGTGTTTTCGGGCGTCAACACGGGCGAGCCGACGAGGTGCGAGCGCGCTCCCCGCCGTAGAATGGGATCGGTGTCAACGTGGGCGCATCAAGTCGTGGCCCACGTCGAATCCTGAACACTGTAGACACCCTAACGTCTTAGCGTCACGGTGTTACAATGTGGATGCGGGAGGGATCGCCGTGGGAAAGGACACCGAACGTACAACCATCTACTTGGAGACTGAGATCCACAGGGCGCTTCGCATGAAGTCGGCGGTCACGCGCCGGCCAATTTCCGACATTGTCAACGAAGCCGTGCGCGGCCTCTTGCGGGAAGATCGGGAAGATCTACAGGCGTTCGAAGAGCGTGCCTCCGAACCCGAAATCACCTATGAGGAACTCCTTGCAGAACTGAAGGCCAATGGCACCCTATGAGATCCGGTTCAAGGAATCGGTCGCCAGGGATCTCAAGGGACTGCTACGCGAGCAGGTCACGGTAATATTGGAGCGCATCTGCGCCCTTGCCGACAACCCGCGTCCACGTGGATGCGAGAAGCTCTCTGGTCTTGAGCGGTACCGTATCCGTCAAGGACACTATCGAGTCATCTACGAGATCCGTGACCGGCAGCTGGTTGTCTTAGTTGTCAACATCGGACACCGGAGTCACGTCTACCGCTAGAAGCAGGGAGGCGCACCCCCTGAGGATCCACAAGCGGCGAGAGTCCAAACAGCACCGTCGGACCTGTCGCCGAAATGACTGAACTCCCACACGATCGGGAGGGCATGAGGACGATTACGGACGTGCTAGTTGCCACCACCGTTTCCGTCATCGTGGCGGTGAAGCATGTGATCGCGTTGGTGCCTGAGCATGATGGGCCTTGCGTCACCAAGCTCTGTACGCCTTGCCCGACTTGATCGCAAAGTTCCACAGGGATGGCGGTGCAGCGGCTTGCTGCCCTCACATAGGGCGCGACTGCAAACCTGCTGCAGATCAAGAGTGTTGGTGGACTCGCAAGGCCGGGCCAGGCGGCTCTGCAAGCCACCTGCGTATGCGCAATCCGTAGACGGCGCCTCGGTCCATATGGTAGCGTGATGGCTCCGGGGGTGTCCCAGATGGTCTACGCTGCACTGGCCGGCGCCGCCTTTCGGCGCAACCTCGTGTACGTTTGGGCGCACATGGCCACAAACCTGGGAAGCGCTCTCTTTGGACTCATCTACATGGCGCTCTGGCAGGCCGCCGACCGCGGACGGACCCTGGGCGGCTGGCCGCCGCACATGTTCATGGAGTATATCGCCCTCTCCCAGTTCGTGCTCTGGGTCTCGACCTTCATCACGCCGTACCTCGGGATCGACGCCCAGATCCGCAGCGGTCAGGTTGCACTCGAGCTCGTGCGTCCCGTCGCCTACCTGCCGCGCATGCTGGCTGCCGGGGCGGGCGAGGTGCTCTACAACCTCCTCTTCCGCAGCCTGCCGATGGCCCTCATGTTCACGGCGCTAGGCGTCTTCCCGTGGGGGCGGCTCACGCAGCCTGCGGTGCTGCTCGAGACGCTGGCCGCGCTGGGCCTGTGCGGTCTGATGGGTCTTCTCATCCAATACCTCTCGGGCATGGCGGCCTTCTGGACGGTGGAACCCAGGTGGGCGAGGCGGGTGTTCTTCGCGCTAGTGATGGCGGCGGGTGGACAGCTCCTGCCCCTCTTCCTCCTGCCGCTCTGGGCGCGGGCGGTGGTCCAGTGGCTGCCCTTCCAGACGCTGGTGTGGCTGCCGGTAGCGGTCTGGCTGGGAAGGGCGCAGCCCGGGGACTGGATCTCCGCGATCTCGTGGGGCGTCGCGATGTGCGCGCTGGCGGCAGTCGTCACGCTGCGGGCCTATCGCAAGCTCGAAGTGCAGGGCGGCTGATGGGCGAGGCATGGGCCCTCTACCGCACGCTGGTCTCGGCGACGGTGAAGGCGCGAGCCACCTACCGATGGAACTTCGCCGTGAGCCTGGTCCTGGGCATGGTCATGCTCTCGGCGGAACTGCTCGTGGTGCTCTACATCGCCAACCGCGTGCACGGCATCGGCGGATGGACGGCAAGCCAGATCCTGGTGCTCGTCGGCTTCGCCCAGACGGCCTCGGGCCTCTACCGCGTCTTCGCCTCCGAACTGCATGAATTCGACCGCTACCTCGTCGGCGGGGAGTTCGACTCCATCCTCACGCGCCCGGCGTCGCCGCTCTTCATCCTCGCGACCCGCTCGCTGAACCCCGAGCAGGCCGGCTGGATCGCCGAGGGGATCGTTGTGCTGGCGGTAGGGATCTGGCGGAGCGGCGCGTGGCGCACCCCGGGGATCGCCGTTGCAGGATCGGGCGTCGGGCTCCTGGCGGGAGGGGCCATCTTCTTCGCGCTCGTGACCGCAACCGCCGCCATCGGCTTCTGGACGACCCGCATCGACGACATCCAGCCGCTCCTCCTCTACGGACCGGAGACGGCGGCCAACTACCCGCTGTCTGTCTACCCGCGCGGCATCCAGGCGCTGTTCTTCACAATCATCCCCGTCGCGCTCGGGAGCTACCTGCCGGCCTGCGTCGTGCTCGGGAAGGGCCCGCCCTGGTACCTCCTGCTCTCCGCCGGGGGCTCGATCGTGGCGGTGCTGCTCGCCCTCGCGCTCTGGAACATGGGCGTACGGCGCTACACGAGCACCGGTAGCTGAACGTGGCGCTCCAGTCGTCCGAGGGAAGGGGATGGGCCAGTGGCGATGATTTCGGCGGAGCACCTGACGAAGACGTTCGTGCGCAGAACGCGCCTCTTCGGCGGCGCGGCGCGGCGTGTGGAGGCCGTCCGGGACCTCTCCTTCTCCCTCGAGATGGGCCAGTTTTGCGGCTTCCTCGGCCCGAACGGCGCGGGCAAGTCCACCACGATCAAGATGCTCACCGGCATCCTCATGCCGAGCGGGGGGCACGTGACGGTCGACGGGCTCACGCCGGGTCGTGACCGCGTCCGGCTCGCGCACCGCATGGGCGTCGTGTTCGGCCAGCGCACGCAGCTCTGGTGGGACCTGCCGCTCGTGGAGTCCCTGCGCATCCTGCGGGCGATGTACAAGGTGGAGCAGCGCGCGTTCCGCGAGCGACTCGGAGAACTCGAGGACCTGTTTGAACTCTCGGGGTTCCTCGAGACACCGGTGCGGCAGCTGTCGCTCGGGCAGCGCATGCGGGCGGAGCTTGCCGCCGCCCTCCTCCACCGCCCGCCCCTCCTGTTCCTCGACGAGCCCACCATCGGCCTCGACGTGACCGCCAAAGCGTCCCTGCGGGACAAGTTGGGACAGATCAACCGTACGCAGGGCACGACGATCCTCCTGACGACCCACGACATGGGCGACGTGGAGGCGCTGTGCGACCGCCTCCTGATCATCGACCAGGGAGCCCTGGTGTTCGACGGCGCGGCGGAGGACCTCACCGCCCAGGTCGGCGCGCCGCGCGCGCTGCAGGTCACGTTCCGGACGGCTCCGGATCTGGGGTGCATTCGAGGTCTCGACGGCGTCACGGTGGAGGAGAGCGGGCCGAGGACGCTCGTGATGGAGTTCGACGGACGAAGGCACAGCGCGCCCGCCCTCCTGGAACGCTGCCGGGAGGCAGGGGAGATCGAGGACTTCAGCTTGCAGGAACCGCGCCTCGAGGATGTGATGCGAGGTTTCTACGGCAAGGGCTGAAGGCTATCCCGCCGGTTGCTTCTGCCTCGCATGGGCAGGTGCGGCGCGTGAGAGGGTCGGGCGTCCACCCGCCGAATCTCTGTGGGCGGTGGAACCGCTGGAGTGCGTAGGGACAAGATGGCGATCGAGTGGTACCTCGACCGCTCGCCCAGGGAGGTTTCGAATCGTACAACCGCAGGCGAGA
>JAJYSZ010000141.1 GCA_021793315.1 Bacillota bacterium | reverse complement strand
CGCGTCGAGGTTCCGCCACGTGACGCCCGGCAGACCCGCCCGCACCGCGTCGAAGAGCCCGGAGGGCGCGATGTCGCTGCCAGCGATGCCCCACGCGGCCACGGCGGGAGTCCGTCCCTGCATGGCCTGCACCACCGCGCCGGCAAGGTCGGGGCTCGACTCGACGTCGAAGAGGGTGCTCTCGAAGGGACGCACAAAGCGATTGATGACCAGGAGCGGCTTCTGCGACGCCTCCACGATCAAGGCGACCTGCCCGAGCCCGCTGATACCGGGCGCGTCGGCCGAACTCGGGAAGGGCGGCAGGAAGCCTGTCAGGTACCCGACCGCCCCAGGCCGGTCGTAGAAGGATCGCCCGAAGACCAGAACGCCGCCCAGCCCAGCATCCCCTGCGAGGGCCATAAGACGGGCGATTCGCGACTCGATCTCCCTTTGCGGGATCTGCATGGTTCAGCCGGTCCCGGGCAGGGCACGGCGGTCACCTCGCCGCCGATATCCTTCCGGACCGGTTCTCTCCCCCTTCGCGTGAAGTTTCTGCGGCGGCGGCTCCGCGGTCACCCAAGGTCCACGTCACATCATCTTCTCTTCCCAGGTGGCACCGCCCTCCGCGAAGCGCTCCGCGCGCAGGTCCGCGACATCGATGGTGCGCGCACGGCCTTGCCCGATGATCTCCGCGAGGGCCAAACCAGCCCCGGGGGCGAGCATCAGACCGACGCCGGAGAAGCCGGTCAGCAGGTAGAAGGCCCTGAGGTCGGGATGCTCCCCGACGATCCCGCTGAGATCCGGCGTGTTCTCCACAAGCCCAGCCCAGCCGCTCTCGAGCCGCGTGCGCTCCATCAGCGGGACGCGCTCGGCGAGCTCCGGCCAGAGCATGTCCTCGAAGCGCCGCCGGTCCCAGTCCCACGATAGGCCGACCAGGTCCTCGGACATCGCCTTGCCCACCAGAAGACGTCCGCCTGGCTCCGGATGGAAGTAGAGCCCGCTCGGGGCGCCCACGAAGGGATAATTCCCGAACACGTCCTCCGGCGGCCGGCAGACGTAGACCTGGCGCACGACGGGCACGACCGGCACAAAAACGCCGGCCAGGCGCGCGACCTCGCCGCCCCACGCCCCCGCCGCGTTGACGACACCTCGGCTGGCCCTGACGGTCGTGGTGGCCGTCTGGACCCCCACCGCCCGTCCGGCCTCCACGGCGACGCCGACCACCTCTTCGTCAATGAAGACGGCACCCAGCTCCGCCGCCTTCTGCCTCAGGCCGCGCATCACCTGATAGGCGTCGAGAAAGCCGTCGCTCCTGCCGAAGATCGCCCCCGTCAGGTCCTCCGTCCTCAGCTGCGGGTAGCGGTGGCCGAGTTCCGCCCTGTCCAGCCGTTCCAGCGCGACGCCATGCAATTCCTGAAAATCTGCCCGGCGCAGGAACCCGCGTTCGTTCTCCTGGTTCATGAGAAAGAGGTATCCCTGCCGGCGGAAGCTGATCTCCGGCCCGGGTTCGCTGGCGGTGGCCGTGCGGGCGGAGAACTCCTCGAAGAACCGGATGCTGTACTGCCCGAGAGCGATGTTGACCGCCGTGGAGAAGAGATCGCGGACGCCGCCGGCCGAGAGGCCTGTCGACGAGCGCAGATGGATAGGATCCTGCTCGCAGATCGCCACGGAATCCACAAGCCCCAGCGTGAGCAGGTGGTAGGCGGCCGAGAGGCCCATGACGCCGCCACCCACGATGGCTACGTCGACGTCCAGCGTTTGCAAAGGCAGCTTCCCTTCCTGACAGCCGACATGCGGTCTTGCGCCGCCGCGGGGAACGAAGGACCGGGCGGCGGACGGGTGCCCGCAGACCCGAGCACAGTTTCGCCCAGCCTGCGCGCGTCGCCTGCGGCACATCCTACCAGACGGCATCGCCGCTACACGGCGGCCGGGTAGATGGAGCGTGTCGTCACCTGCCCCGCCCAGCGTACTCCGTCCTGGAACCACCTACCGGAAGGGAGTCGGTCCGACCGGAACGAAGTGCCCTTGCGGGGTGAGCCATTGACCATATCCATGTACGCGACCGGGGACCTCATGCTGCAGCGGCCGATCGCACGCGCAGATCACGCGGGACTTCGTCACTGGCAGGAGCGCTTCGCCGACGCATCGCTCGTGTTCACGAACCTGGAACTCGCGTTGACGCGCCGCGGCGAGCGGGCCGACAAGCTCGTCAACCTGCGCGCGGACCCTGACCTCGCCGGGGAACTCCCCCGCTTCGGGATCCACGTCGCCACGCTCGCGAACAATCACGCCACCGATTTCGGTCTCACGGGACTGCGCGACACGTTGGCCGCCTGCCGGGCCGCAGGCGTAGAGGCAGTCGGCGCAGGCGAGGACGTCGCGGCGGCCATGGCGCCGGCCATCCTGGCCAAGGGCGGCCTGCGCGTCGCCTTCCTCGGCCTCGCCACCACGCTGCCGCAGGGCGCCTCGGCGGCTGCGGAGCGGCCGGGCCTCGCCGGCATCCGCGTCGTGTCGCGCTATGTCGTCGATCCCGTGACGGTCGACGAGAACCCGGGCATCGCGCCCTACGTCGAGACGGAGCTGATGCCCGGCGACGCCGAGCGGGCGCTCGCCGCCGTCGCGCAGGCGAAGGCCATGGCCGACATCGTCGTTGTGGGCATGCACTGGGGCATCCCGCACGGCTGGACCGCCGCCTTCCAGCGGGAACTCGCGGACTATCAGGAGCCCTTGGCGCACAAGCTGGTCGACGCCGGCGCCGACGCCGTCTTCGGCCACCATCCGCACGTGCTGCACGGCATCGAGGTGTATCGCGGGCGTCCCATCTTCTACAGCCTCGGGAACTTCGTCTTCCATTCGATCACCCGTGCCCAACCCGAACTCGGCCGGCCGTACCCCTTCTACAGCTGGCGGTCGCTGCGCAGCGACCTGAACCACCGTGGCGGGGTCGCGCGGCTCGAGTGGGACGGGAAGGGCCAGCCCAAGAGCGCCGAATTCCTGCCCGTCTGGCTCGACGCCCAGGGCGACGCCTGCCCGGCGCCGGTTGAGGAGGCCGAAGCGGCGCTGGGACGCGTGAAGGCGCTCTCGGAGCCCTTCGGGACGCAATGCGAGCGCACCGGGGAAGGGCTGCGGATCGCGCTCAAAGGCTAGTCCGCTCCCGCGGCAGGAAGGATCGCCGGACCTCGGCGGCCCTTCTTTTGCTCCCTCGGTCCGCTGCCCCACTCCCCCCACCCTTCAGGGGGTGCCGCCGAGCGGCGGCTGTGCCAGCACGTGCTCGCCCGAAGGCCAGCTGTAGCTGGGGAACTTATCCCACTGCCAAGCGTACATTCCGTCGGCATCGGCCTGGACGCACGTATCGAGGCCGCTGCCGAAGTCGATGCCGACATGACCTGTCTGCTTCGCGTGCACCGCGAGAATCTTGCCCGCGACGCCGGCGCTGACGAGCGCCAGACGGTAAGGGAAGCGGTCCATGGCCTGGACGGCAGCGTCAAGCTCCTGCCACTTCCACTGATAGACCGTGCCGACGATGCGGCGCCACCCGTACCGGCGCTCGAGCACCTCCCTGAAGCGCTCCGCCTTGCCGCCGACGAGCAGGGTCGGGGTGTCGGCGAAGTACTCGTAGAACGTCTTGTTCCGGCTCACGTAGTAGTTCTCGAAGGCGTAGAAGAAGCGCTGTGGCCGGATCGCATGGTAGGCCACCACCATCTCGGCGAGCGGCCGGCACTCCCAGTCCGGCTGCGTCAGGATGCCAAGGTAGTCGGCGCGGCGCAGGGCCTCCACGAGGCGGTCGCGCGCCGCTGCATCCGGCAGGCGCAGGCCGTAGTAATTGTCGGTCCAGGCGTAGAATCGCCGCACGAACCGCATCGTGAGGATTTCGTCGTGCGCGGCGACTGCGGCCTCCACGTCGCCGATGCGCAGTGACGCATGGGCCTGATCCCCGCGCACAAAGTCCCGCCAGGCATCGAGCAGTTCCGCTTGGGAAAGCAGTTGCAGCTCCACCGGCCATCGTCCCTTCGCGAACTCGATAGGCTCCCCAGCGCTCCTGTTGCAGAAATCGCACCGCTGCTCGCATGCGAGCGCCGGCGCCGCTTCTCAGCGAGTGGCCCGTCCCGGGTCCCTGCAGCCGCCCGGTGCGCTCAGCCCCCGGTCTTTTCGCGCCAGACGGCGTCAATCGCATCCCGGATCGCCTCATAGCGCACCCGCCAGGAGTTCATCCGGGCGAAAGCCTGACGCTCGGCCGCCGCGGTGAACCCGACCTCGCGCACCGCTTCGTCGACCCGCGCCAGGAATTCTCCGGGCGTGCGCGCCACCCGGATCAGCGGCATGCGCAAGGCTTCAGGCAGCGCGGTCGCCACGACCGGCTTTCCCGTGGCCAGGTACTCGTACATCTTGATCGGGTTGGTCGCTCGCGTCAGTTGGCTGTCGACAAACGGGATCGTGAGCACTCGCATCCGTTTGAGATAGCTCGGAAGGGCTTCGTACGGCCGCAGTCCGAGATAGTGGACACGCGGGTGCACGACCCTCCGGTGGCCGAGATAAGGCCCCACCAGGACCACCTCATAGCGCTCCGCCACACGGGCCACGATCTCGTCGTCGAGCCAGTGGCCGAGCGCGCCCACGTAGCCGACGACCGGTATGTCCGGATCCAGTCGCGGCCAGTCCGGCGGGTCCGGCGCGCTTGCAAGGCCGCTGAATCGCTCATACTCGCAGGCGTTGCGTACGAGTAGCACCCTCGGGTGCGTACGGCGCATCTTCTCGTAGAGCGCCTCCGACGTCGCGGTGACGAGGTCGACGCGCGGCACGATCAGGCGCTCGGCGGCCGCCCACTCCGGAAAGTCGTCCAGGCAGTCGTAGACCGCGACGTCCGGCCGGATCCGGTCGATCCAATTCACCGTCTCGGACCAGCTCATCCAGAGGACCACCGGGTGGCTGCGCGGCAGGCGCTCGATGTCCGCCGCGCGGTGGACGACGACGAGGTTCGGCTGCACTTCCACGGGAGTCGCGTTAGACCCCCAGATGTTCAGGTAGTAGACGCGGTGACCGTCCGCCGCGAACTGCTCCATCAGGTGCTGTGGCCGCTGCTTCATGTACTCGTAGTTGATCGTGGGCGGGTAGATGACGGTGTACCTATCGGCAGCAGGTGCCTCGGCCTCAATGCGACCAGTCAGCAGATGGACGGCCTCAGAGGTCTGCGGCGACCTGCGCCTTTGCAGGAGCGTACGATAGGCGGGTCCTACGAAGTCGGGCGGCATACCTCTGGTCCCTCCCTGCTTCCTGCCCGAGCCGCCATAGGCTGGCTCGGGCTGGATCTCCAGCGGCCACTGGGCGCGGGGGCGCGCACCCGCACCCGCCACCCGCGCCCTCAGGGGCCAAGGACTGGCGCCAGGCTGAGATACCGGCGGGTGGAGGCCCGCACCCGGGCGAGGTCAAGTCGTGAGTGCCTTGTCAGCACAACACAGAGCGAGGCGTCCGCAAGGGCGGTCCGCGTCAGCTCCGTGGAGGTCAG
>JAJYSZ010000038.1 GCA_021793315.1 Bacillota bacterium | reverse complement strand
CGTCTGGTCGTACTCCACCAGCGAGTCGAACACCATGTTCATCACGCGGCTCGCGGTGTCGTCGCCGAGCCCCGCGGGGTCCAGCGTGGTCTGCTCCGCGGGTTCGGCGTAGCGGATGTAGCCTTGAACGGATGCAGCGGACGCCACATGCGGAAGAGCGCCACCGGAGATGGCCACCAACGAGGTCACGGCCAGCCCACTCAGGAACTTGTTGCGGAACCCCTTCATGTCTTTGCCTCCTTCGCTTCGGAACTCGGACGGCTCTCTCACCCCCTCGGCTGCCCGCGACCAGGCCCGTAGTGGCCCCGCGCCGCGGCGCCACCGTTGCAGCTATCGCATCACTCCAGGATCGCGCCGGACAGAGCGCCGAGGCGAGCCCGGACAACTCCCTCACGGGACAGCGACAGAGAACAGGGGATCGCCAACGCCGATCGCGTATGAGGTGGCGGTATAGAGGACCTCGCCGTCGCGGGGGATGGCGACCTCGCGCAGCGTGTCGCCATAGACGTCTTTCAGGACCCCGGCCGGATCGCCGGCCCGCACCGTGTCTCCGGGGCGCACAAGGCATCGCCAGAAGCCTTGCACCTCCGACCGCACGCGCTCCTCCGCGGAGTACACGACCTGCGGGCCGTGCGGTGCCGGCGCGCCGGAGAGCACGCCGAGATGCCTGAGCACGTTCTCGACGCCGACCAAGTGCCGTTCGACTGAGGCGTCGTCGATCTGTCCGACCCCTCCGGATTCCGCCAGAATTGCCGGAATGCCGAGACTCGCCGCCGCAACGTCGAAGCTTACGGTCGGTTGTCCCTGCGGGAGGCCGGACGGCACAACACGAGGGATGCCGTAGATCTCGCAAAGATGGCGTGCGGCGGCCACCAGTTCGCTGCCGCCGAGACTCGAAAAAATGGAGAACGGCACGAGTGCTTCGTGGATGTCGCCACCATGCAGGTCCATCCAGCAGTTCGCCTGCCGCGCAACGCCGAAGACCACCGCGGCCATGCGCTCGGACGCCGAACCCTGCGGATCGCCAGGAAAGCAACGCCCTAGGTTCTTGCCATCGAGCGGGTTCAGGTACATGCGCCGGTCCCAGAATGCCGGCGGGTTCGTCAAGTGGATGACGAAGACGCGGCCGCTTACCTGCGTTGGGTCCAGCCGGCGCGCCGTTTCGATGGCCGCGGCGATGCCGGGATACTCTCCCCCGTGCATGCCGCCGGTGAGCAGCACCGTCGGACCGTCGTCCACACCCCGCACATCCGTGTATGCGAGCTCGACGTCGATTCCCGGCACCTCGAGGATTCCGCGCACCTTCTGCCCCGTGGATCCGCCAACGACACTCATGCTCAAGGCCCCCTCACGGCGAGTCCCCTACCCCATCGCGATTGGCAGGCCGCTTGGCCATGCACCGGCGAACGCGGATGCTGTGCCCGAGCATCAGGTGGATGGCTGTTCGCGGCCCACTTCTTCTACCACATCGATTCTATTCGGGCCGTTGTACGAACCCGGTCGAATCGTGGATCCCGCCGGACTCTCCCGTGAAACCGGAGGGTACCGGTGAACTCCACGGTGCCCGCCTGTGGGGGCGACGGCCAAGGCAGCAGTCATCCGACCACTGCGAAACCCGGCCCAATGGCACGGTGGGTCGGCGCAAAGCTGCTTTGGCCTGGGTGGGTCTGTAGGTCACCCGCAGCCGGCACGGTTCGGGCACGCCGTCTCCTGGCGGATGTGGCCCATTCGAGGACAAGGCGAAGGCAATCGCTTGTCAGGCGTCGACCGCAGTGGTCGTGCGCGTTCGAATCCGCGCTTCAGTACAGCGATGGCAGTCTCGATCAGGCACGTGCGAAACGCTGCCCCCGAACTCTGTCGTCGGCCACTCCGTCCTGAACGTCGCAGCACCAGCGGTCGGGCAGGGCACCGTCCATGCGCGTCCACCCGTAGGCCCTCGCGATTTCGGACTCCGACAGACCCTTTGCGGCCTTGCGGTCGACCCCAGATCCGCCGCCAGGCGGCCACCGCGTGCCACGAACGCCTGAGACTCTGGACTCCCCTCGCAACCTGGCACCAGTTCTCCTCACTCGCGCCGAAGTCCGCGAGTTTCCGTTCCGATCGCGAGCCATCCTGGCGTGACCGCGACCGCAGCGCGCCGTTCGCCCTCCAGTTCGGCCACCATCCGCGCGACGGCGGCCTTGACCCTTTCGTAACGCTGTTCAACCTCTTGTGGGCAACAACGAGAAAGCGGGGCGCGTCTCCATTGGAGATGCGCCCCGCTACCTTAGGACTACCCGTTTTACCCACAACCTGCTGTAAGCAGTTTGCAAGTTAACTAGATCTTGTAGTAAGGCCCTGGAAATGAAGATGTAGAAGGGGGTGGAACGAGGAGGGATAGCCATCGAGGCGTGGGCGGTGCACGAAGATGATCGTTCCGTGGAACTATCCGATGTTGATCGCCTTATGGAAGATCGCGCCGGCGATCGCGGCGGGCAACATTTTGCGAGACGGCTTTGGCGGCGGCCTGCCCCTTGGCATTGCCGACACACGGGGAACGCCCTGGCGTCCAGGGACGTGTCCGGGGGATTCGGGCCGGACTCAGGGCTCGACGAAGTCCGCAACGCGCAGCTGCCCCGTGGGTGAGAGCGAAGCCCAGGCAACGGTATTGAGCACCTCGACGAGATCGGGAACGTCGAGGTAGACGTTCCCGTCTTGGACGATCGGTTGCACGTGCGCCATGGGATGCGCTGGGACATAGTTGCACGATTGCCAGCAGACGAGCTGGGCGGCGCTGACCGTCCCGTCCTGGCTGATCGTCACCGCTGCGTGGACCGGGTCAAGGCGGCCGAGGGCAGCGCTCGCCTGGTAGTACTTGACGCCATCCTGCACGATCGTCTGCGGGTTCAGCGTCGGCGCCGGGTTGATGGCGGCGAACTGCGGCCATTGAGTCACGACGCCACCAGAGACATCGGCTGTCCAGTACTGCAGCGAGAAGAGCGCACCGTAGAGGCGGTTCAGGTATGCAATGGCGGGATTGAACGCCCCGATGGTCGAGAGCGGCACCGTGGCCACCCCTTGGTCGTTCGTCGTCACGGTGGTGGGCTTCGCAACGGCTGAGACCGGGATCTGGACATTGGCTGCCGGGTGCCCCGCCACGTCGGTGAACAGCACAGGCACCGACGTCGTTGCGCCAGCAGGGTAGACGACGACGACATCATGCGGAAGCTGCGGCTGGCTGCCCGGGAAGACGTCCGCCAAGGTTGCGGACGTCTCGGGGTGCGGGACGTAGGACACATCGAACTGAAGCGACCCTTGCTGCTTGCCGTTCATTACACCGCCGATCTGGTACTTCCCAGCGCGAGCGAAGGTCACTTTCCCATCGTAGCCACCGTCTGGTGCAACGGGCAGCGTCGCCGTGAATCCGCCCGGCCCCGTGATCTCCATCGAGGAAAAGTACGGTTTCAGGGTCTTGGCGCTGACCAGGGTCGCTCCTTTGATCTCGGCGGTGGCGCCGGCCTGGATCCCCGACCATAAGGACATCGCCGTACTGCTTTGGGACCAGATCGGATACGTCGTGATGCAGAAGCCGTCTAGGGTGGAGCCGTACGGTTCGCACCCGTTCACGGGGTGGTTCGGAAGCGGGGGATCGGTCTGCTCCCGTTCCCAGACGACGTCCACTTCTGAGGTGGAGCCGCTGTTCCCCGACCCACCGTTCGAGGCGGACGAAGGGCTGCCGCCTTTCTTCGAGCGCGGTGTCCCAGTCGACTTCGCGTGTGAGGCGGACTTGGTGGACGTTTGCGATGTCGGAGAGGGGTGACTTTGGCACCCGGCCGCTCCAAACGCCAGGCACAGCGCAAGGAACCCGTCGAGCGCCAGCGTGTACGGTTTCATGCTCCGAGCACCTCCGTAGCCAGAACACCGTTGAGCCAATTGGAGATCACGTTCCCGTTGGGCTACCCGTCACCCACAACCTACTGTAAGCAGGTTACAAGTTAAGCAGCTCTTGTAGCAAGGATCTGGCAATGAAGATGTAGAAGGAGGTGGAAACGAGGAGGGATAGCATCGAGGCGTGGGCGGTACACGAGTGCGGGCAGGCGGAGTTCGGTGATGGGCGGCTGGCGCAGCGGCTTATGACCACGGTGACGGCCCTGGCCGAGCACCCCAATGGGTCGCTGCCGGAAGCAGCGGGCAGGTGGAGCCGGCTGAAGGGGATGTACCGGTTCTTCGACAACGCCAGGGTTGGCGCCGATCGCATCCTTCTCTCGCACCGCAAGGCGACGGTCGGACGGATCAAGGGGCACCGCGTGGTGCTGGCGGCCCAGGATACGACGACGCTGAGTTTCTCCACGCACGACGAGGCCGAAGACTTGGGCCCGATCGGGTCGGACTACACGAGAGGGTTCTTCCTGCACTCCAGTCTGGCCCTCGACACCACGGGGATGCCGCTGGGGCTGCTAACCTCGCGGTTCTGGGCCAGGGACACCGGGGAGCCGCAGAAGCCACGGGATCCGGAGAGCCGGCGCTGGGCCGAGACGGTGCACGAGGTGCGCGAGATCGTGCCCAGGGACACGCGGCTCGTGGTGATCGGGGACCGGGAGAGCGACATCTTCCCGGTGTTCGCCCAGGCCCAGGCGGATGGGTGCGACGTGCTGGTGCGCGCCACGCACAACCGAAAGCTGCAGGGCGAATGGCCGGATCTGGCGGCCGCAGCGGCCAGCGCGCCGCTGCTGGGCACGACGGAGATGGTCTTGCCCCGCGGCCGCGAGCGGCAGGAGAGAGTGGCGACCCTCGCGCTGCATGCCAAGGAGATCGTGCTGCCGGCGCCTGCGGCGCACCGCGGCCGCTACGCCGACCCGGTTCACCTGAGCGTCGTCTGTGCCTATGAACTCGAGCCGCCGCAGGGCGAGACCCCGGTTGGCTGGATCCTGCTGACGACGCTGGACGTCCCCGGCGCCCAAGAAGCTGCCGCCTTCGTGCGCTGGTACACCTTCCGCTGGCGCATCGAGCGGTTCCACTACACGCTCAAGAGCGGCTGCAACATCGAGCGCCTCCAGCTGCAGACCAGGCGTCGCCTGGAGAACGCCATCGCCGTGTACTGCATCGTCGCCTGGCGCTTGCTGCATCTCACGTACGCAGCCCGGGAGACGCCCGATGCACCGTGCACTACCGTCTTTTCCGATGCCGAGTGGAAGGCCATCTACATCGGCATCCACAAAAAGTCCCTGCTCAAGGGTGCAACCTTGCCGGCTGAACCGCCGACCCTCTCCATTGCCGTGATCTGGCTCGCCCGCCTCGGCGGCTTTCTCGCCCGTAAAGGCGACGGTATGCCTGGCGTGAAGGTCCTATGGCGCGGCTTCCGCCGCCTCGAAGAGATCCTCGTCATCTGGAATGCCGCTCATCCTAGATGATTTGTGGGTAATGCGTAGACCTTAGGAAGCAGCGCTATGGAACAAAGCCTTCGCAGTAAGCACGCCCCAGACGATCGAACCGACATTCAGAGAATTTCCATTAGGACAACGCCATACGGGGCGATGTCCGGACGAATGTACTGACCTGGAGGGCTGGCGAGGAAGACGAACAGCCCAAAGACCGTAAACGTCCCCAGCGCTCCCTCTACGCTAAGGCGACTTAGCTTCAGGCGTCTTGGCTCCAGAACTTCAATGAGAGGACCGAGAACGAATAGCAACCCGCGATAGCGACCCGGTGAAGAGCACCGGAGCGCCGTGGGCCAGAGAACGGCGTGCACGGTGCGATGAGGGGCCGGAAGGAAAATCCCTTGGGCCTACTCTACGATCAGGGTCACGCCTCTGCAACGTTTGGCAGACAACATCGTAAGTTCGCCAATAGCAGCCAGATGAGATGGCCTATTCAGCCCAGCCGATGCCGTCGCCCCGCGGATCGGCTGCCGCGCGCAGGAGCCCATCGCTGCGCCGGACGATCGCCTGCGCATGGCCCATCGCCTGCAGCTGCGGCCCGAGCACCTGTACCTGGTGCCCTTTCGCCGCGAGGGAAGGGGCCAGGGCTGCGAGGCCCTCCTCCAGCTGCAGCAGGGGCTCGGGCTCGCCACCGTCCAGCCAGCGCGGCGCGGCGATCGCCTCGTCGACGTCCTCGCCGTAGTCGTAGAGGCGGCTGAGGATCTGCAGGAGCGTCTGCGGCTGGCCGTCTCCGCCCATCGTGCCGAGCGCCGCCCTGAGGCCGCCTTCGTCCGTCACGATCGAGGTCATCAGGGTGTGGGCGGTTCGCTTGCCGGGAGCGAGCGCGTTCGGGTGCGCCGCATCCAGGCTGAAGTAGCAGCCGCGGTTCTGCAGGTTCACGCCGAAGCCGGGCACCATGATGCCGCTCCCGACGCCCATGTAGAGGCTCTGCACGAGGGCGCAGGCGTTGCCCTCGCCGTCCACCGTGCAGAGGAATGTCGTGTCGCCCGGCAGGAGGGCCTGGGAGGGCCTGCGGCTCACGGCCTCGTCGATGTCCTGGCGGGCGGCGGTGATCTGGCCGTCGCCGAGCAGAAGCTGCCAGTCGCGCGGCGCGCTTCCGGGGTCCGCGAGCAGGCGGTCGCGCAAGAGGAAAGCCCGGCGCTTCGCCTCGACCGTCAGGTGGAGCCAGCGGGGGTTCTGGAACCCGACGCCCGATGGCGAGTAGCCCTCGAGGATGCGCAGGCCCAGCAGCAGGGACACCCCTTGGCTCGGCGGCGGCGTCACAGAAACGGTCCGTCCCCTGTAAAGGGCCCTGAGCGGCGTCACCTCCTCGGCCTCGAAGGCGGCCATGTCCTGGGCCGTGACGAAGCCGCCACCGGCCGCAAGCGCCGTCTCCAGAGCCTGGGCGAAGGGGCCGCGATAGAACCAGTCCGCGCCTTCGGCGCCGATCGCGCGCAGCGTGGCCGCGAGGTCGGGATTGCGCAGGAGGCTGCCAGGCTTGGGCGGGCCGGAGGGCAGCAGGCAGGCGCGCAAGGCGTCGCCTGCGAAGGCCTCGGCCGCTTCCAGGCTCCTTGCGACTTTGCGCGTGACGGGGTGGCCCTGCTCGGCGATGTCGGCCGCCGGCTGGAAGAGCTCCCGCCAAGGCAGGCTGCCGTGTCGGCGGTGCAGCATCTCCCAGCCGCGCACGGCCCCTGGAACGGTCACGGCCATGGGACTGCGCGGCGGAATCCGATCGAAGCGCCTGCGCAGGGCTTCGCGGTCCGCCTTGGCGCCCGCCGGTCCCGCCGCCGCGTAGGCGTGGATCTCCCCGCTTGCCGCTGTGTACACGAGCGCGAAGAGGTCGCCGCCGGGCCCGCAGGCGTCGGGCTGCGTCACGGCAAGGACGGCGTTGGCGGCGATGGCCGCGTCCACGGCGCTGCCACCCTTCCGAAGGACGCGGGCGGCCGCGCTGGTGGCCAGGGGATGGGCCGTGGCGGCGGCATGCCGGTGACCGATCGCCTCGTACATGGCGAATACCTCCCAAGAGCCAGATCGGACTGAGACCTCTCCACCCAGGCTACACCAGCTTGGTGCCCTGGTGGAGATATACGGGGAAACGCCGCGCTCCATCCTGCGACATTGCGGTTCCGCCCACATGAGCCGTTCGGAATTTGCCGAAAAGTGGCGCCGAGCCCCATGAAACAGGGGCGCCACTTGTCGAAGCGTCCGCACTCTACCCCCCGAAAGGGCCCGCCCGCGAGCGAATGGTCTGTGCGTCGAGCCTACACAACACATCTGGGAGGCATGTGCAATGCAGATGAAACTGCTCGCGGCAAGCGCCTTGACGGGGGCCCTTGTTCTGACGAGTGTTGGCAGTGCGTTTGCGGCCGGGCCGAAGGGCGCACCGGGGCACTTCAAGGATCTCGCGGACGCGCAGTTCGCGCAGTCCGCCATCACGACTCTGGCCGCGCAGGGGCTCGTGAACGGGGTGAGCCAGACCCAGTTCGATCCCGGCGCGCCGATCACGCTCGGCCAACTGGCCGCCATCCTCTTGCGCTACCAGGGCAAGGTGAAGGCGCAGAGCTCCTTCTCTGGCCAGGTGCAGACGGCGCAGACCGCCGGCTACTTCCAGGGCCTCGGCAGCGGCGTCGCGCCGGGACGGGACGCGACGCGGGCACAGGCCATGGCGATGATCGCAGGCGCACTGGGAATCAAGGGGCCGGGCTCCGCGGCGGAGGCAAGCATGCTCGGCCAGTTCCACGACAAGGGCAAGGTGCCGGCATGGGCCAAGGGCTCGATGGCCCTCGGCGTCCAGCTTGGGCTCCTCAAGGGTGACCGTGGGGACCTGATGCCGGAAGGCAACATCACACGGGCCGAACTGGCCGTCCTCCTGATGCGCCTTGAGCTGCTGCTCGGCAGCAGCCAGACCGTACAGAGCTCGACCGTGCGCGGCACCTTCGTCGGCACGGGAACCACAACCAACACGAGTGGCCAGACGCAGACCACGGTGACGGTGAGCGTCTACGGGGCGCAACCCGCGACGGGCAGCGACGGCACCTCGACGACGACGCAAACCGGCACGAACGAAACCTTCACCGTCTCGCCGGTCGGGCAGGTCTTCTACGGCAACCAGACGTCCACGCTGGCGTCCTTCAAGGCCGGCGACCCGATCTTCATGATCCTGGACCAGGACGGCGAGGCGGCGGTCATCGTCGACACCGCGACGACCGAGGTCCAGACCGAGGCAGGCACGGTGACCGGCACCGTCTACCAGGTGAGCTCGGGTTCGATCAGCATCACGGCGCCGACCGGCGGCGAGCACGGTCCGACAGGCAACCTCGGGTCAGGCACCTACACCTTGGGCAGCTCCGTGGGCGTGGTGCTGGGCGGCATGGCGGGCAACCTCTCGAACGTGCAGCCCGGCGACGTGGTCCAGCTGATCGTCAGCAGCGGCCAGGTGACCCTGATCATCGTCAAGGCGCAGGTCGAGACCGTGACGGGCACAGTGCTGGGGACGCGCCCGAACTGGCTGATGCTCTCCACGCCGAACGGTTCCGTGCGGGTGGCGGCGGACCAAAGCAGCCAGGTCACCCTGAACGGCCAGACCGCGACGCTCGGCGACATCCAGCCCGGCGATCAGGTACAGGCCCAGGGCGTCTCAGGCGAGGGCGGCCTTGTCGCGCAGACGATCACCGCAACAGGCACAGCGGCCCAGGCGCCGACGATGAACGTCTTCATGCCGCAGGGCGGCAGCGACCACTGACAGGCGCTCGGCAGAGCCAAGCGAAATCCACCGGGGCCCCGGCCTCGGTGGATTTCGCTTTCCAGCGGGCAGACTAAGGCGTCAGGAGGTGCCTTCTTTTGAGCCTCGTCGCTCTAAGCCTTGCCTCGCTGCTTTCCTCATCTCCGGCAGCTTCAGCGATGCCCTGGCCGCCGATCGCGGTCGCCCGCGACGTGTCGCCGAGCGTCGTCGGCATTGTCAACCTGCAGGGCAGCCCCGATGGTCCGCTGATCGCGCGCGGCTCTGGCAGCGGCCTGATCATTCGCTCTGATGGCTACATTGTGACGAACGACCATGTCGTCTCCGGGGCGACCCGCCTCAAGGTGCTGCTGCAGGGCGGCAAGTCCTACCGGGGCCAGATCGTCGGCGAGGATCCCCTGACCGACATCGCCGTGGTGCGCGTCCCGGCGCATCATCTCAAGGCGGCGGCCTTGACGCGGCACAGCCCCGAGGTGGGCGAGATGGCCATCGCGATCGGCAATCCGATGGGCCTGGGCTTCGCCCGCACCGTCACGGTGGGCGTCGTGTCGGGCATGGACCGCTCGCTCGGTCAGGGCTACGCGCAGCGCGCCTACGGGCTGATCCAGACGGATGCCGCAATCAACCCCGGCAACTCCGGCGGACCGCTCTGCGACGCCGACGGCGAGGTCATCGGCATCAATTCCGTCAAGATCAGCTCGATCGGTTTCGAGAGCATGGGCTTCGCCATCCCGAGCCAGGTCGTGTCGCCCGTCGTCGATGCCTTGATCGCCCACGGCCGAGTGCCGAGGCCCTGGCTCGGCATCTCCGCCAGCGACGCGCCGTCGGTGGAGGTCGAGGGCAAGGCGCGGTCGGGCGTCGCGCTGACGGCGGTCAACGCGGGCGGGCCGGCGGCGCAAGCGGGGCTCCTGCCCCACGATGTCATCCTGGCCCTGAACGGGCGGGCGGTCGCCAACCTCGCGGCGCTCTATCGGGAACTGGCCAACTTCACACCCGGGACCACGGTGCGGGTGACGATCGCGCGGTCAGGGCAGATCCTTGAGCGGCCGGTGCGCCTGCAGGCCCTGCCGGAACACCTGGGGCTGCCCAGCTAAACGGATGTCCTGCTCTCGCAGGAGGAACGCAGACCTGCGCGAATCGCGACGTGCAGGAGGCGATCGGCATGGGCAGGATCCTTGTGCGTTCGCTGGGGCCGGTGCGCGGCCCCTGGCGGGAGGCCGCGCAGCCGTACCTGCAGCGGCTGCAGGGGCGCCTGCCCTTGCACTGGGAGGAGAAGCCCGAGCTGCGCGCGGACCCGCGTCTCGGCGAGCGGGACGAGGACCGCGTGCGCCGGCAGGAAGCCGAGCGCCTGACGCAAGGGTTGCCGCCCGACGCGGTGCTCTGGGCGCTCGACCCGCTCGGCGAGGAGCTGGACTCGATGGCGTTCTCGCGCATGGTCGCGGGGTGGCAGCAGGCATCCGCGACCCAGGCGCTCCTGATCGGCGGGCACCTCGGACTCGACGGGGAGCTGCGCCGGCGGGCGAGCCTCCTCTCGCTTTCGCGGCTCACGTTTTCGCACCAGATGGTGCCGGCGATCCTCTTCGAGCAGATCTACAGGGCCGTGTCGATTCTGGACGGAACACCGTACCACCGCTGAGGGTCGGTCGTCCCGACCCCGGGTCACACGGGCCGAGCGGGATCCTCCGTTCGCCTCCCACCTTGGGCACTTCCGGCCGCAGGCGGTCGGGGCAGGCGGCGGGAAGTGGACGAGACGTGCGGGAGGTGGGCAGATGCCAGGGAGCGACGATGGCTGCGTCAGCGCTGCGCGCGGGCCGATCGCGGCGGGCACGCGGGCGACGCCCGCGCAGGCAGAAGAGAGGGAGGTCAGGGCTGTGACGGCGAGAGTGGGAGCACAGGCTCCGGATTTCGAGGCGAGCGCCCTGGTCGCTGGCGGCTTCAAGAACATCCGTCTCTCCGACTATCTTGGGCACTGGGTGGTGCTCTGCTTCTACCCAGGGGACTTCACCTTCGTCTGACCGACCGAATTGACGGCAGTTGCCGCCAGGTATGCGGAACTTCGGGCGCTCGACGTCGAGGTGCTGTCGGTCAGCACGGACAGCCGCTTCGTGCACAAGATCTGGCAGACGGACGAGCTTGAGCGCATGATCTCGGGCGGGGTGCCCTTCCCGATGCTGAGCGACCAGAGCGGCAGGATCGGCGAAGTGTACGGCGTTTACGACGATGCCGGCGGCGTCGACCTGCGCGGGCGCTTCCTGATCGACCCCGACGGCGTGATCCAGGCCATGGAGATCCTCACGCCGGCCGTCGGCAGGAACGTCGACGAGCTGATCCGCCAGGTGCACGCCTTCCAGCACGTCCGCGCCACAGGCGAGGTGACGCCTTCGGGCTGGCGCCCTGGCCAGACGGCGCTGCACCCGTCGCCCGACCTCGCAGGCGCCGTGTGGAAGGTGTGGCGGCCCGAAGCGGGCCACTGAGACCGGAATATCGCGCAGGGACCGCGGCAACGTGCCGCGGTCCCTCTTCTAGATTGGGGAAGTCAGTCGGATACCGTGCCGATCCACTTTGCCACCTCGTCTGCCATGGTGCGCAGGGCCGCGGGGGACCGCTTGCCGCTGAGGTCCCGGACCGTGCGCAGCCCGGCCCATGCCATGAAGCGATTCAGCTGCCGCTGCGGGCCGGCCTCTGCCTCATAGCCGGCAAGCCAGCCGTCGATTAGGGCGTGGACGGCAGAGGTGAGCGTGGGCGAGGCAGCCACTTCGGGCTGCAGGGCGAGCTTCAGGATCGCGAGACTGCGCGCGAGGTCCTGGCGGGGATCGCCAGCGGCCGCGTTCACCCAATCGACGACACCTGTGATCTTCCGACCGTCTGTCAGGATGTTGAGCGGGTGGAAGTCGAGGTGCAGCAGACGTGAGGACTGCACGTGGCGGGCGCCGGTCAGGAGACGCTCCTCCTCCGGCGTCGGGGTGAGCCAGCTGCGGCCCCCGGCCAAGTCGGGCGGCGCGTCGATGGCGTGGAGCTGGGCCTGCAGCTGTCCGCAGGCCCAGCCAAGACGACGGGGATCCGCCCCGGATTCCAGGATCGCTGTGGCCAGCGTCTCGCCAGGGCACCAGGTGGTGAGGAGGCACGATGCGTCCCGCAGGGCCTCTTCGCGCAGAACCTCCGGGGCAGGGATGCCACCCAGCCTGGCGGCCCGCATGGCCGACGCCTCGCGCCGGCTGGCCATCTCCCCATGGCGCGGACGCAGACGCAAGGCGTATGGCCGTTCCGGTGTTGCGATGCGCCAGACCGGGGCGTCGGTTCCGCCTGACGTCGGCTGGACCACCGCACTGCCGGGGAGGCCAAGCGCGGTCAGCAGGGAGCGAGAGGGTTGGTTCGGCGGCGTGCCAGACAATGTCCGACCTCCCGACAGCGATGCGCGTGGGGAACGCGGCCGCCCGTTATCCGGGTGCGGGCCTGTGGCCGCTTGAGCGGCGTGCCGAGGTTGCCCTGGAATCTCCATGCCTCTCCGACAAAGCTCCGCCAAATCGCCACATGGCCGACTCGTCTCCATAGGCGTTCCCTGAGCCGTCGTGGCCGCGCCGCGGCAAGGTGCGCAAGGGGGCTGCCGATATAATCCACGTTCTCGGTGCGATCGGCGCGTTCCTGGCGCGGACCGGACCTCCTCGTCCTCGATAAGTCACGGCGGCCCTCGATCCCGCGACGGAACACCGCTTCTGGCAGCGGATGGTCGAATCTAAACGCACGTGCCTCGTCGTGGCGAACAGTGCACGCCCCCTCGCGGCGGCAGAGCAGGTGATCTGGCTCGACGACGGCAGGCTGCGCGGCTGCGGGTCTTATCCGGACCTGGCAGTGCCTCAAGGCCCGCTGACCGTGGGCACCACCCCGGAAATGCATAGCGCCCCCGCCACGAAGGCGGGGGCGCCGCGGTCTCAGCTACTTGCCAGCGAGCGTATCGATCAGGTTGGCCACGTTCGGCGAGCCGAGCCCCGTGGGCATGTCGTAACCGGTGCCCGCCTGGAACCCTGGGCCGTTGAAGCCGTTCTCGCCCACCGTGACGTCGTGGAAGTCCGCGGCGTACTCGGCCGGGTTCTGCGCGATCTGGTAGAGCGTCGGGTTGAGGAGACCGAGCGCGTGACCGGCCGACTGGTCGGCGAGTGCGGTGATCGCGGCCCACTGCGGGGCGCCTTCGCTCGTGCCGCCGAAGAAGTAGAAGCCGTTGCCGCTCGGACCGAGGAAGCCGAGGTAGACGAGCACGGCCGTGTAGACGGACGCGTTGTAGGCGACATCAGCCGTCGAGCGCATCGTCTGGCCCGTCACGGTGGACTGGTATGACGGTGCCTGGAAGACGGCGGACGGAGCTCCGCCCGTCGCGCCGATCACGCCGGCCGAGCAGCCGTACGGGCAGAGGAGCGGATCCGCGTCGTTCCAGACGGTCTCGCCCTTGTAGGAACCGTCCGCGTTCGTGAAGAGGTTCGTTCCGCCGACCGACGTCACGAAGGGGTCAGACGCCGGGAAGAGGGCGTTCGGCTGGGCGTAGCCGTTGGTGGCACCATTGTCGCCCGCGGAGGCGAACACGCTGATGCCTGCTTTGGCGGCAGCCTGGTAGATCTGGTCGGCCTGCTGCAACTGGAGGTTGTTGCCGCCGCCGGCGATGGCGGCCTCAGGCGCGCCGAAGCTCATCGACATGACGTTGCCGAGATGGTGGTTCACCGCGTACGCCTCGGCCACGTTCAGTGCGTTGCCGTACGACGTCGGCGCGATCACGAGGTCGATCGTGGCGGCCGGCGCGATGGCGTGGGACCATTCGACGTCGAGGGACGTCTCTTCCGCCCAGCCGACCTGGTTGGCCCCGACCGTGCCGTGGCCACCGTTGAATGTCGGCTTGCCGGCCGGATAGATGATGTTGAGGGTGGGGGCAGGCAGGCCGAACGCGGCGTCGAACGTCGCGAGGTCCTGCTGGATCGTCGGGCTGCCGTAGGCGTCCACGATCACGATCGTCTGGCCTGCACCGGTCAGATTCGACGGTATGTCGTAGGCTTGGTGGATGTCTGCCGGTCCGTAGCAGTTGTAGCCGTAATTATCTATGCAGTACTGCTGATCGCTCAGGTTCGCGGCAGACGGCAGGGAGCTGAAGGCGAAATGGTGCGGCGGGTTTGCGGTGTAGACGATCGAGGCCGAGTTGCCACTGGCCGCCTGAGCCACAGAGCCCAGGCCCATGAAGGAGCCGAGAGCGGCGACGCTTAGAACCGCCAGGGGAACCCGGAATCCGGAAAAGGAAAGCTTCAACGCATTGCCCCCTTGCGCGCGGATAGACCTGCATTCGCCGGTGGCGGGCGGAATCCTGGCTTCTGGTGCGGGCGGGGATGGCCGAGCGTGTCGACAGGCGTCGAGCCGAGGGTGGGCCCCCAGCCGGATGGGCGGTAGCGCGGCTTGCGGGGCCGGCCGGCAAGGCGCTCTGACTCTGGTGCGCAATGTCGAACGATTTGTGCAAGGTCGGGCACTCCGGCGCGCTTGTCTCAGTGGCTCAAGAGCCGCTGCCAAAGTTCCTGGACGCGGGCCTCGGGGGTACCGAGATCGATGCGCGGCACCACACTCTGACCGGGCCGGGCCAAGGCGTACTCGGTGCCGAACGTGAGCGCGTAGGTCCGGTGGAAGATGCCGGCGAGCCAGTTCGTCTGGTAGCCGTAAGGGAAGGCGAACGCATAGGGGAACTTGCCGCTCAGGGAGCCCACCAGGGATTGCTCACGATGGACGTCGGACTCGATCTGCCGGCGGTTCCTGCGACGCCCTAGCGTCTGCAGCGTCGGGTGGCCGTTCTGCATGCTGTGCTCCGCGTAGGTGTGGGCCTCGATGGACCAGTAGCCGCTGCGCGCAAGCGCCTCGACCTGCGGTGCGGACATCCAGAAACGTTCGGATCCGACCCTGCTGCCGATCAGGAAGAGCGCGGCCGGGATGTGGTGCGCCTTCAGGATGGGTGCCGCATTGCGGTAGATGCTGCTGTAGCCGTCGTCGAACGTCAGCAGCACCCACGCCCCATGAGGTTTCCACCGGCCCTCCTCGTAGGCCAGGAACTGCCTGAGCGACATGAACCGCACGTGGTGCCGCAGGAGGAAAGTGACGTCCGCGGCCAGGCGGGCGGGCGTGATGTTGTAGGGCCCGGGGTTGGAGTTCGAGATCTGGTGCAGCACGAAGACGGCAACCCGGCCGTCGCCGCCGGACTGGAGCGCAGCGCCCGGCATCGCGGCGAACCGGCCGGAGGTGCACTGGCCGTACTCGTAGACGTGGACGTAGTCCACCAGAAGATCCTGCGGCAGCTGGGAGGTCGCGGTGGGGTAGCCGCCCCAGCTGCTGCCGACCGCCGTGTTGAGGGTCAGGTACATGGGGGACGCGGGAACATGGGCCTTTACGTCGAGCATCAGCTGGCCGTCCAGGTACCAGCGCAGCTCGCCGGGAAGCCAGACGAGGGTGTAGGTGTGGAATGCTGCCGAAAGATCGGGCCCCGTGTGCTCGACGTAGGTGTGCGTCGGCCCCTGGGCCGATTGCCAGTGCAGCGTCATGTCTACAACGCGCGGGCGGCTTCCGAGCACCTCCATGATGTCCGTCTCCGGCAGCAGGCTGCCGTCGGCCGGCCGCAGCCAGAACGCTGGCCAGATGCCCTGCCCGCGCGGCAGCTTCGCTCGGATCACCACTTTGCCGTAGAGCAGCGACATGGTTCCTTGGGTGTCGATCGCGCCCGAGGAGTATCCCGATCCCTGCCGGGCAGTCCTCAGGACGAGGTCGCCATTCTCTGTGAAGTCATTCGATTTCAGGTAGTCCTCCACTTCGCCGTTCTTGCGTGGCTGCCCGGTGACGACGTGCCAGCGGTATGGGTCGAAGGGGCCGTTGAAGTCGTCACTCCACATAAGGTGCCAGCCGGCCCCAGGCGTAGTGCAGGCGGGACTTTGGGGCGCGGGCTTGAAGGAGGGGGCGGGTGCGGGCTGCCGCGCTGGGGAGATCGCCACCTTCTGGGCGGGCGGAAGACCGACCCTGCCGCTCACGGCGAACGGTGACCACAGCCCCGACTCCATGACGAGGGCAAGCACAATCGCGGCCAGGATCAGGCACAGAAACAGGACCCGCGACCGTGGCATGGTGCCCTCCTCCTATCCGGAAGACGCGTAGTTGCCCATGGGAGGGGGTGGCGGCCCGTCGGCTTCGCGCGTTCCCCACCGACCGTCGCGCAGCGAGAACAGGCTGACTACCCGGAGCGGCACCAGGAGGAAGAGATGCAGGGCCCCGTAGAGGGGAGAGAGCAGGAACGTGCCCCAGTTGCCCATGCCGAACCGCACGTTGCGGGCGTAGGCCATCAGCGCGAGGTAGCCCAGGTAGTAGACGCCCAGCTCGCTGCCGCCGAAGGCGGGCCGGATGACGCTGGCGATCAGATTGACGGTGAAGAAGAGCCAGAGCGCGACCTCACTCAGCGAGATCCACCAGGCGATCCGGCGCAAGGGCAGCCGGGTCAGGGCGAATAGGGTCTCACGGAAGAACGACTTGTTCCAGCGGTTCTGCTGCTTCAGGAAGTGCCTGAGGCTGATGGGGACGACCGTGTCTGCGATCGAGGTCTCCTGGAACACCACCCGGCCCTGCAGCAAGGCGTAGTTGGTCATCCTCCGGTCGTCGCCGTAGCCGACGGGAACGCCGAGGAAGGTCTGATGGACGTAGTCGTCCAGGTGGGCCCGCACCAGCTCCGCGCGCCAGAAGCTGATCACGCCGGAGGAGCAGAGCACCGAGTCCCACACGGTATACGCAGAGCGCTCGTAGAGGAACGAGTTCCGGTAGCGCAGGTCCAGCACCCGCGTCAGGAAGTTGTGGTTGCGGTTGAGTACGCGAACCTGCCCGCAGACCCCCTGGATGTTCGCCATCGTGAATGGCTTGAGGCCTTCGCAGACAGCGTTCCTGTCGAGGACGCTGTCGCTGTCCACGGTCAGTACGATGTCCGCCGAGGTGTTGCGGAAGGCCACCTCCTGCGCGTAGCGCTTGCCACGGTTTTGGGGGAACCGGACCACGCGATCCTGTGAGTCTGGGAGCACTTCCCGCGCCAGGTCGTAGCACGCGGGATCTTTCGAGCCATCGTCGACGACGTAGATCTCGTCCGCCGCGCGAGTCTGGCCGAGGATGCTGAGAAGGCACGATCGGAAGACCTCGGGATCCTCGTTGAAGACGGGCACCACGACCGCGACCCGCTGATGCTCGCACCAGTCGTCGGGCGCGTCGAAGGGGCGGTACCAGAGCGAGAAGAGGATCTTGAGCAACAGATAGGTGAGCGTGATCGCACCGTAGAGACTGAAGCCGAGCAGCCCACCCTGGGTCATGGCCGCGTTCAGCCCTACCACTGCGGCCGCGATAAGGAGGAAAAGGGCGAGTCCCTGCAGTTTCGGCAGGTATCGCTCCATCAGATAGCCACCGGTGCCTGGCGTGGGGCAAGAGATGGCGGCCTTGTGCGGGCGGGGCGGGATTGGCGTCCCGCCCTGGGCGACCTCCTGAAGCGGTTCACAGCTCTACGACCCGCGCCGTGGCGGCTGCGGCGCGCCGCAGCGCACCACGGCCATCGAGGACGATCGTCGGCTGCGCCAGCACGAAGTCATAGTCCACGGCGGCGTGCGCTGTCGCGAGGACGACGCAATCCACGCCGTCCACAGCCTGCTGAAGCGGCGTCGAGCGGCCGGTCCAGCGGCTGCCGGAGTCCGGACCGAGCTGCGGCACGTGGGGATCGTGGTACACGACGTCGGCCCCACGTGCCGCGAGGAGGTTCAGCACGGTCACGGCAGGGGACTCGCGCGTGTCCGGGATGTCCTCCTTGTAAGCCACGCCGAGCACGCAGACGCGCGCACCCTTGAGAGGCTTGCCCTCCTCGCTCAGCAGGCGGGACACCTTGTCGAGCACGAAGTACGGCATCTTGCGGTTCACCTCACCGGCCAACTCGATGAAGTGCAGTCGCACGTCGAACTCCTTGGCCTTCCACGATAGGTAGAAGGGGTCCAGGGGGATGCAGTGGCCGCCCACCCCGGGTCCTGGGCGGAAGACCTGCAGGCCGAACGGCTTTGTCGCCGCCGCATCGAGGACGTCCCAGATGCTGAGGCCCATGCGGTCGCAGAGCATGGTGAGCTCGTTGACGAGCGCGATGTTCACGGCGCGGTACGTGTTTTCGAAGATCTTCGCCATCTCGGCGACCGACGGCGACGCCAAGGGGATCACCCGATCGATGGCCTGGGCGTAGAGCGCGGCCGCGGCGCGGGTGCAGAGTTCCGTCACGCCTGCGACCAGCTTCGGCGTGTTGCGCGTGCGGAAGCGCCTGTTGCCCGGGTCCACGCGCTCTGGCGAGTAGGCCGCGAAGATGTCCCTGCCGACCTTGAGGCCAGAGCGCTCCAGCGCTGGCCGCAGGAGTTCGTCGGTGGTGCCGGGGTAGCTCGTGCTTTCGAGCACGACGAGCATGTGCGGCCTGAGGTACGGAGCCACGTCGTCGAGCGCCTGCTCGACGTAGCGGAGATCTGGCACCTCGTTGCGCGTGAGGGGCGTAGGCACGCAGATGATGACCGCGTCGGCCTCGGCGAGGATCTTGGGCTCCCTGGCCAGACGAAGCGCGCCGCTGGCCAGCGCCTGCTCGGCGGCTGTCGGCGGCAGATCCAGATCCTCACCCCTGCGGATGGCGTCGAGCCGCGCCTGGGATTGCTCGATTCCCATGACCGGGAAGCCGGCGTCGAGAAAGGCTGTGAGCAGCGGCAGTCCGACATAGCCGAGTCCGAGCACCGCGACGGTTGCCTTCCTTTCCCGGATCAGCCGCACCAGGCGTTCGATCGGCGCCAGGTTGGCCTCAGGGCTCTCTGCGAGCATGCGTTCACCCACCCTAACGTTTTTGGGACCGGCGGCCGGCGGGGCACTCGGAGGGCCGCCAAGGCAGACTGGAACAGGTGGTGTGCGCACGGCTGGAGGCTCAGGCGGGACCAAGGCATCCGGGCGGAGTGAGGCGCTGCACGTATGCGGCGCCCAAGGGATGACGAACCAGACCCCCTAGCGGCGGCGTTGGCCGCAAAATCCCCTGCCTAATCGATCTATGGTCGCCGGGGGCCGAGGGTGCTTGGCCTGCGCTGCAATGCGTGAGTGGGCCACGTGGGCTCGGGCGGGTCGGGCGAGGTTGCCTCCGCACATGGCAAGTGGATACGATGGGTGCACTCGGGCAATCGTGGGCCCGGGAGGATTACGCTGCCATATGGCCGGGCGGGGGAACGCTTTGGATATTGCAGAACGCATGAAGGGACTCGCCTTCATCCAGGTGCGCGCCGCGCGCGAGGCGGGCGGCGGGCTCCTGGACTTCTCCCTTTCGTCGCTTGAACAACTCGATGAGCTCGTCAGCCGCGACGTCTCGAAGCAGCCCGCCGAGCCCGACATGCTGGCCGAGGTGATCGGGGGCTACGTCGGCGAGACGATCGTGCGCAGGCTCGGCGGGAACTGGCGCGAGGACGACGGCAAGCCTTGGCTCGAGATGGGGGGGCTCCAGCTGGACCCTCTGCACCGCGCCTACCTGCGGGTGACGGAAGGCGAGGGGCGCAGCCTGGCCGCATACTTCCGCGCCGTGGCGAAGGCTAAGGAGAGCGGGAGCCGCCCTGGGCCGGGAGACCTCGAGGATGCCTGACGGCAGCGACGTCCTCGTCGTCGGCAGCATCAACATGGACCTTGTCCTTGAGGTCTCGGCCCCGCCCAGACCTGGCGAGACGATCCTGGCCCGGGGCGCACAGCTCCAGCCTGGCGGCAAGGGCGCGAATCAGGCGGTGGCGGCGAGCCGCCTCGGCTGCAAGGTGCGCATGGTGGGGCTGGTCGGCGGGGACGCGATCGGCGCCGGCCTGCGGCAAGGACTCGGAGACGAAGGCGTTCTCACCGATACGGTCGAGACGGCGCCGGTCATGAGCGGCATGGCCGCGATCTCCCTGACCCCCGACGGCGAGAACGCGATCACCGTCGCGCAGGGCGCGAATGCCGAACTCGCGGCCGAGCGCATCCTTGCCCTGCCGGATCGCGCGTTCGTCTGCCGTACCCTGCTGCTCCAGCTCGAGGTACCCCTGGCCGCGGCCGTGGCCGCCGCACGCAGGGCCAGGGCGGCGGGGGCTATGGTGCTCCTGAACCCCTCGCCCCCGCGGCAGGACTTGCAAGAGCTCCTGGCACTCGCGCACTGGCTCGTGCCGAACCGCCTGGAAGCGGAGATCCTGACAGGCCTCAAGGATCCCGCCGCGGCGGGCAGGGCCCTGCTCGCCGCGGGGCCCGAGGTGGTGTGCGTCACGCTCGGTGCGGAGGGCGCCTTGGTCATGACTGGGGGAGAGGAGCGGCACATCGCCGCTCCCCATGTGGAGGCGGTCGACACGACCGGCGCAGGCGACGCGTTCATGGGGGCGCTCGCCGCGGCCATCTGCCAGGGGCGAGACCCCTTCGCCGCGGCGGAATTCGCGGCAGCCGCAGGGGCGCTGGCCACCCGGCGCAAGGGAGCCCGGGCGGCGTTGCCCACCCTGCAGGACCTCGAGGCGTTCAGGCGGAGCGACTGACACGTAAAGGTTTCTTATGAGCAGGTGATAGCACTTGGGTGTTGAAATCTACCCGTTGCACTGGCTGCAGGCGGAGGCCCTGACCCTGGGTCTTGGTCCGACGACCGTCCTCGTAGCACACTGGGCCGGTCTCGGCGCCGTGCTGCTGCTGCTCGCCGTCCTGGTCCTCTGGCCGCGCCGGCAGTTGGCGGTGCGCCGCGCCGTCGTGCACGCCCTGCTCGCGGGGGCTCTCGCGTACGCGCTCGCCAGTCTGCTGTCGAGCTCGTTCCCAATTGCGCGCCCGCCCGCGGCGACCGGCGGGCTGGTGCGGGCCCTGGTGCCGATGCCGTCGTCCTCGGCGTTTCCCGCGCGTCTCGGGGCCTTCCTGTTCGGTGCCGCGGCCGGCCTCCGGGGTGCGGGAGAGGACTGGATGGCGCTCGGGTTCCTCTACGCGGCGCTGGCGGCCCTCGGCCAGATGATTGCCGGTCTCTACTTCCCGAGTGACGAGATCGGCGGCCTGATCCTGGGCGTCAGCTCGGCAGTCGCCGTGCTGCTTGCGCAGGGCCTGTTCTCGGGACCGGTGGAAGCCCTCTTGCACCTTGGGGGGTGGAAGGCATCGCGCCCGCCACGCAGAGGCGTCCAGTAGGCGGACTGAGGAAGGGGCTCTCGATCCTTTTCACCCTTGCCTTCGCGGGCCTCGTGGCCCTGGGCGCCGGGGGCGTCTACGCCTATCTCCGACTGCCCGACCTGAGGGCCCTGCCCGCGAAGGTGAAGCAGGAGATCCGCCTGCGCCACAGCCGTTGGGTGCCGGTCCGCCAGGTGGCGCCAAGCCTCGTCGAGGCACTGCTCGCCACCGAGGACAGGAGCTTCTGGAGCAACATCGGGGTGAGCTTCGAGGGCATCGCGCGCTCCGTCCTCGTCGACCTCTCCTCGGGCCAGTTCGTCGAAGGCGGCTCCACCCTGACCCAGCAGCTGGTGCGCGACCAGCTCCTGACCGACCGCAAGACGATTCCGCGCAAGCTCGAGGAGATGGTGCTGGCGATCGCCCTGACCCGCCTCGACCCGAAGCGCGAGATCCTTGCCCTCTACCTGAACCAGGTCTACCTCGGCCATGGGGCCTACGGCATCTTTGCGGCCTCGGAAACATATTTTGGCCGCACCCCGGCGCAGCTCACCCTGGCCCAGAGCACACTCCTGGCGGGCCTGCCGCAGGCGCCGAGCTACTACGACCCGCTCGCGAATCCGAAAGCCGCCGCCCAGCGCCAGGCGCAAGTGGTGGCGGCGATGGAGGCGGCAGGCGAGCTCACCCCTGCTGAGGGACGTCTGGTGCTCAAGACACCCTGGGGGCTTCACTGATGCACCCTGACATCGCGATCCTGCGCTTCTTCGCAGGGCAGCCGCACTGGCTCTTCCCGGTGGCGATGGGCCTCACCTGGATCGGTTCCTTCGGCGGCGTCTGGCTCCTCCTGGGGGTCTGGAAGCTGCTCCGCAAGGGAGAGGGTCGCCGCGTCGGCATCACGATCCTGCTCGCGCTGCTGCTCGTGCTGATCGTGGTGGACTTCGCGCTCAAGCCGATCATCGGGCGCCCGCGGCCATTCCTTGTGCTCGGCCGGAGCATCCTGCTCGGCCCCGTGCCGGGGGGCGCATCGTTCCCCTCGGGCCACAGCGCCGCTGCCTTCGCCGGCGCCGGCACCTGGGGCCGCGCTGGGCGGTGGGGCACAGTGCTCGGTTACGTCTACGCGGCGGCTGTCGCGTGGTCCCGCCTCTACCTCGGCGCCCACTGGCCGAGCGACGTCGTGGCAGGCGCGATCGTCGGACTGCTGCTCGCCTGGCTCGCACGCATCCTCGCCGCCCGCTTCCTGCCGGGCGAATCCCACTCAGGAGGTGCCGTCTGACATGGAAGCTACGCGCGCGCGCATCCTCGGTATCGGGGCCTACTCGCCCGAGAAGGTCCTGACCAACCAAGACCTCGAGAAGATGGTCGAGACGAGCGATGCCTGGATCGTCGAACGCACAGGCATCTCGGAGCGCCACATCGCGGCCGACGACGAGGCCTCATCGGACCTCGCCACCCAGGCCGGCCGGCGGGCGATCGCCGACGCGGGCCTGACGCCCGAGGACATCGATCTCCTGATCTGCGCCTCCGTCACCGGCGACATGCCCTTCCCGGCGACGGCCTGCTTCGTCCAGGCCAACCTCGGTCTCAAGAACGCGGCCGCCTTCGACATCGCCGCGGGCTGCACGGGCTTCCTCTACGGCCTGAACCTGGCGCAGGGGCTCATCCGTTCCGGCTCGTACAAGCGGATCCTGCTGATCGGCGGCGAGGTGCTCTCGCGCACCCTCGACTGGACCGACCGCGCCACCTGCGTCCTCCTGGGCGACTCGGCCGGCGCCGTGGTGCTCGGCCCCGCGGGGGAAGACGAGAGCGGCATCCTCGCCACGCGCGTCGCGAGCGACGGCACGAAGGCGGACCTTCTCTACATCCCGGGCGGCGGCTCGCGCAATCCCTCCTCCCACCGCACGGTCGATGAGCGCATGCACTATTTCAAGATGAACGGGCGCGAGACGTTCAAGCACGCCACGCGCAACATGGCGGCGATCGCGAAGCAGGTGCTCGGGGACTCCGGCCTCGGGCTCGAAGACGTGGATCTCCTCGTGCCGCACCAGGCCAACCTGCGCATCATCACCTACATCGCGGAACAGCTCGGCATGCCGATGGAGAAGGTCTATACGAACGTGCAGCGCTACGGCAACACGTCCTCCGCCTCCATCCCGCTCGCGCTCACGGAGGCGAAGGAGAGGGGCAGGCTGAAGGCTGGCGACGTCGTGCTGATGGTGGCGTTCGGCACCGGCCTCACCTGGGGTGCGACGCTTCTGCGCTGGTAGACGCCAGTGCCCACAGGCCTGATGAGGAGGCGGCAGAGAACTTCCGGCTGCCGGATTGGCTTTCCGTGGCCTCGACTGTGAAGTTCGCGCCGGGTGTCCCCTGCAGGGGGCCCGGCACTGCAGTTGCACGCGCAGGCTCTCGCCGCAGGCAGCGACGGTCCGGTTTCTTTCTGTGCGCCTGGCATGCGCGACCGGATATGCATGCTGTACGGCAACGGTATGCGTGCAGCGCACGCGCGCTAAATCGTCGGCCAATGACCGCTCTCTCGGCCACCCGGACGCCTCTGGGCGTCAAGAAAGGCTCCCGAGATGGAGGGTCCCGACCGCAAAGAAGACCCGCGATCCCTGACGGACCGCGGGTCTTCCCCGTAACGAGGGGCACGGCCCCTTTAGCATCCCTGCCCTACTCGACCGCGTGGCGGCAGCATACCTCGAAGCGGTTGCCTTGCTGGTCCTCGAAGAACACTGCGTAGTACGTCGGCCCGTACTCCTCACAGAGTTCGGGCCCTTCCCGCTGCCTGCGGATCCGGGGGGCCCTGCGGCGGCTGGGAGCGGGTCCCCTTGCGACCCACGGTCAGGAGAAGGTAGCGGGAGAGCACGGGACTTTGCTCGCTGACCGTCAATCCGGCGGCAGCGAACGCCGAACGCCGCTCCTGCGAGCTGAACGTCGGGGTGGCGCCCAAGAGCCGCAGCCACCTGGGCGCGATGTGGTCCGCCAGGATGAACCTCCCGTCCGGCCTGAGAACCCTCGCGATCTCGCGGATGCCCTCCGCCTTGTCCGTCCAGTGGTGAAAGGACATGGTGCTCACCGCCAGATCCACGGACTGCGCGGGCAGAGGGAGATGTTCCGCGGGCGCCACGACGAACTGCCCGCAACTCGCCAGCCTGCGCGCCTCGGCGATCATGCCGGGCGCGATGTCGACACCGATGACCTCCGCCTGTGGCCACCTGCGGTGCATCTCTCGCAGCAGCCGGCCGGTCCCGCAGCCCACATCCAGCACGGCCTGGGGAACGGGGCCACTGCCGGCGGCGCGGAAGATGGCGGCATGCACGCGGTCAAAGAGAAGGCTCTGCAGCATGGAGCGCTCGTAGGAAGATGACCAGCGCTCAAACCTCTGCTCTCCGGACATCGCACGGTGCCTCCTCGCCATGGGCACTAGACTTCGGGCATCCGCGCAGGTCGTCGGCCGTGACGCGGACCGCATGGCCCGGCAGGGCTATCCCGTCCGGTCCGGCAGGATAAAGAGTCCCACGAGGCTCTCTGTGGTAGGCAGCGTGGGCCGCAAGGCTTGCGTGGCCATGGCGGCCGCCATGCCCTGGACCATCGATCCGAGCAGCAGGGAAAGCTGATGCGGGTCACCGGGCACGACTTGTCCGTCGCGCTGTCCTTGGGTGATCAGGGCCACCACGGCCGCTTCCTCGTGCGCGACCATACCCAGGACCGCTTCGCGTGCCTGCGGTGGGGCAGCGTCGCTAATGAGGGCCTGCAGAATCACGAGGAACCTTTGGGGATCGCCTGACATCCCGCAGACCTCCCGCGCGATCAGCCAGCGCAGGCGCTCCGCGGCGCTGCCGGGCTGCTCCAGGGCCTCCTGGAAGAGGCGGGCGGTGCCGCTCGCAGCCTCTTCGACCAACGTGGTGAAGAGAGCTTCCTTGCTGGGGAAGTAGTGGTAGACGAGGCCCTTGCTGACACCGGCCGCGGCGGCGATGTCGTCGATCTTCGTGCCCACGTAGCCGTTGCGCCCGAATACCTCGACCGCCACGGCGAGCAGCTTCTCGCTCCGGTCTTGGCGGATCTGCCGGTAGGCCTCCTTGGTGCGCGGCATCGTCTCATCCTTTGACTGACTTATGAGTCAACCATTGCGCAGGGGCACCCGTATTGTCAAGAGCGCGATGCGCTGCCGCCGCATCCGTATGGCCAGGAGTGCCCCAGAGACCAATGGCCTCCCTCTGCGCCCTCGGCCAGACTGGGCCTGAGGAGGCGCTCGGACATGTCAGGCCATCATGGACATGCGGCGGGACCCATGCCGTATACCCGCGCCCGCCATCTCCTGCACCCGCTGCGCGGGCTCATCCTGTCGCCCACCGCGCTCGCGAGGCGACTGGACCTGCCCCCGGACGCCGCGGTGCTGGAGATCGGGCCAGGACCGGGCTACTTCAGCGTCGAGATCGCACGCGCCATACCCGAGGGAACGCTCTGGCTGCTCGACATCCAGCCGGAGATGCTGGCCATGGCCCAAGAGCGCCTGGAGAGGAGCGGAATCAGGAACGTGCGCTACGTGGAGGGCGATGCCCTGCGCCTGCCGCTCGAGGCGGGGAGCTTCGACGCCGCCTTCCTTGTGGCGGTGCTCGGCGAACTGCCGGACGCTGCGGCGGGACTTTCGGAACTGCACCGCGTGCTGCGCCCGGGCGGTCTCCTGTCGGTCACGGAGCAGGTCGGGGATCCGGATGCGCGCCCTCTGCACGAGGTGAGGCGTCTTCTCGAGTCTGCCGGCTACACGGTGGAGAGGACGTTCGGGCGCGGGCGGACGTTCACGGTGAACGCCCGCAGGTAGGGCGCTCCCCCAACGTTCGCCCTTAGCCGCCTCCCGCGCCAGGCGGGAATCCCATCAGCTTCACCCACAGGGGATTGTGGCCCTGCGGTCCGTGGTAGGCGTAGTACCACTGGCCGGGATTCTTCGGCCAGAGCGTCCAGGGCCCCGTGTACTGGATCGGCGAGACGGCCTTCGGCTGCGTGCCCCGCAGGAACCATTCGTAGTAGGACGGCTCCGTCGGGTTCGGCAGCATGCCGTCGAGCGTGGACATCGGCACCTGCACGACGCCGCTCGGCCGCTTGAAGTCGGGCGGAGGATTGCCGTTCTCCGCGAGGGCCATGTAGTCGGACCAGACAGGGCCCGCCGTCGCCGCTCCCTGGCCGGGGTTCGGGCGGTTCGGCTCGTCGTTGCCCACCCAGACCACGGTCACGAGGCGTGAGGAATAGCCGGCGAACCAGCCGTCGTAGAGGTTGTTCGTCGTGCCGGTCTTGCCGGCCACGGGAAAGTTGAGGTTCTGGGAGAGGCCGCTGCCCGTGCCGCCCGGGTTGAACACGGCCTCCATCAGCTTCGTCATGATGAAGGCGATCTGCGGCGTGGTTGCCCTGTGCGACGTCACCTTCGCCCTGTAGACGACCCGGCCCGACGGTCCGACGACGCGGTCGACGATGTGGGCGTCGTGCCAGACGCCGCCGTCCGCGAAGGCCTGGTAGGCCTGGGCGAGCTCGATGGGCGAGATCGAGGCGGAGCCCAGGGTGATCGTCAGGTTGTTCGGCAGGGGGCCGGGGATGCCGAACGCCTGCGCCGTCTTGATGATCGCCGCGGGCCCAACCATGTCCGCCCACTTGATCGCGATCACGTTATCGGAGATGGCGAGCGCCCTGCGCACCGGTATGGGCCCTGCCACCTCGCCGCCGGCGTTGCGCGGGGCGTAGCGCTGCCCATCGACGCCGACGAACGAGACGGGGCTGTCGCTCATGATCGAGGCGGCGGTGTAGTGGTGGGTCTCGAGCAGTGTCGTGTAGAGGAACGGCTTGAACGTCGAGCCCACCTGGCGGTAGGCGTCCACCGCGCGGTCAAAGGGGGCGGTCTGGGCGTCGCGGCCGCCGACGAGCGCCCGCACGCCTCCGGTGCGGGGATCGAGCGAGACGAGGGCGCCCTCGGGCTCCGGAGCGCCCTGCCAGGTGCTCTGGGCGGGCGGCATGTCGTTCGCCACCGCCTGGTCCGCCGCCAGCTGGTCGTGGAGGTCCAGGGTCGTGTAGATCTTGTAGCCGCCGAGCGGCAGGTCCTGGGCCAGCGAAGGGTCCTTGGCCTGCAACTCCTCCAGGGTCGCCTCGAAGGCGTAAGGGGCGACCGGCGCCGAGTTGGCCGATCCGGCCAGGTTCAGGGGCGCACTGGCCGCCGCCTGCTCCTGCGCCTTCGTGATGTAGCCCGTGGACTCCATGCGCTGCAGCACCCAGGCGCGGCGCGAGCGGGCCAGGGCCGGGTAGTGGTAGGGGTCGTAGGCGCTCGGCGCCGCCACGAGGCCGGCCAGGAGCGCGGACTCGGCCAGGTCCAGCTTCGCGGGCGCGATGCCGAAGTAGGTGCGGGCGGCTTCGCCGATGCCCCAGGCCCCTTCGCCGAAGTAGACGGTGTTGAAGTACATGGTGAGGATGTCGCGCTTGGGGAAGGTGGCCGTGAGGCGCAGGGCGAGGAAGACCTCCGCGAACTTGCGCGAGAAGGTGCGCTCCTGGGTCAGGAAGAGGTTCTTCGCGAGCTCCTGCGTCAGGGTGGAGCCGCCCTCGACGATCGTGCCGTGCGTCAGGTCCACGAGCGCCGCGCGCGCGATCGAGGTCGGGTTGACGCCGATGTTGGTCCAGAAGGTCTTGTCCTCGGTGGCGACGATGGCGTTCTGGAGGCTCTTGGGCAGCTGGCTGTAGGAGACCGGCAGGCGGCTCTGCGGCGAGAGGGTGCCTATCAACTGACCCGTGCGGTCGTAGACGAGGGTCGGCGCGATGGTGGCCGAGGCGGGCAGCGGCATGACGAAGGCGCCAAGCCCCGCAGTGATGAAGAGCCCGACAAAAAGCGTCAAGGCGGCGAGGAGATAGCGAAGCCCGCTCCACCTGCGCTGCGCCCGGTGTTTGCCTTTGGCGGCCGCCATGAGACCAGCCTCCCCTGGAGGTAGTCTCGGACAAAGTGGCTGTCTGCAATCGGCAAAATGCCCCGGCGCATGACAAGGGAGGTATGCAGATGGCGAAAAGGCTGACGCAGGGAGCTTGGCGAGCCGTCCCTTGCCTTGGTGGCGTTCCGCACGCCGGCACGAGCTGGACCGCGCACCCGGGCACCCGCCCCCGATCCGGCCCGCAGCGCCGGGCTTCAGGAAAGTTTCACGCCCCTGGCGTTGACGCAGGAGTCTCTCGCTGATACTGTTGCCGGTATACTTATGCCGTTTCGGACGTCCACATGGACGCCATCTGTCCCGGGGAGCACGGAGGGATGGCCTTGGATGGATACGATCTCCTGATCGTCGGCGGGGGGCCGGTTGGGCTCTTCGCCGCGGCCATGGCGGGTCTGCACGGCATGCGGGCCGCGATCGTCGAGAGCCTGCCGGAGCTCGGCGGCCAGCTCACCGCCCTCTACCCTGAAAAGCACATCTTCGATGTCGCCGGGTTCACGTCCGTGACCGGCGCAGAGCTTGCCGAGGCGCTGATCGCCCAGGCGCTCCACTACCGCCCCACCCTCTACCTCGGTACGACGGCCCAGACGCTCGAAGCCGGACAGGGTGGCGGCTACATCCTCGCGACCTCGGACGGGCGGCTCGCCGCCCGGGCGATCCTCGTGACGGCCGGACTCGGGGCCTTCGTGCCGCGCCGGCTGCCGGCCGAGGGCGCCGAGGCCTTCGAGGGCCGCGGCGTCTACTACATCCCGCCCGCCCTGCGCGAGTTCCAGGGCAAGGACGTCGTGGTGGTCGGCGGCGGCGACACCGCGCTCGACTGGGCCTGGGAGATCGCCCAGCACGCGCGCCGCGTCTATGTCGTCCACCGGCGCGAGGAGTTCCGCGCCCAGCCGGGCAGCCTCGACCGCATCCAGCAGCTGCCCTCGGTTCACCTCAAGGCGCCGTGCGAGCTGAGGGCGGTGCGGGGTGGCGACCGCCTGACCCACGCCGTGCTCGAGCATCTTGGGGACGGCGGGCAGGAGACGGTCGAGGCCCAGGCCGTCGTTTCAGGCCTCGGCTTTCACGCGCAACTCGGCCCGCTCAAGGAGTGGGGTCTCGCGTTCCAGGGCTCGCATGCGATCGCGGCGGACCCCGCGACCATGGCCACCAACCTGCCCGGCGTCTTCGCGGCGGGGGATATCGCGGCCTATCCCGGCAAGGTGAAGCTGATCGCGACCGGCTTCGGCGACGTGGGGATCGCCATGGGCCCGATTCGCAGCTACCTCCACC
>JAJYSZ010000037.1:291-29725 GCA_021793315.1 Bacillota bacterium | reverse complement strand
GCTAGGAGATCTCTCGATCCCTGTTTCGGTGCCGAAGGCGAATGGAGAACCCATATCGCTCAAGTCGGTCCCCCTGCGGGCCGCGGCCGCCAAGTACGTTCCAGAGGGAGTCCGGGTCTACAGCCTAGTCTATTGGAGCCGGGGCGAGCGCTGCCAGGCTTATCTGGACGTGCCCGCGGGGAGCGGCTCCTACCCCCTGCTTGTGGAGCTGCATGGAGGCATCATCGTCAGCGGCGATCCGGTGCACTACACCGGATACCCCACGATTGGACCGCTCGAGGCGGCGGTCGTAGCCAGTACCCAGGCGATCTCGTACCTGCCCAACTACGTTGGCTATGGCTCGAGCCAAGGCACTCCAGGGGACCCGTACCAGAACTACCGCGACGTCGTGAACGGCCTTGCCGCCCTTGGCAGGATCTCGGGCCTCCATGTTCTGCCGCACGCCACGTACCTCTGGGGCTTCTCGATGGGCGGCGACGTCGCAATGATTCTTGCCGCGCACGACCCCGACGTGCGGGCGGCGGAGCTCGTCAGTCCCTATCCGGGGCCCGTGGCAATGATGAAGTGGATGAACGCACAGACCCAGGATGCGCTCGGTTCAGGCGACCTCGGCGACTACGCAACGTTTCTCTCACAGTACGGACAAAACCTGAGTGCCCCCTGGTATCAGGAGAACTCGTACAGCTACAGCGCGATCCAGATCCCGGTCCTGATCATCGGCGGGACGAAGGACCAAGGGTTTCCCCCTCCCCTACTCCGGGCGATGTACCAGGGGCTCAAACGGAACGACAGCCACGTGACCATCCGATTCTTCCCGGGTGGGCACGCGCCTCAGTCGGCAGCGGTCCTCAAAACCGAAGACGCATGGTTCAAAGCCCATGGGCTTCGGCTCCGGTAGCTGTGACGCCTCAAGATCCGGGGTGAGGGCTTTCCCTGGTTTGGAGGTGGCGCGGTGAACGGCTCCCAGTTACGCCTGATCGCGGGCCGGACGATCTCGCAGGTCGGGGACGGCATCTACGAGATCGCGATGCTCTGGGTGATCACGCATCTGCTCGGGGCTCCTTGGTCGGTCGCCGCCGTCATCGTCGTCGGCAACCTCGTCTCTACGGTGCTCGTGCCGGCCGGAGGCCACGTGGCGGATCGGCGCATCGGCGGCCGGCGGAACATCGCGGCGCTGGCGGATCTCGGCGCGTTCGTGCTGTTTGCGGTGGCGGCCATCGCGTGGCCGCACCTCGGCAGGGGCGCCGCGTACCTCGCGCTTCTGGTCGTCACCGGCCTCACGTCGGTTTCAGTGTCGTTCCTCTTCCCGGCGATCGGCGCGCTCTTCGCCAGCCTGCTCGAAGACGGGAACCGCCAGCAGGCCAACAGCCTCTACCAGACCAGCACGTCAGCCGCGAGCCTCGGCGGCCTCCTGCTCGGCGGGGCCCTGATCGCGGTGCTGCCCTTCCAGGCGATCCTCTGGCTCGACGCGGCGAGCTTCGCGCTCGGCTGCCTCCTTACCCTGTCGGTGCGACCGCCGCGCCCGGGCGATAGGGAGGAGGCGCATGCGGATCAGGAACACGTAGCGTGGCGGGCGATGCTGCGCGCTCGGCCGGTGCGGCTGCTCGTCGGGGCGAATGCCGCGCTCAACGGCGCGCTGATCGTCGTGATGAGCCTGCTGCCGTTCCTGGTGGTCCACGTGCTGCACCAGGGTGCCGTCGTGCTCGGTACGACGCAGGCCGTATTCTCGGCGGGTCTGATCGTCGGCGGCGCCGGCAGCCGCTGGCTCAAAGGATCGCGCCTCGTGCAGTTCGCCGTCGGGTTCGCCGTCATGGCCCTCGCCGTCTGCACGGTAGGAGTCTGGCCCGACGTCTGGGCGACGGAGGTCGCCCTCTTCGCCGCCGCGGTTGCGGCGAGCGTGCTGTCCGTCAGTCTGATGACCCTGAGCCAGGAGGTCGTGGCGCAGGACCAGTACGGCAAGTTCCTGGCGGCGTCGAGCGTCGTGACGACCGTCGCGCAGCCCACGCTGGCGGCCCTCGCCGGGGCTTTCGCGGCGCTCGTCGGCGTACCGCTCGTGCTGGTCCTGGGTGCGCTCCTGACCGCCCTGGGCGGGGGCGCGGTCGTGCGGGGGCTAAGTCGGGAGGCTGCCGGTCCGCGCGAGGTGGCGGACGGCGCCTAGTGGCGGGCGGAAGGCCCTGTCCGGGATGTTCCGCTTGCCGGACAGGCACTAGAATGGAACCAAAGCGGCAGGGAGGGAACCCCATTGCAAGCGGCGCTACTGGTGATCGACGCACAGCAGGAATACTTCGCTCCGGTGGGCGGCCTCGTGGTGAAGGGAGGGCCCGATGCCCTCGCGCGGATTAAGGAACTGCTCGCCGCGTTCCGGGCGGCCGGCCGGCCAGTCATGCACGTGGTGCACGAGGCCCTGGATCCCCAGTCCTCGGACTTCCGCGCGGGTTCAGAAGGGGCGCGCATGCATCCGGAGCTTGACGTCCTCGCGGGTGAACCCGTCGTGAAGAAGCACTTTCCGGGCGCCTTCGGCCAGACGCCGCTCGAGGCCTACCTGCGGCGGGACGCGGTGGACACGGTGGTGATCACCGGCTTTCAGACCCAGCACTGCTGCGACACGACGGCCAGGCAGGCGAGGGAGCGCGGCTTCAAGGTGCTCTTCACCTCCGACGCCACCGCCACCCGGGATCTCCTGCTGCGGGGGGAGGTCGTGGCGGCCGAAGAGATCCAGCGGGCGACGCTCGCCGCCATGACGGGATTCGCCGAGATCGTGACGGCCGCTGAGGCGGCACGGGCCATCGGGGCCTGAGATCCGGTACAGCGCGAGGGCGCGGCCGTGCGGCCGCGCCCTCGCCGCCTGTGAACCCTAGAACTCCTGGTGCGTGGACTGCTCGCCGAGCCTGCGCACGATGCCTCCCGAGGCTGTCCAGCTGCACCCCCGGTGGGCGCACCGTCCGGGCCATCAGAGTGGGGGCCGTTCGGTCCTACTTTCGTCCGGCAAGCCCTGCCCACGAGGGATCCAGGCGGCGACCGCAAACTTGCAGGCAAGAGACCCGCCACACAGGGGGCGTCGCAGCGTGGACTTCGCCTTTCACGGAACGGCGTGGGATCTTTGCATGGTGCGCTTCGACGACGCCCTGGCGGCCGCGCTCGAAGGCGCAGGAAACAGGCGCGTGCAGCTGTCCAATCGGGGGGCGCGCCTAGTCCTGGCGCACGTCGACCCTCTGGAGCCCAAGGCCTACCACCGCCACGACGGCAGTGTCGTCGTGGTTGCCTTGCTGCGGCAGCCGCGGCTGCCGCAGGATCCGGAGGATTTCTCCCGCACGTGGCTGTTGCGCTCGCTCGCCAACCTAGCCATCGTGGTGACCGGTCCCGAGGATGCCCCGGAGATCTACGTGCGCTCCCCGGACCGTTTCGTCGAGCGCATCGCCGCACCGGCGTGGAGCCCCAGGCTTTTTGGCCAGATCGTGGAGCGTTTGCGGCTGTTGGACGTGCACCTTGTGATCGACAACATTTTCGACCGCGACCTCGACCCCGAGCTCGCCCAGGGCGGCGAGGCCCTCCCCGCGATGCGGCGCGCCGCGCGCAGACTTGCGGAGACGGGGGCGCTGGCGTCGGGACCGCCGGCCGGCGACTTTCTGTCCCATCAGGATCGTCGGCATCTGGAGCGGCTCTATCAGGGTAGCCGGATGTCGTACGGCAATCTCAGCGTGCGTGAGGACCAGCAGCGGTTTTGGATGTCCACGAGCGGCGTCGACTGGATGCGCATGGAGGTAGTCGGACGCGACGTGGAACTCGTGAAGGGCTACGACGCCCAGAACCGCGCCCTGCTCGTCTCGGTGCCGCCCGGCGTCCGGCCGCACCGCGTCTCGGCCGACGCCTTGACGCATCATCTGATCTACCGCACACACCCGGGCATCGGTGCGATCGTCCACCTGCACGCCTGGCTCGAGGGGGTGCGGCCCCTGGTGCCCGACTACGCCCGCGGCAGCCTGGAGCGGGCACAGGCGGTGGCCCGTCTGGTACAAGTGAGCGAGGATCCCGTGCACGCCGTCGTCGGCATCGATCGGCACGGCCTGATCGTGGCGGGAGAGGACCTTGAGGAAATCCTCACGCGCCTTGCCGGTGCCCACGTGGTGCCGGTCCCGGCGGGAGGCGCCCGCTAGGCCGTCTCTGCCTCGGCCCGCGAGACGCTCGGCAGCGCGAGCACCAGCAGAAGCGCCGCCGCCAGAGCGACCAGGGTGGCGTAGCCGTACGCGTAGGCGGCACCCAGGGTGTAGAGCAGTCCCAGCGCAAGGTTGGCCACGAAGAGACCCGTAGCGCGCGCCGCGGAGAGGGCACCAAAGCCGCGACCGGCCGCCCCATGCCGGCCGAGCATGGCAATCAGGGAGGGCTCCAGCGTCTCGACGACTGCCAGCGCGAAGCCGAGCAGTACGATGCCGAGGAAGAGCAGCCAGAGGCCGAGATGCAGGCCGTAGGACGCCGCGATCAGCCCTGAGCCGATTCCTGCCGCCAGATAACCGTAGAGCGAGAGATTGCGGTAGCGGACCACGAGCGTGCGTCCCAGCCGGCCGCCCATCAGGTAGCCGGTGGCGGCGGATACGCCCTGCAGCACCAGGAAGGCGGCTATGCCGGCGGCGGGCGCATGGGCGCCCTGCGCTACCGTTAGGACAGGGAAGCCCACGCTGTAGGAACTGAAACCGTAGAGCGCCGCCGCGAGGAGCAGGGTGCGCAGGCCGACGGTCGGCCGCTGCGACGCCGCCTCGTCGCTCCGCGTCGGCGGCGTCTCCGAGACCTTTCTTGTGCGGCTGAGTGCGAAGGTGGAGGCGGCGAGCGGCAGGACGGTCGCGAGGAAGACCCAGCGCCAGGCCAGGTGGCCGAGCACGGCCACAAGGACGTAGGCGGCCGCCAGCATCGCGCCGCCGATGTCGAGGGCGTGCAGGAAGCCGAACGCGCTGCCGTGCTCGCTCTCGGGCACGATGCGGGCCAGCATGACGCGGCGCGAGGGGGTGCGAAGGTTGCGGGCCCACCAGCCGAGCGTCAGCAGCACAACGGCCGGTGCCACGGCTGGGACGAGGGCCGCAAGCGACAGGAGCGGGATGAAAGCGTTGCCCCACAGCGCCAGTCGGCGGTGGCCCGTGCGGTCGCCGATCCGGCCGCCGAGGTACGCCACGACGGCGCCGCCGCCGTAGCTGAGGGCCGTCGCGAGCCCGAACAGCCAGACGGGCGCGTGCAAGTAGAGCACAAGGAACAGGGGGAAGCCGGCGAGGACCGCCTGGTAGCCAAGATCCGCGAAGAAGGCCGAGAACGCTATGGCGAGCACGTCCGGGGAACGCCAGGCCGGACCGCGCGATGAAGACACCGTCTGCACCCTCTCTCTTGGGAGGTAAGGCAGCGTTCTCGTCCGGCGCCCGGCCATCCTTCAACCGGCCGCGAGAAGCTCCTGCGCTGTAGAAAGCTGGAACTGCGCGATGTAGCATGGGGTCGGAAAGGTGGCGCCCTGATGCATGCAGGCTCGAGGCGCCGACGGTGGCTGACCGTCCTCGCCGCGCTCCTTCTGCTCCTGGGAGCCTTCGGAGGCAGTCGGGTGGCGCCGTCCGTGCCGATGGTGCTGTACGAGGTCAGACCGTCAGGGAGTACCATGCCGGTGCCGGTGCAGTCCTTGCCAGGACAGCTCGGCCTCGTGGTGCCCGACGTGCCCGGCTACACATGTGAGGGAAGCTTTACGCCCGCGCAGGCAAGCAGGCTGAACCTGAACGCGATGCCGCCTGCGGTGGGCATGCCGTTCTGGCAGTTGGACGCGGCCTGCGTCGATCCGAGCCTCACGCGCCTGCCGGCCAAAGACCCGGACCCGGCGCACGTCGTCCTGCTCTTCGAGTTCCCATCGACGCTGGCGAACTTCGCGCGGAATTTGAAGGACGTGGACCAGATCAGCCTCGGCGGGCGCCCGGCGCTCCTTGGGCGGACCGGGTTTGCCGGTACGGCGCTGCCAACCGTCAGTTTCGTCGAGGGTACGAGCAGATGGACGGGGCACGGCATGCGCCTGCGGCGTTCAGTCCTCGTGAGCCTCTACGGGCGCGACGTGCCGATCGCGGTGCTCGAGCGCTTTGCCAGGAGCCTGCGCCACTTTCCCTGACGCATCCGCCGCGAAGACGCCCGCGGGTTCGGCAGATGTACCGCATTGACGCCCGCAGGTGGACACAACCCAGGGGTCGCTCGGCGGCTTGCCCCGCCGAACGGCTTCGCTATACTCGGTGGGGCCTTGAACGAATAGGTAGGATGTGGACAACGACGATGTTCGACATGGTATCGATGGACCAAGCCATGCAGCTTATCCGAAGCGGCATGCGGGTCTACGTGCAGGGTACGGCGTCCACCCCGCGCAGCCTGCTCCAGGCGTTCACCCGCCGCGGCCCGCAGCTCTCGGACGTGACGCTCGTGCACATGCACCTCGAGGGCCCCGCGCCCTGGGTGGAGGGCGACTGCCTCGGACATGTGCACGACGTCTCCCTCTTCGTCGGGCCGAACCTCCGCGCGGCCATGCGCAGCGGCACCGCCTCGTACATCCCGCTCTTCCTCTCGGACGTGCCCTGGTACCTGTCCCAGCCTGAGACGCGTCCCCACGTCGCGCTGATCAACGTGAGCCCGCCGGACCGGCATGGCTTCGTCAGCCTGGGACCATCGATCGACGCGAGTCTCACGGCGATCGCGCAGGCCGACATCGTCATCGCGCAGGTGAACCCGCAGGTGCCGCGGGTCCTGGGCGACGCCTGCATCCCCATGGACCGCATCACGGTCGGCGTGGCGGTCGACGAGCCCCTCTCGGTCCTGCCGGAGCGTCCTCTGGACCAGGCGGTGACAGCGATCGGGCGTATCGTGGCGGAGCTCGTGCCGGACCGCGCCTGCCTGCAGATCGGCATCGGCCGGGTGCCGGACGCGGTCCTCTCGGCGCTCGCGGACCACAGGGATCTGGGCGTGCACAGCGAGATGATGTCGGACGGCGTCCGGCATCTCGCTGCCCAAGGCGTCATCACAGGGCGCTACAAGGCCACGGACCCGGGCAAGATCGTGGCGAGCTTCGCCCTCGGCAGCCGGGACCTCTACGATTTCGTCGCCGACAATCCCGGGGTTTCGCTGCACGGCGTCGATTACACGAACGATACGGCCGTGATCCGCCAGAACCCGCGCATGGTCTCGGTGAACTCGGCGGTCGAGGTGGACATCACGGGGCAGGTGGCTGCGGAGGCGATCGGGCCCTACGTCGTCTCTGGCGTGGGCGGCCAGATGGACTTCGTGCGCGGCGCGAGCCTGGCACCCGAGGGGCGCTCGATCATCGCGCTGCCGGCCAGGATCGCCAAGGGGGAGCCGCGCATCGTGGCGTCGTTGCGCCAGGGCGCGGCCGTGACGACCACGCGTAACCACGTCCAGTACGTCGTGACGGAGTATGGCGTCGCGGAACTCAAGGGAGCGACGATCGAGGAGCGGGCGCGGCGCATGATCGCGATCGCCCATCCCGAGGACCGCGAAGGGCTCTGGCGTGAGGCCAAGGAACTCGTGCCGGGGCTCTAGCCGGCAGGGAACCCCAGGCGGGCCGCGGAAGGTCACCGCCGGGGGGATGGTCTTGATGAAGGAGTCAGCGCTGATTGTCGGCGCCGGGCCTGGACTCGGCCGCGCGCTCGGTTTCGCGTTCGCGCGGGCCGGCTGGCCCGTGGGGCTCACAGGGCGTTCGGCGGCGATCGAGGCGTTGGCCGGGGAAATCGGCGCGGAAGGGTTCAGAGTCCGCTCCCTGCGTTACGACGCGGCGGACGAGCGGGCGGTGGTGGCCGCGGTCGCCGAGGCGGAAGCCACGCTGGGTCCGGTCGGCGTCCTGATCTACAACGCGGGAAACATGGTGCGGGGCGACGTGCAGGAGATCGATCCGCAGGCCTTTCGCGCCGCCTTCGAGGCTGGGCCGTACGGGGCCTTCCTGCACGTGCGTGGCGTGTTGCCCGGCATGCTGTCGCGAGGCGGCGGCACGATCCTCTTCACCGGCGCCACCTCGGCCTTGCGGGCTCCTGCCAGGGCGCCGGCCTTCGCGGCGGCCAAGTTCGGTCTGCGCGGACTCGCGATGTCGCTCGCGCGCCGCTGGGGACCTGAAGGCATTCACGTGGCGCACGTCGTGGTGGACGGCGTCATCCGCACGCCCCGCAGCGCCAGCTATCTCGGCCCCGACGAGCCCGCCCTGCTGCCCGACGATCTTGCCGCGAGCTACGTCGCGCTCGCGACCCAGCCGAAGTCTGCCTGGACCTTCGAACTCGATCTGAGACCATCGGGCGACGACATCGGCGAGAACTGAGGCCCGGACCGGCAGGTCGGGCGTCCTTTCGCTGCGACCGCGAAGCGGCTAGCATGGGCCCTGGCCCTGCGGCGGGCCGCGGGCCGCGCCGCCGCCTGCGGCCGGAAGGAGACTGCCCCTTGGTCATCCCGGTCCTCAATCCGTCCAATGATCCGCCATACAACCTGGCGCTCGAGGAATACGTGCTGCGCCGTCTCGATCCGCGGCAGGACTACCTGATCCTCTGGCAGAACCGGCCCGCCGTCATCGTCGGCCGCTTCCAGAACACCGCCGAGGAAGTGAACCAGCCCTATGTGGACGGACACGGCGTCTCGGTGGTGCGCCGGCTGTCCGGTGGCGGCGCCGTCTACCACGACCTCGGCAACCTCAACTTCACCTTCATCGTCCAGCGGGAGCCGGGCGGCTTCAACGACTTCCACCGCTTCACCCTGCCGGTCCTGGAGACGCTGAAGTCCTTCGGCGTGCCCGCGGAGCGCTCGTCGCGCAACGATCTCACCATCGAGGGGCAGAAGTTCTCCGGCAACGCCCAGTACGTGAGCGGCGGGCGGCTTTTGCATCACGGCACCATCCTGTTCGACTCCGATCTCGACGCGGTGGCCAGCGTGCTGCGGGTGCAGCCGGACAAGATCGAGAGCCACGGCATCAAGTCGGTGCGCTCGCGCGTCACGAACGTGCGCCCGTACCTGCCGGCGGCGATCGGCCTCGAGGAGTTCATCGCCCGCCTGACCGCGGAAGTGGGGCAGCAGGGCGGCGGCCTCGGCCCGACCTATCGCCTCGGCGAGGAGGACGAACTGGGCGTGGAGGGGCTCAGGCGCGAGCGCTATGCTCGCTGGCAGTGGAACTACGGCGACTCGCCCGCCTTCGCGCTCAAGGCCCGGCGGCGCTTCGCGCAGGGCAGCGTCGAAATGCGCCTCGACGTGCACGAGGGCGTCATCCGGGACTGCCGCATCTATGGCGACTTCCTGGGCAGCCGGGACATCGGGGAGCTGGAGGCGGCCCTGCGCGGGCAACGCTTCGCCCTCCAGGGCCTGCGTGCGACGCTGGCGGAGCAGAGCGTGGAAGAGTTTCTCGGCGGCATCGGCCGCGAGGACCTGCTCGACCTCCTGTTCGGCGTCGACGAGGCCGGCGGGACCGACGCGCGCTAGTGGGGAAGCCGATGGGCCGCAGCACCTGAGGTGCCGCGGCCCGTGCGCGTCTCCAGGTGGATCAGGCGGGCACGGGACTTGGCAGGTTGTCCGCGTAGATCATCGTGGCATGCGCCGTAGCGACGTCGGGGCCGCCCGGGAGGCGCACCGCGGCCGCCACCTCCGCCAGACGCCGGTCGTAGCGCAGCACGTGGGCCGTCACCACGAGGTCTGCGCCGGGCCGGACCGGCACGATGTAGCGTACCTCGAGCCGGGCGGTGAGGGCCGTGCGGCCGAGGCTGGCGACAGCCCAGCCGAGCGCCTCGTCCATCATGGTCGCCAGCAGGCCACCGTGCGCGAGCCCTTTCCAGCCCGTCCAGGCGGGATCCAGGCGACACGGCGACTCCACCTTGCCCGGTCCGATCACCTGGAAGTCGAGGTGCATGCCGGCCGGATTGTCGCGCCCGCAGGCGAAACATCCTTCGAGGTCGTGGTTCTCCGCAGGCGTAGGCATGAGACGTTCCCTCTTTCCAGCTGTCCAAGCCCCAGCATAGCGCTACGGGCCGCCCGTCGCAGGGTCCGGCCGAACGGCCGCCGACGCCAAGCGCCTTGGCCATTAGGTCCCAATGGACGTATGCGGCCTCACGCACCCTCACTAAGATCAGTGCGATAGGACCGGACCGAGTGCCCAGGGGGAGAGTGGCCGCGCCCAAGGCGGATGAAGTCCCCGCAGCTCCGAGCCGGTCCCCCCGCCGTTGCGGCCGATGGGGGTCGTCGGCGAGGTGCAAGAGGGGGATTCATCCATGCAGCAGGTCCGTTCGCGGTTCGGCGAACTTCGTCCGCCGCTGAGAGGGCCGGAAGAGGCCGCATTCGAGGCGGAACGCTGCCTCTTCTGCGGCGACGCCTATGCCAAGGCGCCTTGTACCGTCGCCTGCCCGGCCGACATCGATGTGCCGGGCTTCATCCGTGCCATCGCGGACGGCAGCCGCGACGGCGCAGCGGACATCATTTTTGCGGAGAACCCCGTGGGCGGCAGCTGTGCCCGCGTCTGCCCGACGCAGGAGCTGTGCGAGGGCGCGTGCGTCCTCAACCACGATGGGGAGCGGCCTGTCTCGATCGCTCGCCTGCAGCGCTACGCGACAGATTCGCGGCTGATGCAGGGACGTCCGTCGGAGTCGGCTCCGGCAGCCGTAGGCGGCAAGGTTGCCGTGATCGGCGCGGGGCCGAGCGGTCTTGCCTGCGCCAGCGTCCTGCGCGGCCTCGGCCTTGCCGTGACCGTGTTCGACGCGCGCGCCGCCGTCGGCGGTCTCGTGCGCTACGCCATCGCGCCTTACCGCCTCTGGGCCTCGCCACTCGACGAGGAGGCTCAGCAGCTGATCGCGCGCGGTGTCGACTTCCAGCTCGGCCGCGCCATCGACGGCCCCGAAGCGCTCAAGGCGCTCGAGAGCGAATACGACGCGATCTACCTGGGCGTGGGACTGGGCGAGGACACGATGCTCGACCTGCCGGGCAAGGACCTGCCCGGCGTCCATGCGGCGCTGCCGTGGATCGAGGCGCTCAAGGCCGGCGAGATGCCGCCGCTCGGCGAGCGCATCGCCGTGATCGGCGGCGGCAATACGGCGATCGACGTCGCACGCGAGGCCCTCAGGCTTGGCGCGCGCGAGGTGACCATGCTCTACCGCCGCACCCAGGCCGAGATGCCGGCGTACGGCTTCGAGGTCGAGGAGGCGGGCGAGGAAGGGGTGCGCTTCCTCTGGCTGACGATGCCCGTGGCCTACGTCGGAAAGGGGCACGTCGAAGGCGTCACGTGCCGCTACGCGAGGCTCTCGGAGCCGGACGAGTCCGGCAGGCGCCGGCCCGAGGAGGTCCCCGGCACCGATTTCGTCTTCCCCTGCGACACGGTGATCACGGCGCTCGGCCAGAACCCGCGCAAGACCTTCCTCGGCTGGGTCGAGGGGCTCGAGCTCAAGGGCGGCCGGATCGTGGTCGACCCGGTGACGGGCCAGACGGGCAACCCGAAGTATTTCGCCGGCGGCGACGCCGTGAACGGCGGCGCGACGGCGGTGGAGGCCGTGCGCGAGGCCAAGCGGGCGGCGCTCGCGATCGCGCGGCGTCTTGAGGGGGTCACGGCATGATCGAGGTGCGCTGGCATGGCCGCGGTGGCCAGGGTGCCAAGACGGCATCGCATGTCCTCGCGGTGGCCTATCTCAAGGAGGACAAGTCGGTCCAGGCGTTCCCTGAATACGGGCCGGAGCGCAGCGGCGCGCCGATGCTCGCGTACACCCGCGTCGACGACCGCCCGATCCGGCGGCACTGCGCGGTGACGCAGCCGGACGTCGTGGTAGTGCTGGATCCCAGCCTGACGCGCGAGGTGCCCGTGACGAGCGGGCTCAAGTCCGAAGGCCGCATTCTGCTGAACGTCGTGGACGCAGGCGAAGCCGGCGAGGTCGCCCGGACGTACCCGGGCCAGGTGCTCGGCGTGAGCGCCGACCAGCTGGCCAAGGAGGCCGGCACGCGCTTTCCCAACGTGGTGCTGCTCGGTGCCTATGCCGGATGGGTGGGGACGCCATCGCTCGCGCATATGGAGGAGGCCCTGATCGAAGTGATGGGCCATCTGCCCGCGAAGGCGAAGGACGCCTCGGTACGCGCCATGGCCGCGGGCTATGCGGCAGGGGAAAGGGGCAGGGCCAATGGCTAGCGAACGCCAGACTGCGATCCTGCGTCCAGGGGGCGTGGTGCTGCCGGGCGATGTGGCCCGGCCGCGCACCGGCGGCTGGCGCACCGGCGTCAAGCCTTCGGTGGACTTTGCGCTGTGCGTCGACTGCCTGCTGTGCTGGATCCACTGCCCGGACACGGCAGTCCAGCAGGTGCACGGCGTCTTCCAGGGCTTCGACTACGACCTCTGCAAGGGCTGCGAGGTCTGCTCGGAGGTCTGTCCCACGGGGGCGATCCAGATGGTGGCGGAGGCGACGCCGCTCGATCCGCGCGGCGCAATCCTGCCGGAGGGGGGCAGGCGAGATGGCTAAGACGATGCTGGGCGTCGAAGTTCTCACGGGCGGCGAGGCGACGGCGCACGCGATGCGCCAGATCCGCCCCGACGTGGTGCCGATCTACCCGATCACGCCGCAGACGCCGATCATCCAGACCTTCAGCCGCTTCGTGGCTGACGGCAAGGTCGATACAGTGCTCCTGCAGGTGGAGTCCGAACACTCCGCGATGAGCGCGGCGGTGGGCGCCGCCCTCGCGGGCGCGCGCACCATGACCGCGACCGCGTCGCAGGGCCTCGCGCTGATGGTGGAGATCATCTACATCGCGTCCGGCCTCAGGGCGCCGATCGTCATGGCGGTCGGCAACCGCGCCCTCTCCGCGCCGATCAACATCCACGGCGACCACTCGGACGGCATGCTCGCGCGGGACAGCGGAGCGGTGCAGATCTACGCCGAGAACGCGCAGGAGGCCTACGACCTCATGGTCATGGCGCCTCGCATTGCGGAGCACCCTGCGGTTCTGCTTCCGGTTCTGGTCGGCCAGGACGGCTTCAGCGTCACGCACAGCGCCGAGAACGTCGCGCTGCTGCGCGACGAGGAGGTGCAGGACTTCGTCGGGCCGTACGAGATCCCGTACCCGCTGCTGGGCGGCCGGCCGAGCAGCCAGGGGCTGTTCGCCATGCCTGACGCCTACTACGAGATCAAGGTGCGCCAGATCCTCGCGCTTGAGGCGGCGGAGCAGGTCTTCGCCGACACGGCCAGGGCCTACGCGCTGCGCTTCGGCCGCCATCTTGGCGCCATCGAGCCCTACCGCATGGATGACGCGGAGCGCGCCATCGTCCTGATCGGGTCGACCGCCGGTACCGCCAAGGATGTCGTCGACGAGCTGCGCGAGCGCGGCGAGAAGGTCGGGCTCGTCGTTCTGCGGCTCTTCAGACCGTTCCCGCATCAGGCGCTTGCCGATGCGCTTGGCGGCGTCGCGCGCGTCGCGGTGCTGGATCGGGCCACGGCACCAGGCACCTTCCCGCCGCTGTTCGCCGACATCCGCGCCGGCTACCAGGGCTCGGCGGAGCTGCGCAGCTACGTTTACGGCCTGGGCGGCCGGGACACGGCGCCGCAGGACATCGAGAAGGTCTATGCGGAGCTGCGTCAGCCGGCGAAAGGCGGCATCCGCTACCTCGGCCTCACTGGGGAGGATCAGCATGGCGAGTCTTAAGCAGCTGGCCCTGCGCGAGGAGGAACGACCGCGATTCAGTGGCGGACACTCGCTCTGCGCGGGCTGCGGCATTCCGACCATCGTACGCACGGTGCTCGACTCCATTCCGGGCCCCGTGGTGGCCGTGAGCGCGACCGGCTGCCTCGAGGTGGCCACGACGCGCTTCCCCTTCACCGCCTGGGGCGTGCCCTGGCTGCACGTCGCGTTCGAGAACGCGGCCGCCGTGGCGAGCGGCGTGGAGGCGGCCTACCGCTCCATGGCCAACCGCGGCAGGCTTTCGGGCGAGCGCGTCACGATCGTCGTGTTCGCCGGCGACGGCGGCACCTACGACATCGGCCTGCAGGCGCTCTCGGGAGCTCTTGAGCGCGGTCACCGCTTCCTCTATGTCTGCTACGACAACGAGGCCTACATGAACACGGGCATCCAGCGCTCGGGCGCCACCCCGTTCGCCGCCTCGACAACGACGAGTCCGGTCGGGAGCGTCGGCCGCGGCAAGGCCGAGACGCGCAAGGACCTGACGGCGATCGTGGTCGCCCACCATATTCCGTACGCCGCGCAGGCCTCGACGTCCCACTGGCAGGATCTCAGCGTCAAGGTGGAGCGGGCGGTGGCGCAGGAGGGCCCGAGCTTCCTGAACGTCCTCTCGACCTGCCCGCCCGGCTGGGGCCACGACGCGCGCGACGGCGCCCGGCTCGCGCGGCTGGCGGTCGAGAGCCGCTACTGGCCGCTGTTCGAGGTGGTCGAGGGGCATTATCGGCTGACCCACTACCCCGCACACCCGACGGCCCTCGTGGAGTGGCTCGAGATGCAGAAGCGCTTCGCGCACCTGCGCGGCGTCCAGAGCGTCGATCTCGAGTCGATGATCGAGCACGAGATCATGTCCCAGTGGCAGGACCTCGAGCGGCGCACGGTGGAGTCGAAGAGCTGGTTCGAGGAGCGGGACTCCGAGAGCGCCTGACAACCGCGCAAGACCCCGGCGGGAAGATCTTCCCGCCGGGGTTTTCTGTCTGCGGGCAGGAAATCACCGCGGGGCTTCGGAAGAATGGGCTGAGGAGTGTGGTCGCGTGCGTCTCGGCTCGGTCATGGGCGATGGCGGACCCTTTGTAGTGGCTTCGGTCGGAGACCTCTGGTTCGATCTGCGTCAGATCCTGCCCCCGGGCGATCCGCGGGCATGCGACATGAAGGCCTTGATCGCGTCCTGGCAGGAGACAGGCCCGCGCGTCGCGGCGGCGCTCGGGGCACCCGGGCTGCAGGGCGTGGCGGCGCGACCCGCGGAACTGCTGGCGCCCGTGCCGCAGCCGGGGCGGATCCTCTGCATCGGACGCAACTACGCCCAGCACGCCATCGAGCAGCGGGCGGCCGTGCCGAAGGCGCCCGAGATCTTCCTGAAGCTGCCGTCGACCCTGATCGGCCCCTTCGGCGACATCGTCCTGCCGCGCGAGGTGCCCGAGGTGGACTACGAGGCGGAACTCGTCGTGGTGGTCGGGCGGGGCGGCCGGCGCATCGCCCGCGACGAGGCCATGGACGCCATCTTCGGCTGGACCGTCGGCAATGACGTGTCGGTACGCCCGCTCCAGCATCGGGGCACGCAGTGGACCCCTGGGAAGAACTTCGATCGGACGGCCCCGCTCGGGCCGTACATCGTCACCCGCGACGAGCTGCCGGACCCGCGCGACTGCCGCGTGTCCTCGCACCTGGCGGAGGGTGAGATGCAGACGGGCTTCGTCCGCGAGATGCTGTTCGACATCGCCATCTTGATCGAGGATATCTCGCGCTTCACAACGCTCGAACCTGGCGACCTCATCTTCACCGGCACGCCGCCGGGGGTGGGCGAGGCGCGGACGCCGCCACGCTGGCTGCGCGAAGGGGACGTCCTCGTGAGCGCGGTCGAGGGCGTAGGAGCCCTCAGGAACCGCTGTGTCATCGGCTGACGGCGCGGGCTCCGGCGAACTGCTCCAGGAGCTCGCCAGGCGGTTCGGCCCGCGCTGCCTGAGGGAACGGGCGCGGGTGCGGCTCTACGGCTACGACGCCATGGGTACCGCGTTCGGCGTGCCGCTCGCCGTGGTGCAGGTGGAGAGCCAAGAGGACATCCATGACCTGATCGGGATCGTGCGCCGCCACGGCGGCAAGATAGTTGCCCGCGGGGCGGGCACCGGCCTCAGCGGCGGCGCGGTCCCGGGCGACGGCCAGGTGGTGGCGTCGCTCGAGCGCCTGCAGGCCGTGTCCCAGCCGGACGCGCTCCACCGCCGCCTCAGGGTGGAGGCCGGGGTCGTCAACGGCAGCCTCGATGCGGTGCTCAGGCCGTACGGCCTCTTCTATCCGCCGGACCCGGCGAGCTACCGGGTCTCGACGATCGGCGGCAACGTGGCGGAGAACGCCGGCGGGCCGCACGCCGTGAAGTACGGCGTGACGGGCCACCGGGTGGCGGCTATCGAGATGACGGACGCCGAGGGGCGGAGGGGTCTGCTCGCCGCCGGCCCCTGGCAGGGCGGCCCGGACCTTGCGGCGCTCGTCACAGGCGCCGAGGGTACCCTCGGGATCGTCTCGGCCGTATCCCTCTCGCTCGAAGAGCGTCCGGACACGACCTTGACCATGCTGCTGAGCTTCGCCGAGATCGCCCAGGCGTCCGCCTGCGTCTCGGCCATCGTCGCCTCCGGCGTGCTGCCGTCGACGCTCGAGTTCCTTGACCGGGCCACCGTCGCGGCCGTCGAGACGTGGGGGGTGGCGCGCTATCCCGAGGGCTCGGGCGCCGTGCTGCTGGTGGAGTTCGACGGGCGGCCCGGCGAGGTGGAGCGCGGCGCCAGGAACGCTGAGGAGATCGGCCTGGCCAATGGCGCCATCTCCTGCGAGATCGCGCGCTCGGCCGAGGAGCAGGACGCCCTCTGGCTTGGCCGGCGCGGGGCCTATGCCGTCGTCGCGCGCTACGGCCGGCGGGTGCTGACGCAGGATGTGACGGTGCCGCGCGACCGCCTCACCGAGATGCTTGCGGCGGTCGAGGAGATCTCGGCCCGGCACGGCCTCAGGGCCGTGACCGTCGGCCATGCGGGCGACGGCAACCTCCATCCGGATTTCGCCTACGACCCGCAGGACGCCGAGGAAAACGCCCGCGTGCACAGCGCGAACCGGGAGATATTGGCCGCCTGCGTCGCCCTGGGCGGGTCGATCACCGGCGAGCATGGCATCGGCACGGAGAAGCTCGGCCAGCTCGAGATCATGTTCGGGCCGGCGGAGCTTGGTCTGACCTGGGCCGTGCGTCAGGCTCTGGATCCGGGCGGCCTCATGAACCCCGGCAAGGCCGTGCCCCAGGCGCCGCGCGTTCGGCCGGAGGAAGCTGCCGCTGCATGCGCGGGCGGCCAGGCCGAGGCGGCGCAGGCTTTGCTTGAGGCGGTGCGGCGCGCCAGGGCCCAAGGGCAGAGGCTCTCGCCGGATTACTGCGCCTTGCGGGGGATCGAGGTGTCGCTGGCCAACATGACCGTCCGCGTGGGTGCCGGCAACACCGTAGCGGAGCTTGCGGCAGAACTCTCCGGCCAGGCGCTCGGCTTTGCCGTCGAGCCTCTCCTGGCCGAGACGTTCGCGGACCTCCTGCACACGAACGACTATGGGCCGGAGGAGATCGCGCAAGGCACCTTGCGCCGTCATCTTCTCGCGGTCACGTACGTAACCGGCTATGGCGAACTGGTCCGCTTCGGCCGCGATGTCGTCAAGAACGTCGCCGGCTATGACCTCTACCGCCTCTTGATCGGCAGCCGGGGACGCCTCGGAGTGCCGATCGAGCTCAGCTTGCGCCTGGTGCCGCGGCGCGAAGCCCCCTGGTGGTCTCGCAGCGGCGGGCTTGACGACTATGGCGGCGCAACGGGCCTGCAGCGGCTCTTCGCCGTGCCCGAGGGCGGCATCTATCGCCTCTATCTGCAGTCCGAGACGCCGCCGGACGGCTTCAGGCCGTCGCCCGAGGCGCCCGAGATCCTCGCGGGCCTGCGCCTTGGGCTCAAGGAGAGGGGCGGGGGCGGTCTCCTCGACATCGCCGTGCCGTGGCAGGAGATGGAGCGGTCGCTAGGGGCGCTGGACACCCCGCCCATGCTCGTGCTGCCGTCGGCCGGGCGCATTCTCGCGCGCTGCGCGAGGACGACGGCGGTGGCGGTCGCGAAGAGCGCGGGGCCGCCGTCGGCTGCGAGTTACGAGGGCAGGGCCCTACCCAGCGGGACCGACGAGCTTGCGCGGCTCTGGCGCGAACGTCTTTACGCGGTCTTCGATCCCGACGGCATCCTCAAGGGAGGGGACGAGGCATGAAGGTGCGGGACGCGATCGACACCTGCATCCAGTGCGGCTTCTGTCTCCAGTCCTGCCCGACCTACCGCATTTTCCGCACGGAGGAGTCGTCGCCGCGCGGTCGCATCGCGAGGCTCAAGGACGTCCTTTCGGGAGTGGTCGAGGAGACTCCTGAGACCCTTGCCACCTTTGAAGAGTGCCTCGGCTGCCGCGCCTGCGAGGCGGCATGTCCTTCCGGCGTTCCCTACGAGGAGATCCTGCTTGTCGGCCGCGCGCGCCTCAGGGCCCTCGAGGACCCGCCGCCGGCCGCTGCGAGGCTTGCGCTGCGACTTGTGCGCAGCCACGTGCTGCTGCTCTCGGCCCGCAGACTCTGGCGGGCCGAGAGCAGCCGGACGCTGCGGCTGGCCAGACGCCTGCATGGCCGGGGCAGCGCTTTGCGGCTCCTGGCGGCCTTGCCTGAGGCGGAGGCGGTGCCGGAGGTGCCGGCGCAGCCCGGGGCCCGGGTGCAGATCCACCGCGGCTGCGTGATGGACGTCGTCTGGCCGCGCACCAACGCGCGCGCCGCACTGCTGTTGCGCGAGGCGGGGCTGTCCGCGGACCTCATGCCGCAGCCGGCGGGCTGCTGCGGCGCCCTGCACGCGCATCAGGGGGACCTGCCCGCGGCGCGGGAGATGGCGCGGCAGGTCATCGCCGCCTTCGAGGCGACCGGCGGCGAGACCGTTGTCAGCTTGGCGGGTGGCTGTGGCGCGCACCTCAAGGGCTATGGGGAACTGTTGGCCGACGACCCCCTCTGGAAGGAGCGCGCGGAGCGCTTCAGCCGGCGGGTCGAGGATGTCGCGACCCTGCTGGACAGGCAGGGCTACCGGGCCCGCCCGCCCGAGGCGGGGGAGCGCATCACCTACCAGGATTCCTGCCACCTGCGCAACGGGCTCAAGGTGCACGCGGCGCCCAGGCGTCTCCTGGCCGGTGAGGGCTACTGCGAGATGGAGGGCGCGGGCACCTGCTGCGGCTCCGCTGGCATCTACAACCTCGTGCGCGGGGACGTGAGCGACATCGTGCTCCAGGGCAAGGTGCGGGAGATCGAGAAGACCGGGGCCAAGACCGTCATCACGGCGAACCCCGGCTGCGAGCTGCAGCTGCGGCTCGGGGCGCGCGAGGCCGGTGGCGCCTTCGCGGTGCGGCACCTCGTGGACTGGCTCTGGGAGCGCCGCGGGGACGCCGAGGGCTAGAACCGGCGCTGGAACCATTGGCGCGGTCGGCCCTGCCAGGCGGCGAGCAGCGCGAGCGCGAGGACGGGGGCCGTATTGGGGTCCGTGGCCATCCCGCTCCAGAACATGCCGGCATCCTGGGCGAGGACCCAGACCAGCAGGAGCAGGACTCCTGTCGCGAGATAGGGCGCGGCGTGGCGCGGGCGCAGCCACAGCCAGAGGGCCAGGAGAGCGAATACGACGATGAGAGCGGCGTTGACGATCACGGCATGCGCTGCCGCGGCGTTCGCGACCGCGTCGAGCATGCTGCGCATGAACTGCGGTTGCGTCATCATCGCGGCGCCGGCAAACGGTGCGGCGATGCCAAGGCTCGTGAAGAAGACGGGAGCGAGCTGGAGAAGGGCCGCGAGCACGAGACTGGCCGCGACGACGGAACCGTAGCGGTGCAGGTTCTGGCCCTCTTGGGTGGGCCTGGCCCAGAGCAGCATGAGCGAGAGGAGTGCGTAGTAGAACGCGGATCCCGGCGCTCCGGCGAGGAACGTGGCCGTCCCGGTCAGGACTTGGCCCAGTCCTTCGCCCACCAGCCACACGATGGCGCCCCAGCCGACCGAGAGCCAAAGCCCGCTCCGCTGCGCGCGCGCGGTCGGCCACAGGATGAGCAGGCCGATGAGGAGCTGCAGTCCTACGACGAGCCAGTTGAACACGATGAGGTGCGGCGTGACGAGGCGGATCGACCAGGCGATGAGGGCTGTAAGCCAGCCCGGCTGTCCGGTGGCTGCCGGCTGCATGACGGTCGAGACCATATCCATCGTGAACATGCCCGGTTGCATCTGCAAAAGGCCGTCGAGCAGCCAGAGAATGCCGAGACCGAGGCGGAGGGTGTGGCCGGCGGCGGACCGTGACAAGGACATTCCTCCTACGAGCGTTCTCAGCTGCCCAGCGGGTGGGGCAGGCGCGGCAGAAGACGGCTGAGACTCTCCGCGATGTTGAGCAGGCGCCAGTCGTCATAGCTGCGACCGACGAGCTGCAGTCCGCGCGGCAGGCCGTCGCGGCCGAGTCCCATCGGCAGGCTCAGCGCGGGCCACCCCGTGACGTTGAAGGGGGCCGTGTAGCGGATCAGGGCTTCGCGCACGGTGAGATCGGCGCCGCTCGCGAGGTTGACGCGCGGACGGCCGGCAAGTGGGGCCGGCAGCGGCGTCGTCGGCAGGGCCACGAAGCCGATGCCGCGACCTTCCAGATCGAGTTCGAGCTGGCGGCGCAGGTGGTGGCGCTCGCGCTGCGCCTGCACGTAGTCGACCGCCGATGTGTCACGGCCGGCCACGATGCGGGCGACAAGACCTGGCCCGAAGCGTTCGGGCCGACCGGCCACGGCGTCGCGATGCGTAAGGTAGGTTTCGGGCGCGCGGATGCGCCCCTGCAGCCCAGCAAACTCCTCCGGTGGTGGCCAGTCAAGGCTTTGCGCGCTGAGGCCGAGCTTGCCCAGCTGGTCGAGCGCCTGCCTGAAGAGTTCCAGGGTGTCCTGGTCGACTTCGCCCTCCAGCCACTGCCAGGGCACCCCGAGACCGTCCAGCGGGTCCGGCGGGGTCGGCACGGCGGGCAGCGACAAGGGGTCGTCCGGATCGGGACCCGCCATCACCTCGAGCAGGAGCCGCACGGTGGCTACGTCCCTCGCCATCGGACCGGCGAAATCGAGCGTGTCCGAGAGCGGCATCACCCCGGCCCGCGGCACGAGGCCCTGGCTCGGCTTGAGGCCACAAACGCCGCAGAGTGCCGAGGGAATCCGGATCGACCCGGCGGTGTCGGTGCCGATCGAGAGATGGATGAGCCCGGCCGCGAGCGCGGCCGCGGACCCGCCGGAGGAGCCCCCGGGGATGCGGGAGGTGTCGTAGGGGTTGCGCGTCGGCTCTGTGATGACGCCGAATGCGAGCTCTTCCGTGTTGAGCTTGCCGGTGATGACGGCGCCGGCCTCGCGCAGGCGCCGCACCGCGGTCGCGTCCGATCTGGCCGGTTCCTGGCCGTAGGCGGCGCTGCCGCCGGTGGTGGGGAGCCCCGCGACGTCGTAAAGGTCCTTGACGCCGAGCGTCAGGCCAAGGAGCGGCTTGCCCCTACCCTGCCGCCAGGCCTCGTCGGCGCCGCGCGCGGCAGCTTCGGCGCCTGGGCGGTCATGGGTGATGTAGCAGCGGAGTACGGGCTCGAGCGCGGCGAGACGCCCATCCTGCTCCTCGAGTACGGCGCTCGGCGTCGTTTCCCGGCGCGCAAAGCGGCCGAGCAGGGTCCGGGCATCGGTGAAGGCGTCGCCGTCCTGCATGCCAAGGGCCATGAGAAGGCCTCCCTCAAGCCTGAGCGGTTCGTCGGCCAAGACTGCGACGGAGCACCTGGGTTCTCCTGCCTCCAGGGGATGCGGATGATGGTCCCCAGAAAACCGGGGGCCGGGCGCGAAGCAATATGACAGGGGGTGGGAGACATGTCGAAGCCGAACCTCGGCCAGAGTGGTCTCGACCCTGAGGGCAGGCGCCCGCAGCGGATCGTGCACGTACGCCGCCCGGCCGGTTCGCGGTTCGTCCGCTGGATCCTCGTCATCCTGCTCGTGCTGGTGGCGCTTGCGGTCGGAGCGCTCTGGCAGGGCGCCCAGTCGCTGCAGCACGTCGCGCAGTCGACGCAGCAGATGAGTCAGCAGTTGAACCAAGGCACGCAGGGCATCGACCGCTACCTGCAGGAGATCGGTCTTGCGCTGCGGCAGATCGGGCAGGCCCTGGGGCAGTTGCTCCACGCCCTGCGCACGTAAACTGCGGATCGATCCAGGGAGCCTCGCGCGAGGCTCCCTTTTTGCTGCCTGTCGGGTCGGCCGAGCCGAAGGAGATCCTCCGGCCGGGCGGGAATGGCTATGCCAAGAACTCTCGCAAGGAGCTGGTTCCGGTAGCAGCCGATCTCGGTCTCGACTCGAGCTCGGGCGACCTGCACGAGGAGGTCATCGTGGCGCGGGGTCTCGAGAAGACCTACGCCGACGTGCGGGCGGTCCGCGGCGTCGATTTCACGATCCGCCGTGGCGAGTGTTTCGCCTTTCTCGGCCCGAACGGCGCCGGAAAGTCCAGCACGATTCGCATGCTCTCCTGCCTGTCGCCTGTGAGCGGCGGGGAGCTTACGGTCCTCGGACAGCGCGCCGACATCGGCGCGCGGCGCATCAAGGAGCGTCTTGGCATCGTCTCCCAGGACGACAACGTGGATCCGGATCTCAGCCTGATGGAGAACCTTCTGGTTTACGCGCACTATTTCGGCATGCCGTCCGCCGAGGCGCGCCAGCACGCGGAGGAACTCCTCACCTTCATGCAGCTTGAGGGACGCTCGAAGGCCGCCGTGCGCGAACTTTCGGGCGGCATGCGGCGCCGTCTCGTGATCGCCCGCGCACTGATGCATCGTCCCGACATCCTGGTGCTGGATGAGCCGACGACGGGTCTCGACCCGCAGGCGCGCCTCCTTGTCTGGGGCGCCGTGCAGCAGCTCAAGGCGCAGGGCGTAACGGTCGTCCTGACCACGCACTACATGGACGAGGCGGAACGCCTCGCCGACCGGCTGGTTGTCATGGACCACGGGCGGATCCTGCAGGAGGATGCGCCGCGGCCGCTGATCGAGCGGACCGTCGGCCGCGAGGCCGTGGAGATCTGGCACCGCCAGGGTGACGACCAGCCGTACATCGCCGCGGCGGGGGACGCCCTCCTGCTGTCCGACCGGCATGGCGACACCCTGGTCCTCTACGCCTCCGAACCGGGCCGCATCGGACAGGAGTTTGCCCGGCAGGGACTGGCGCCGGAGCGGATGCTGGTCAGGCCGCCGAACCTTGAGGATGTCTTCCTGACGCTGACGGGGAGGGACCTGCGCGAATGAACGGCACCTCACGTCTGCTGCGTGCGGCGGCCGCCGTCTGGTGGCGGGACTTCGTCGCCTGGCGCAAGTTCTGGCGCTCCTCGATCCTGCTGAACTTCGGCGAGCCGCTGACGAACCTTCTGGCGCTCGGCGTCGGACTCGGCGCGTACGTTGCGGTGATGCAGGGCGTGTCTTTCCTGCAGTTCATTGCGCCGGGCCTGCTGGCCGTGACAGCCATGAACGCCGTGACGTTCGACGCGGGCTTCGAGACCTACGACAAGCTGAATAGCAGCGGCGTTTACGCGGCCATGCTGACGTCGCCGCTGACCGTTCCGGAGATCGTGCTCGGCGAATATCTCTGGGAGGCCACGCGCGCCATCCTGTACGGCGCCGTGTTCTTTCTCGTCATCCTGGCGTTCGGGCTCGTGCACTCCTGGTGGTCTCTGCTGCTGCCGTTGCCGCTGATCCTGTTCGGCGTCCTCTTCACGGCACCGGCCCTCTACGTCGCGGCCGTGGCCCGCACGCACGAGCAGCTCTTCTACTACTTCAGCCTGGTCATCACGCCGATGTTCATGTTCAGCGGGGTATTCTTTCCCGTGGCGCACCTGCCGTGGATCGTGCGCGACCTCATCTACATCCTGCCGCTTTACCACGGGGTGCTTCTGACGCGCGCGATGGTGCTGGGACAGATGGCGCCCTCGATCCTCTGGCAGTTCGTCTGGCTGATCGGCTACGCTGCGCTGCTTGCCTACCTGCCGGTGCGGGCCCTGGCGCGCCGACTCACGACCTGATGACCGCCCGGTTGCCGAGTTCAGCGGAGGGGGCGCGACGATGAGACTCATCTACGCCGCGCTTGCGGGCTTTCTGCTCGGCGTCAGCGCCTTCTTCACCTTCGTCGTCCCCGAGGTGGCGTTCTCCGTGCTCGGCGGCCGCGGGCTCGGCAGCTTTCTCGCGGCCGTCTTCCCCCGCTTCTACCTGGTCGTGGCGGTCTTTGCGGCCGCCCTGACCGCCGTGGGCTTTGCCACCTTCGGCCTGCGGCACGCCTCGGCCCTGGCGCCCGCGCTGGCGCTCCTGCTCACCCTGGCGGCATGGATCTGGCTGTTGCCCGAGGTGAACGCGGCCATCGGCAGCCCGAGGTTCGGTCTCCTGCATGGCGTCAGCCTAGGGCTTGACATGCTTGCGATGGTGCTCTGGCTCATAGGCCTTTTGACGGCGCGAGGGCGCAGGGCGCCTGCGTCTTTGCGCTGACGGTTTCGGGAAGGGGGCGAGGGCGTGCGCGTGGCGGTGAGCGGCTCGACTGGGCTCATAGGGCGTCGCCTCGTGCAGGAACTTGCAGCCGGCGGGCACCAGGTGACCGTCCTCCAGCGCCGGCCGGGGCCGGTACCGGCCGGCGTCCAGGCGGCAGCTTGGCCCCAGGAAGGGTCGGCGGAGCGCTGGGCGGAGTGCCTGCAGGGCCTCGAGGCCGTCGTGCATCTGGGGGGAAGTCCGATCGCCGCTGGGCGCTGGACCCATGAGCGCAAGCGGGAGATCCTGGCCAGCCGCGTGCAGGCGACCGGACGGCTGATCTCCGCGCTTGCGACGGCGGGGGTGCGTCCGAAGGCCTTCCTCTGCGCGTCCGCCGTGGGCTACTACGGCCCTTGCGGCGACGAGCCGCTCGATGAGGGGAGCCCGCCCGGCGACGACTTTCTGAGTCGGGTCTGCGTCGCGTGGGAGGGGGCAGCCGCCGATGCCGCATCGCTTGGCGCGCGCGTCGTGCACCTCAGGACGGGTGTCGTGCTGGCCCCAGAGGGCGGCATGCTGGCACGCCTCATGCCGTTCTTCCGCCTCGGACTCGGCGGTCCCGTGGGGTCCGGGCGGCAGTGGCTGCCGTGGATTTCGCTCGAGGACGAGGTTGCGGCGATCCGCATGCTCATGGAGCGGGCCGACGCGTCCGGGCCTTACAACCTGACCGCGCCGCAGCCGGTGACCAGCCGCAGTTTTGCGAGGCAGCTCGGCCAGGCCCTGCGCAGACCCTCGGCGATGCCGCTGCCGGCGGCGGTGGTGCGCCTCGCGTTCGGCGAGATGGGCGAGGCCGTGCTGCTTTCGGGCCAGCGCGCCTTGCCGCGAAGGCTGCAGGACCTCGGCTTCTCGTTCCGCGACGCCGATCTCCGCGCAGCCCTCGACGCCTGCCTGAGGCCGTAGACGGCATCTCCTGCGCGTGCCTAGGGGCTGACGGGGCATGCTGTTGCTGGACTCAGGCGCAGGAGGGTGAGCGGGATGGAGATGGCGACGAAGACGACGACGTTCGAGGTGGACAAGTCCCACACGGACGTGGAGTTCAGCGTGCGTCACATGGGCATCAGCACGATCCGCGGCAGGTTCACGGAGTTCAGCGGCAGCCTCGAGATGGAGGGCGACAAGCTGGTCGGCGCGAAGGCGGAGATCCAGGCCGACAGCATCCACACCAAGGAGGAGAAGCGTGACGCGCACCTGCGCTCCGCGGACTTCTTCGATATCGAGAAGCACCCGAACATCATGTTTGTGGCGCAGCGCGTGCAGGAGCAGGACGAAGGGCGCTACCGGATGACAGGCCAGCTGACCCTGCACGGCGTGACGAAGGACCTGAGCCTGGAGGTCGAGGCGAGCCGGCCGATCAACGATCCGTATGGCGCCAAGCGCATCGGCTTCTCGGCTGAGGGCCTGCTGGACCGCCGGGACTTCGGGCTGACCTGGAACACGGCGATCGAGGCAGGCGGCGTGATGGTCGGACATGAGGTGAAGATCCACATCGAAGGCGAGGCGACGGCAGCCGGCTAGATGCTCCGGCATCATCCTTAGAGTTTCTGAGCTGCGAGCCCTAAAATTAAGGGTTTCTAAGACTATGGCCGGTCTGCCTTGCGTGGCGACCGGTCATATCTTTACGGTCGGCGCGAGGGCTGAGGGCGCCGATGGACCTTGCCAAACGCCCAAGTACCGCGATAGAACGAAGATTCGGCTGGCGGTACAGCTGTCGGAAAAGGCTTGAGCCCGCCTGCCGCGAGTGGCCGGATGGCAGAAATGCCCTGCGACTAAAGGACCTCGCGGGGGACCGAATGGACACGGGAATCACGTCCATGCGGAGGAGTTAAGCAAACCTTCATAGAATGACCGCTTTCGAGTACCGCAAACTCCGGCGCCGCATGTCCACAGGGTTGCGCCGTGACAAGCCGGCAACGGCACCGTCGCGCGCTCATCGTCGTCGTTACTTCCCGAGGGGTTCGAGGACTAAGGCAGGGGGAGGGCTGAGCGAAGGCAACCAGGCAGTCTGGACGACGCGACCCCGCTGGACTGTTGCAGCGCCGGCATCAGGTTCCTCGGTTACGTGCCGAGAACGGTCAAGGAGGTTTTCCGATGAAAATGAACCGATGGGCCGCCATGAGCGGTCTCATTGGGTCCGCGGCCCTTCTGCTCGCCGCGTGCGGTGGCGGCGGCAGCACCTCCGCGACCCAAGCGCCTTTGCAGAAGTCGAACACGATCGTGACCGCCCTGCCGCTGCAGGTAGGCATCACCGACTATGCGCCGATCGCGGACGCCTCGGCGTACACGATCTACAACAGCGCCGTCGAGTACATGATGTGGGCGCCGGTCGTGATGGTGTCGGGCTCCGACACGATCGACTGGGCCGACTCGCTCGCGTCGAAGATCACGACGAACGCGAACGACACCCAGTACACCGTGACGCTGAAGAACTGGAACTGGTCGAACGGCCAGCCGATCACGGCGGAGGACGTCGCGTGGACGACCGACGTCCTGCTTGCGGCCTGCACCATGTCGAGCCCCCCGTACACCTACGGCGGCTGCGGCTTCGGCGGCCTGCCGCCCAGCTCGGCGCACGCCGTTTTGACGGGCGCCAAGGCCGAGGGCCAGCACACGGTCGTCTTCACGCTCAACAAGTCCGTCAACCCTGTGTACTTCGAGCTCAACGGACTCGGCCAGATCCAGCCGATGCCCAAGTCGATCTGGAACAAGGGCAGCTACGCGGCGGACCTGAAGCTCCTCTCCCAGATCTACAACAAGCCGACCTCGCCGGAGTACAAGGTGGTGTCGGGCCCGTACAAGTTCAAGTCGGCGATCAACGACGAGGCCTACACCTTCGTGCCGAACCAGAAGTACGGCGGCCACAAGGCCACGTTGACCTGGGTCAACCAGTACGAGGCGTCCGACTCGGCTGAGTTCGCGGCCCTGAAGAAGAACCAGATCAACGCCGGCTACCTGACGGCCAGCATGTACGGCTCCGCCAAGCAGCTCGGCAGCCAGTACAAGCGTTCGCTGAGCCAGGGCTTCTGCTGGTACGGCATCGAGATGAACTCGGCCTCGAACTCGCTCGACGTCGGCGCGGCGTTCCAGGACCAGAAGGTGCGCCAGGCGCTCGAGTACGGCATCGACCAGAACGCCATCGGCAAGGTGCTCGACGGCACGCTCAACGGCCAGAACATGTGGATTCCGAACTACTCGGCCATCCCTGAGGGCTTCTCCTCTCTGACCAAGGCCGTGTTCGGCGTCACCTCGATCCCGAACGCGTACCCCTTCAACCCGAAGCAGGGCAAGCAGGTCCTCGAGCAGGACGGCTGGAGCCTCAACTCGGCTGGCGTCATGCAGAAGAACGGCGTACAGCTGAAGTTCCCGGTGTTCTATGACTCCGGCTCGACCGAGACGGCGAACGCCGCGGTCATCCTCCAGCAGGACTGGGCGGAGATGGGCGTCAAGATCACCCCGCAGCCGGTCGCCTTCGACACCCTCGTCGGCATGTCCGACTCACAGGGCGCAGCCAACAAGTGGGCCGTCAACTGGACGGGCGGCTGGTGCTATGAGCCGAACTTCTACCCGACCGGTGGCGGTATGTGGGGCTACTACGACAGCCAGGACGACTACAACTACACGCCGTTCAACCAGGCCGTCGCCAACGCCTACCTCCCGGGCACGCCGGCACAGGCGGTGCAGCGCATGTACGCGTACGCCGACGCAACCGCGAAGGACCTGCCGTTCCTCTGGCAGCCGGGCGGCTACGCGGTCAACGAGGTCGCGCCGTACATCCACGGGCTTCAGAAGTACTTCAACCCGGTGCAGGCGTTCACGATGATGAACTGGGTCACGATCTCCCACTAGGCAAGCGATAGCTGATCCGTTCGATCAGCCGGGCGGGTGGGGCCGCAAACGGTCCCACCCGCCCAGGCTCGTCGAAAAGGCGTCGCAGAGGCGCCGTCCGCTGGCGTGAACGAAGGACCGTCACACGCGCACGCGGCGGGCGCACGTGCAAGTCTGGTGGGGGTGATGAGGTGTCCGCGCTGCCCAAGACGGAGCCAGATCTGCAGACATCGCTGGCACACGGAGAAGAAGGGACTTCCCGCGCCTGGAGAGCGTTCTGGCGCAACCCTCTTGCCATCGCCGGCGTAGCGATCCTCTTGTTCCTGATCCTCTTCTCCTGGGTAGGGCCGTTCATCTACCGCGTGAATCCCTACACCACGGGACTTTCGATCATTGTGCAGGCGCCCACGGCGGCACACATCCTGGGCACCGACGCCCTGGGCCGCGACAATCTCGCGCGGCTGATGCTTGGCGGGCAGATCTCGCTGATCGTCGGCTTCGCGGCGGCGGTGTTCGGCGTCCTGATCGGGGTCGTCTACGGGCTCGTCTCTGTGCAGTTCGGCGGCTGGACTGACACGATCCTGATGCGCATCGTCGACATCACGCTGGCGATCCCCTCGATCTACATCCTGCTTCTGCTGGACGCCGTGCTGAAGCCGAACGTCTACGTGATGATCTTCATCATCGCGATCACGTCCTGGCAGGGCATCGCGCGTATCGTGCGCAGCGAGGTGCTGAGCCTCAAGTCGCGGGAGTTCGTCGAGGCCGCGAGGGCGGCCGGGGCGAGCTGGCTGCGCATCATGTTCCGCCACTTCCTGCCGAACTCGATGGGCTCGATCATCGTCTACACGACGTTCGCGGTCGGCGGCGGCATCCTGACTCTGGCCGGGCTTTCGTTCCTCGGACTCGGGCTGCCGCCGCCGGCGCCGAACTGGGGCCAGGCGATCTCGGACGGCATCCAGTACGAGTTCCAGAACGCGTGGTGGCTCATCTACCCGCCGGGTCTCCTGATCGTGGCGGCCGAGCTCTGCGTGAACTTCCTCGGTGACGCCTTCAACGCGGCGTTTGACCCGAGACTTCAGGGAAGGGGCGGCGCCTGATGCTGAACTTCATCATCCGGCGCCTGCTCGAGGCCATTCCGACGCTGCTCGGCATCACGATCATCACGTTCGTGCTGGCGCACCTGGTACCAGGCAACCCGGCGCTCGTGATGCTGGGTCCGCACGCCAACGCCCGTTCGATCGCGATCCTGACGCACCAGCTCGGTCTGGACAAGCCGCTTCCGGTGCAGTATCTCGACTGGCTCTGGATGGTCCTGCACGGCAACCTGGGCGTCTCGTACTACC
>JAJYSZ010000037.1:0-281 GCA_021793315.1 Bacillota bacterium | reverse complement strand
CTTAGCCGGACGGCGACGCCGCGCACCCTGGCGATCGTCGGCATCGGTACCCTGATCGCCGACGTCCTCTCGATCATCCAGGGGATCTACCAGGCCCACGTCAAGGACAGCATCATGGACCACACGATCACGGTCGTCGCGTACTTCCTGTACTCGATGCCGATCTTCTGGCTCGCGGTGCTGATGGTGATCTGGTTCTCGATCGACATTCCGCTCTTCCCGCCCGGAGGCATCCAGGATCCCGGAACGACGGTGATGACGTTCGGCACCTGGGCGGCACA
>JAJYSZ010000140.1 GCA_021793315.1 Bacillota bacterium | reverse complement strand
ATCTGAGCCTCCGCCGTCTCATTACCTTCCGCTCCGCTCGGTGTTGCGGACGATGGACTTCCTAAACTTCTCCCGGATCCTGCTCGCTGAGCCGCCTGAGGGCGTGGAACCTGAAAAGCTCGTCAGGGAGGCCGAGGTCGTCGCTCAGCGGATCAGGTCCTACCGGATCTCGGTCGTCCGGCTTGTCGGTGGTGACCTGACCAACGCCGTGGAGGTGTTCTCGCGGGTCAACAGCACCGGGCAGCCGATGCGGCCGGCCGAGATGATCTCGGCGCTCACCTTCAGCGAGGACGAAGGGCCGACCCTCGCCGAACGTCTCGACGCCATGGTGGAGCAGGTCGCCGACACCGGTTTCGGTGAAGTCTCATCAGCCGCCCTGTTCAGGGCGGTCCTCGCAGTCGCCGGGGAGGACAACGTTCAGGAGGCGCGCTGGGAGGTACTGGCCAAGCGCATTCAGGACGACCTCGCCGACGCCGTGGACGCCACCGAGGAGGCGCTGATCCGCGCGGTGGTCTTCCTTCGAGACACGGTCGGGGTGCCGCTGGCGCGGTTGATCCCCTATGACGCTCAGCTGATGCTGCTCGTGACGTTCTTCCATGAGTGTCCTGAGCCGACTCCGGAGCAGCTTTCGGAGCTGACGCGCTGGTTCTGGGTGACGTCCTGGTCCGGTTTCTTCGCGGGGGCCAACTCCACGCAGATCAAGCAGGCGATCCAGCAGGTCAGGCGGTTCGCCACGGGCAAGGGCTCGATCACTCCCGAGGACGCCCGGGCCCAGCCGTTCCCGAATCGGTTCGATCTGCGCAGTGCGCGGGTCCGCGCGTTCATCATCTGGGAGCTGCAGGAGTTCCCCGACCGGCTGACGGCCGATGGCACCAAGCTGAAGGCCGTGGACGCCCTCGCGCATGAGGCGACCTCTGCCTACCGGCACATTGTCAGACGGCGCGGAGTGCCCGCCAAGTCGAGTCCGGCGAACCGCATCATCATGACGACGAAGCCGGGAGTATCGGTCAAGAAGACGCTCCTCGGTCTCGACAGCGGCGTCCGTGACCGGGTGCTGGCCGGCCATGGGATTCCGAAGGAGGCGATGGACCGCCTCAGGGCCGGGGACGAGGAGAGGTTCGTCGAGATCCGCCGGGACTTCCTCGCCGAGCGCGAACGGAAGTTCATGAAGGAGTTCGGGCTCGCCGCTATGCCCGGCGAAGGGGAAGCCGAGATCGACACTGAGTGAGCAGCGCGCCACATCTTCCCAGCGACAGGCGGGAGAGCGTCGAGGGAGGCGTCAACGCTCTTGACCAGCGGTAACTCGTACACCGTCTCCGCGGACACAGCTTTCATGCTTCATCTATCGCGGAATCCGAGTTTGCATGTTGAGGCGAGCATAGGGACTTACAATCGTGGGGTAATGTAACCCCTACTTTGTGAGGCTTGGATGGCCCAAACACGTGTGCGACTTCACTGGGCAGTTGTTCTGTCGACCGGCGCTGTCATCATGGTGCTGGGGCTCCTGTTCTTTGCGGCCGGTCTCGATGATGCGGACAAGTACGCCAGTGTGATCGGTGCGTTGAGCACCCTGGCCGGCCTCGGACTGTCGATATCGGGGATGGTCCAGCGCTCGTCATGGACATCCTCCCGTTCGGAGGAGGGCGCCGCTGGTGGTCAGCGGGTGCAGGGGAGCGTTGTCGGCGGTGACGTCGTCCAAGTACGGGGTGTGCGTGGGGATGTGCGGATCGGTGGCTCGTCCCCTTCGCCGGCCGGGAGTGGCGCGCCCCAGCCTGAAGAAGGGGAAGAGGACGAGACCTTCGCGGCCCCGCCCGGTGCTCAGTCGGTCATTGGCTCGCGGGTAGGTAGGTCGGTCATCCAGGTCGACCGGGCTGGCGGCGATGCGGAGATTGAACGGGGAGCCTGATGGATGACGACGAGTTGGAATCAGGGGATCGCCGAAGGCCGGTCCAAGAGGTGTCCTACGTGAAAGTAGGAGAGAATCTGCTTCAGATATCCAACGGCGATGGAAATGTAAATATTTATCTGATGGGGGAAGACTCTTCCTCCGGGCCTACACGGTCGCTTGAATTCTTGGAGGCCTCAAGCAGGGCCGGTCACAGTAATCCGAGTACGCGGTGGTCCGCCTTCGCGGCACTTGAGCAGATTGGCGTTGAGGATCCAAGGCTACGCCAAGGCGTAATCGATCAGATCTGTCAATATCTTAGAGCGCCGGTAAGGGAGGAACCTGAAGAGCAGAAGCTTCGACTGCATCTGCAGAACATCCTAAGACGGCGCCTCACCAAGTGGGATGAGAATTATGATCTTACGGATGGTGTATGGGAAGGGGTCGCTCTTGATCTAAGTGGTGCGGAACTCGTCGACTTCACTCTCTACGAAGGGTCGCTCGATCGCGCAACCTTCGCTGGAGCGCACTTCTCGGGCTCATGCGATTTTGGAGAGGCCAGGTTCCTGTATCACGCAGATTTCTCGAACGCAGTGTTCGATGGCAATGCCTACTTCAATGGTTGTGGGTTCTCGATGTCCGGAGCTGATTTCAGCCAGGTCGAGTTTCGTGGAGGGTGCAGCTTCAGCCGGACGCACTTTGAAGGTATGGCAGACTTCGCTGGCGCCGTTTTTTGGGAGGAGCCGTCCTTCCTCAAGGCGAATTTTTCAGAGCTCGCCACATATGAGGGTGCATCATTTGGGGGCGGCGCAAATTTCGAATGCGCATGCTTTCGAGATGACGTGAGTTTTGAAAAGTCGGAGTTCAGTGCCGGGGGGTACTTCATAGAGGCGTACTTCAAGAAGGCTGTTTCTTTTTGTGGTGTGTCTCCGGTTGAAAATATTGATCTTTCCAGGGCCCTTGCCGAACCGGCGTATGTTCGCCGGGTCTGGCCGGAAGGCTGGGGAACCGCCTTCGACCACTGTCTGGTCATTGCTCCCGACAATGAGCGCGAGAGTGTGATCAGCCGAGATGGGCCAGGATCGCTGTGCCGAAGTTGCCGTCCGAAGGACGTGTGCCGCTACGCCCCTGTGGAACAGAACTGATCACGACCGGCCGGAGGAGGCGGCGTGGAGGATGAGCGTCCGTATCTGGATCGGGAGAGTCTGGCTCGGCTCACCGCGATCGACCCGCAGGCGAAGCCCAGGATGTGCACCGAGTGCCTTAGCGTCGGCGTAGAGACCCGCTACCCACCGGCCACGGCGATGATCGTTAAGCATCGCCACGGGCGTCACCCGGAGGGGACCTCACCACGCACCTCCCGGCCGCGAATGGGTGAGCGGCGCAGAAAGCGTCAACAGGGCCGGGGAGTTCTGCCCGGACTGCTATGTCGAGATGCCGCTGTCGGTGTCTGCCCGATGTGCGGGTGACGGGGGTCGCGGCAACCCGTGGCGAACAGCATGGGCACGTTGCGAGCTGGAGCGCCAGCAAGTCCGGTTTGAGTGCGGAATCCGAGCCGGGATGGGCTGTGACTTGATGGGCTCGTCCGCCAGCAACTTCAAGATCATTCGCTGGCGGGAGACATACGCAGCGAGATTGGACTTTCTGATGTCTCTGACCTTGGCCAAATGCTTGACGGTGTGCGCGGGGCTTGGGCTGGGCCTCCTGAACCTCGGTCAGCTTGAAGAGGTCGCTGAAGTGCGGCGACGCTATCGGCTGCGGCCACGAATGTGACCTGGCAGCCACTAGTGTGCTCTCGTCCCTCTGCGTCAGAGGTGCTGCTGGTCAGTGGGGTGCGGGTGGTTTGGGGTGGGGTTTCGGAGGGCCCAGGGCGGTGGTGCGACGCCGTGAATCCTCATCGCTGGATTGATTAGATGCAGGCGGTACACCAAATCTCGAAAGCTTTCCGAGACGTTTTGGGAGGCGCCACTTTCGCTGAACCGGCGACGTGGGTTCGGGAGGTAGGCCAGCCTCTGCCACATCCAGAATCCTCCGCCGGGCCAGTGGAACCGGGCGAGGCCGAATCCCCAGCGGGCGAACGCGGAGACGTTGATCTCGGTCAAGCGCCCTGCATCGACATCTATGTGCCGCCCGAGTTCGGTGACGGTCAGACGGCCGTCGCTCGACAGCACCACCTTTCGTCTGAGAAAGGTGTTCGCGAGGGAAATCGATACAAAGAGCAAGATCAGCATGCCCAGAGGGGGCGGGAGCAGCCAATACAGTGGCAGCAAGATACATGCCACCACACCCCCGACGGCTGTAGCGATACCCGCTGGCAGGTAGGCCCGATAGTGATGAGCCGTCCTGCCGGTGTCGTCGTTCTGCGTCATCGGCGCCACTCCGTCAGGTCCCGCACCCCGAGAACATCAGCCTGACATCCCACGGCACCCCCGACAATCCCGGGCTCCCCAGGGAGGAATTTCGGCTCCCTCGCTACGCGTCCCCGTCGGGGCGGCTTGTCTTTGGGGTGCGAGGGCTCGCTGGCGTGTGCCGATGCCCGGCCCGGTTATCGGCGAAACACGGGCGTGGTGGAGGTGAGCTGGCGGACAACGGGGAACCGCCGTGCGGGATTCGGTGGGGTTATCGAGATGGTCCTTGATGGCAACACCACGGGGTATGCGTCGGGCACTGTCCGGCCGGAGTGCGTGGGGTGCCCTCCTATTGTGGGCGTCACCAGGTTATTGCGGTTGTTATTGGGCGGTGGTCGCTGGGGGTTGGTGGGAGGACGCTTGCGCTTTTCGGGGTTACGCCGCGGGTCAGGATGTGGTCTATTCGTATCAGGGGGAACTTTGCCGGCCAGGTGAAGTGGAAGCCGGTTCCGGCTGCGTCATGAGTTGAGCGCAGTTGTGCGGTGATGTCGTTGAACGCGCGGTCGTTCAGGGAGCCGTTCAGGTCGGCTAGGAGCACCACTCGTTCGTTCGGTTCGGCGGCGATGGCCTCGGCCAGGGCCTTCGCGCCTCTGTCGCGGTGGGTCGTCCAGAAGCCTGCCCTGGGGTTCACTCGCGCGGATCCCAGGTGGGCCACGTATACCGCCAGTGGGCCTTGGTCTGTGGTCACTGTGGTGCGGAGTGCACGGTTGTAGCTCATCTTGGTGGCGGCCGGCTTGGTGGCCGCCAATGGGCCGTAGTCCATCTGGATGTCGACTGGCCAGGTGTTCGACAGAGGGAGTTTGCTCCACAGGCCGACTGTGCCCTGGACGGTGTGGTGCGGGTACGCCGCGGCTAGTTCTCTCTCGTAGGTGGCTCTGGTCTGCTGGGTCAGTTCTTGCAGGGCCAGTACGTCGGCGTCGGAGGCGGCGAGGGCGCGGGCGGTGCGGGCCGGTTCGGGGTTGTCGGCGCCGACGTTGTGGCTGGTCACGGTGAGGTCGCCGCCCGGGGCGGACTTGTCGACGAGATGCCCGCCGAAGAGGTTCAGCCAGGCCATGACCGGGACTAGCAAGGCGGCCGTCGCGGACGCGGAGCGGCGCCACAGCGCCCCGGCCAGCAGCACTGGTATGAGCAGGCCGAACCACGGCAGGAAGGTCTCCACCAGGCTGCCGAGGTTCCCGACCCGGTTCGGGATCATCGCGTGCAGCGCGATGAGCAGGCCCAGCAGGACGGCCAGGGCCGCCACGATCAGGCCGCGCCTCCAGGGCTCCGGCCGAAGGACGGCGCGAATGCCCGCGTCCAGGGCATG
>JAJYSZ010000139.1 GCA_021793315.1 Bacillota bacterium | reverse complement strand
ACAACCGAGTTTGCGATTATGGAGGTGAGATAAGGGAGACAATCCGCCACACCCATCGGCCACCAAGACGGCCTTCGATCAGAGGTGTACGAAAACACCGGACTGGGTGTACGAATTCACTGGAATACTCATGAAAGATGACAAAGTCGGATAATTTCAATAGCGTGTGGGACGCGATTGCAGATACCCAGGAGCAGGCTGCGAATCTACGAGTACGTGCAGAGCTTATGCGAAAGATTGCAGCGATCGTCAAAGATAGTGGTTGGACCCAATCAGAAGCCGCCAAACACTGCGGGGTTACTCAGCCACGTATCAACGACCTCCTCCGTGGACGAGTGTCGCGGTTCTCCCTCGATGCCTTGGTAAACATTGCCGCAGCTATCGGTCGCAAGGTTCATGTGGAGTTGGAACCAGCGTGAGTCTTGATTGACCCTCATGTTTTTCGTCAGTCACGACCTAACAGCGTCATCGTTTTCTGCAGTTGGTTGGCGCACACGGTTTAGGAAACAGACAGCATTCGTATATTGTGTGACGTTTGGTGACGTTTAGGCACTTCACGTGCAGTCGATATGACAGTTCATGTCGTTATGTGATGGGCAGTATCGTCTGGTTGATGGGCAAAGTGATGGGCAAAATTCCAAGGGCTTTATGGTCATACCGCACACCTTCATCACGTGCTGAACTGCGGCGGCCACAGTGGCAACCTGTCGTGGCACCGAATGACAGAGGTTATGCGTCGATGGTTCGACTCCGATCAGGTGGAGGTACTCGCGCTACTAACGAAACACGAAGTGCGGGCAGCACTTGAGCAGACGGTCGGCCAAGCAACTGAGGACGTGCATGACGCAAACATCATGATGCACAATTACCAGGGTCTTTACTGCCTGATATCTTCCAATAAGTGACGCGGTGTCAGATCTTGAGCGCGTTTCGACACCAAGATCCTGAGAGACGAATTCGAAGGTGGTGCTGATTGGAGTGGTTCCAACGGATGTGCATTGCGAACGCAAGCTGGCTCTGAAGGCGCTTAGTTCCTAATCCTCTAGACCAATACCGTTTACTTAGTGTTACAAGTGTGTTATTATGTAGGCATGCCAAGACCTGGATGGAGAAAGCAGCCCGACGACTCACGACTTACCGATCACATCTCTATTGGTGTTCTGACTAGGACGTTCCCCAAGGATCTTGTCGATATGATTCTGCGAGAATGCAATAAGGTGGAGCAGCGCATACGGCTTCTTCCGTCTCGAGTGGTGATGTACTATGCCATCGCAATGTCAATGTTTCCCCAAGGGTCCTACGAAGAGGTGATGAGACATCTCGTGGAGGGTCTCCTTTGGCAGGATGGTTTCCAAGGCTCCTGGCGTATTCCTTCAAAGGCTGGCATCTATAAAGCGCGGACTCGTCTGGGAGCAGAGCCGGTCAGGGAGCTGTTTATGAAAGTGGCCAAGCCGATTGCAAAACCTGGCTCCCCTGGGGCCTTTTACCGGAACTGGAGACTTGTCGCCATAGATGGGACAACGCTCGATGTATCTGATACCCTCGCGAACTTGGAACATTTCACAAAGCCCGCTACTGCAGTTGGAGAAGCCGCATACGCGAAAGTGCGCATTGCCGCGCTGGCAGAATGTGGGACACACAGCATCTTTTGTGCCGTGCCTGGGCCTTACAGCATCTCCGAGCAGACACTTATGCGAGATCTTCTCCCATCTTTAGAACAAGGGATGCTCTGCATAGCCGACAGAGGACTGTTTGGTTATGAGCTGTGGGAACAAGCTTGTGAATCTGGAGCTGAGCTTTTATGGCGTGCCAAAGCCAACTACAGAATCGAGATGGTGAAAGAGCTGCCTGACGGCTCTTACCTGGGAAATGTCTATCACCACAAAGACAGGAAGCGGCTAAAGCCGCTGACTGTCAGAGTGATCGAGTACCTGATCACCGAGGGAGACGATCCAGACAACGTCTATCGGCTGTTCAGCACGATATTGGATCCTGAACTGGCGCCGGCATCGGAACTGGCGGCATTGTACGCCCAGAGATGGGAGATCGAGTCGGTCTTCGATGAGCTCAAGACTCATCTCAACGAGTCCCGCAGGGTGCTTCGGTCGCAGTCGCCTGAACTCGTATACCAAGAACTGTGGGGAATGCTGGCCCTTCATTACTCAATTCGGGCACTTATGAATGATGTCGCAATCCCCGCCGGACGAGATCCAGATCGGTTGTCCTTTCTCGGCTCGCTACGGGCAGCTCGTCGCACCATTACGACCAGTCCGGGTTTTTTCCCCTCACGTACTGGCTGAATCTCTCAGGAAAGTCACTTTGGAGATCAACGACCAGATACTGCCCTCTCGGCGGTTGCGCAGCAATCCCCGAGTAGTCCGAAAACGAATGAGCCCATATCCAACCAAGTATGACCAGCACAGGAACTGGCTCCAGCCGAGAAAACCTGTGGCGGACCTCATCTTCGTCATTCCTGGTTGGCCCTAAGTAAACGGTATTGAGTTCTATCGTGACCTCCACGCCCATCCCGAGCTGTCTCACCAAGAGCACGCCACTGCGTCCAAGGTGGCCGAACGCCTTCGGGCGTCGGGCATCGAGGTCCACACCGGGGTCGGAGGGACCGGGGTGGTCGGCCTGGTCAGAAACGGCGAAGGGCCGACGGTGCTGCTGCGGGCCGACATGGACGCCCTTCCCGTCGCCGAGGCGACCGGTCTCGACTACGCCAGCGACGCCACGGCCACCGATGGGGACGGCAACGAGGTGCCGGTGATGCACGCCTGCGGCCACGACATGCACGTCGCCTGCCTGCTCGGCGCCGCCCACCTGCTCGCCACAGCCCGCGACGAATGGGCTGGCACGGTCATCGCCCTGTTCCAACCCGCCGAGGAGACTGGCGACGGCGCGCGGGGAATGCTCGACGCCAACCTGGCGGACGTTGTCCCCACGCCCGACGTCGCCCTCGCCCAGCACGTGCTGCCCGCGCCTTCGGGCTTCGTCGGCACCCACGCCGGACCGACGTTGTCTGCGGCGGACAGCATGCGGATCACGCTGCACGGGCGGGGGGCGCACGGCTCCATGCCCCAGGCCGCCGTCGACCCGGTCGTCCTCGCCGCGATGATCGTGGTCCGCCTCCAGACGGTCGTGGCCCGCGAGACCCGCCCAGGCGAGCCGGTCGTCGTCACCGTCGGGAGCATCCAGGCGGGGACCAAGAGCAACGTCATCCCTGACCACGCGGTCATCGAGATCAACGTCCGCACCTACAGCGAACAGACAAGGACCTCGGTCCTCGACGCTATCAGGAGGATCGTCGACGCCGAATGCCAGGCGTCAGGCTGCCCGACACCGGCGGACTTCGAGCTATTCGACCGGTTTCCCCTCACGAACAACGACCCCGACACGACTGCCAAGGTGGCCGCCGCGTTCGCGTCGTACTTCAGTGAGCGGGCCAGGCCGCTGCCGATGCAGACCGCCAGCGAGGACTTCAGCGACATCCCGAACGCCTTCGGCGTGCCCTACTGCTACTGGGGGATCGGCGGCATTGACCCCGACACCTACCAAAAGGCCGAACAGGAGGGACGGGTCGCCCAGGACATCCCGGTCAACCACTCGGCCTTCTTCGCCCCGGTAATCCAGCCCACCCTCGACACCGGGATCGAGGCCATGGTCGTCGCCGCCGTGGCCTGGCTCGGCGAGCCCCACTCCGGTTCCAGACAGGGGGAAGGTTGACCACCGGCTCCACCCTCCAGCTGGCACTCGACCTCTCGGGGACCTTCGTGTTCGGCCTGAACGGCGCGCTCACGGCCATGGAAGCCGAGAACCTCGACATCGTCGGCGTCGTGGTCCTAGCAGTGATCACCGCGCTCGGCGGCGGGATCATCCGCGACGTGCTCATCGGCTCGCTGCCGCCCGCCGCGTTCAGAGACTGGCGATACCTGGCCGTCGGCGGCGGAGCCGGCATAGCCGCCTTCTTCGCCCGCCGCCTGTGGGTGCGTGTGCAGCGGTGGATCACCGTCTTCGATGCCGCCGGCCTCGCGCTGTTCTGCGTGACGGGCACCACGACGGCGTTTGCCGCTCATCTCGGGCCGTTCCAGTCGGTCGTCTTGGGGACCATCACCGGCGTCGGTGGGGGCACCATCCGCGACGTGGTGATCAGGAGGGTGCCGACGGTGCTCTCCAGCGGCCTGTACGCCATTCCGGCTGCCTGCGGCGCCACACTCACCGCGCTGGCGCTCGAGTTCCACTTCTACGGCGGTGCCATCGCGGTCGCCGCCGCAGCAGTTTGCTTCTCGATCCGCATGCTAGGGGTGCGCTTCAACCTGAACGTTCCCGTCTCGCGCCCGGACGTCACGGTGAAGCCACGCTCGACTTCGGAGGAGGACTCGTGACCCTCGCTCCTGGCGATCCAGGCACGATCATCGTCTGCGACAACCATTTCGACGGACGCGCCGACGCCTTGGGCGGCCCCATCGAGATTCTTGTCCGGGACGGCAGGATCGCCGACCTGGCCCCGAGCGTTCCCCGCCCCCCTGGAGCCCGGGTGATCGACCTCGCCGGCCACACCGTCACCCCCGGCTTCATCGACTGCCACGTCCATCTCAGCATGGACGCTTCCCAGCTCTCCACCCAGCTGCTCGACTCGGCGGCCACCAAGGCGCTCGTCGGGCTGCGTCTCGCCAACGACTACCTCGACCGGGGCTTCACGACGCTGCGAGACCTGGGCAGCGCGGATCCCGAATGGCCGACCATCGACCTGCGCAACGCCATCGCGGCTGGCACCGTCACCGGCCCCCGGCTGATCGTGGCCGCCCATCTGATCGGCTCGACCGGCAGTCACGCGGATGTCGGCAGCCTCTACCCACCCAGATGGCACCTGCCGGTCAGCGAACCTGCCGACGGCCCCGATGCCATCCGGCGCCTGGTGCGACGAGAGCACAAGTACGGCAGCGACTGGATCAAGACCACCAATACCGGCGGCTATTTCAGCCCCGGCGACGACCCCGCGCGGCTCACCTGGTTCGACCACGAGATGCAGGTCCTCTGCGACACCGCCGCCCAGCTCGGCCTGCCCGTCGCCGTGCACACCGGAGCGGCGCAAGGCTGTAAGCAAGCCATCGCCTGCGGGGCCCGCAGCCTGGAGCACGCCTACCTCATCGACGACGAGGCCATCGCCATGGCAGAAGATGCCGGCACGTTCATCGTGCCCACTATGCAGATGACCGCAGAAGACCTCCAGTCACTCAACCAAGGGCGGCTCACGTCCTACACCGCGGCCAAGATCGAACGCGATGTCGAACAGATCATCCAGTCCCAGCGGCGTATCGCCGCAAGCAGGGTCAAGATCGCCTACGGCACCGATTGCGGGATGTTCCCCTTCAGCCACGGGAACCTCGAGTTCCAGGCCATGGTCAAAGCCGGGCTCAACCCCGCACGCGCCCTTCGGTCCGCCACCGGGACCGCCGCCGAGCTCCTAGGCCGGAACGACATCGGTGTCCTCGCGCCCGGCGCGCTCGCCGACATCGTCGCCATGCCCGGCGACCCCATCACTGACATAGCCGCCACCACCAAAGTCGACTTCGTGATGATCGCCGGACGAGTGAGGCGCCTACCGCAATCCGGTCTTTGAAGCAGGGCTGAGGCCCTGATGAGAGG
>JAJYSZ010000138.1 GCA_021793315.1 Bacillota bacterium | reverse complement strand
TAGCCACCGATCCGTCGCCGCGTAATGTGCGTATTCCGATTAAGATGGCCACCCATTCCGGAAATGTTCGGCCACACAGTCCGAAAAAGAATGGGCCACTCCGAGGAGGAAGGATCAGGTCGGGAAGCTGCTGATGCGGGGGATTCGGTGGTCGACGCGGGGTCCCTGCTGACGCCTCAGGTATGGGGACAAAGTGCGGTGGTTTGGGGCCCGGGGGCGCCGGCTCGAGGTTGCTGCCGGCCCGTCCCCTCGGGGGGCGGAGGCCGGGCGTTGTCATCTGGTGCCACTTACGTGCGTTTAGGGCAGTCGCCCGACGATGCGGTGTCATCTGATGACAGAGTCGCGTTGCGAGAGGGCTCCACATTGACGGGGTCGTCACGGCAGAGTTCCGTAAGCCTGGGATTGGAATGCAGCGAGCTCAGAATGTCGGCGGCGCGGTTGAGGCGGTTTGCCTCCCAGGGTTCGAGACCATCGCCGTTGAGCTCCTGTGCGAGAATGCGCAGCAGGTTCTCCGCCTGCAGTAGCGTCAGCGGTAACTCCGGGGTCGGCTTGGTCTTGGGGCCACGCGCGAGGACGCGCTCCACAGAGAGCCAGTCGACGCGGATGTCAGGGTGCTCTCGGGCGACCTGCTCGCGCACCCAATCGGATGCGTAGTCCTGCGGGAGGTTCGCGAGCAGGATCTGACGGCTCTTGCCGTTCTCGTAGACGGTGGTGAGCAGTTCGGCGCAGTTGCCACGCCAACGGACGAACGCCATCTCAGGCCTCCTGCCTCGTGGCGGCGGGCGGCTCGCGTCGCAGTGAGTCGCCGTGCAGTTCGATGTGGTGGGAACGGTGGATCCAGCGATCGAGTATGGCATCGGCGATCGTAGCGTCCTTGATCATGTCGTGCCAGGTGCCGAACGGCAACTGGCTGGCGACGATCGTGGAGCGTCGCTCGCTGCGATCGTCCACAACGTCGAGGAGCAGCCTGGCGCCCGGGCTGTCGAGCGGGGAGAGGCCGAAGTCATCGAGCACCAGCACCTCGACGCGTGCAAGTTGGGCCATAAGACGGCGCAACGAGCCATCACCCTGGGCGATGCGCAGGTCCTCCAGCAGCCGCGGGACGCGGAAGTAGTGGGCGCTGTGCCCGGTGCGGCAGGCGGCGTCGGTGAGGGCGCAGGCAATGAACGTCTTGCCCACGCCGGTGGCCCCGCTGATCAGCACGTCTTGGTGCCGCTCAATCCAGTCGCCCTGGGCGAGGGAGCGCATGAGGCCGCGGTCGAGCCCGCGCGCGACGCGGAAGTCGAGGTCCTCGACGCGTGCGGCGAGTCGTAGATGAGCATCGCGCAGCAGCCGGGAGACGCGCTTGTGCTGACGGTAGGTGAGCTCGCGATCGACGAGCAGGCTGAGCCTGTCCTCGAAGGACAGCTGCGCGTTCATCGCCGGGTGCTCCATCTGCTCCTCCAGAGCCTCGGCCATGCCATAGAGGTACATCTCGCGCAGCCTGGTTGCAGTCAGTTGCGTCAGCATCTCGGGCCTCCCCGCTTGCCGTAATAGTGCGATCCCCGGACATTCGCGTGGACGGGGGTTGGGTCGGTGTTCTCGTCTGGCGGGGCCGCCAGATCGAGGTTGTTCTCCAGGATGGAACGCATGCTGCGTGCCGATCGCGCGCCGATGATGAGGGCCCTCGTCGCCGCCGCCTCCACACGCTCTGCGGGGTAGATCTTTGCGAGGTGCATGATGCCAAGGCAGGTGCGGTAACCCTGCTCGGGATGCGCCCGGCTCTTCATGATCTCCTCGATCAGCTCGCCGAGCATCGGCCCGATCGTCCGGCCCCAGGCAGCGAGGCGTTCGGGGTTCCATTCGAGGTGGTGCCGGTGGCTCTCCGGCAGATGCGCCGGTACGGTGGCGTAGAGACCCCGGCCATGGCGTCGCGCATGCCCGGCCACCTGCTCTCCCGCGAAAAGGAGGGTCACTGTGGTGTCGGTCACTCGCAGCTCCACCTCCTTGCCCACCAGGGTGTAGGGCGCGGAGTAGTAGCAGTGGTCGAACTGCGCGTGACAGTCCAGTCCCACCTGGGCCCGCGTGTAGGTCGTGTAGACGTACGGGAGTTGCGGCAAGGGTCGCAGTGCGGGCTTCTCGATGGTGGCGAAGACTGAGGCGCGGGAGCCTTCGAGCTTGCGGAACGGCCTCTGGTTGATCCAGTCGCGGCGCTCGAACACCGCCGCGTTCGCCTCTTCGAGCGCGAAGAAGGTACGGTTGCGCAGGGAAGCCAAAATCCAGCGCTGTGCCACCTGCACGCCCACCTCTACTTTTGCTTTGTCGCGCGGTTTACGCACCCTCGTGGGCAGAACGGCGCAGCCGAAGTGCGTAGCCATCGCCTCGAAGGCACGACTGAGCACCGGTTCGTAACGGGAGGACTTCGTCACCGCCGTCTTCATGTTGTCGGGCACGATCAGGGCGCTGACGCCCTCGAAAAACGCGAACATGCGGGCGACCGCCATGCACACCGAAGCCTCGGTCTCGTCCGGCAGGAGTTCGGCGTAGAGGTAGCTCGACGCCCCGAGCACGCCCACGAAGAGCGGCGCATACCACACCTCGCCCGTAACCGGATCGACGATGCGCTGCTTGCGCCCGCCAAAGTCGATGAACACCTTGTCGCCAGCCACGTGCGGGATGCGCAGGACGATGTCGAGGTGCCCCTCCCACGCCCGGTAGCGCCGGCAGAACTGCGAGTACTGCAGCCCGTCCGTCTGGTTCTGGGCCTTGTGAAATAGCCCGCCACCACCGTCTCGCAACGGCTACTGGCTGGCCCTTCCCGAACTGGGCGTGCGACTTTCACCGCACCCAGCTCTCCGGTTCACGCACTTCTATGGCGTAGAAGATTCAGGATTGTCAGGCGCGACGCCTGTGCGTCGTCGCCCGACGAGCATGGAGGACTTCCCGATCCTGCGGGTCGTACGGGTCGTAGCGACCGAAGGGACGGATTGGTTGCCATGGCGTGTGTGCGGGGAGCGCGAGGATCCACGCCCTCGTGCGCAGCGCATCCGACCAGACACCAATACCGCGCCCCTGTCGCCAGCGGTCCTTCGGTGCTTCACTGCAGGAGTAGGGAATCCAGTAGTCCCGGGCATGCTGCGTCCAGGACCGATATCGCCGCCCTTTGTGCTTGTGGTAAAGAGCATCGTTCACCGCTCGCCAGAGCCACAGGCTGAGGCGATGGAACGTCGGCCAGCAGACGCCAATGGCAAAGTACCTGCTCCATCCGTTCGTCACGGCGTTGAGCGTCTTGACGAGGACAACTTCATCAGAACTGTTGCCCATGCGTCGGAGCACTTCCATCACATGCTCCCGGTAGCGCCGGACGGACTTCTGCGAAGGCCTGATCCACACGCGGCTCCGCCGGTCCCGCTTCAAGGTGATCCTTCGCACCTCGAAGCCCAGGAAGGTAAACCCTTCCCGGATGTGGGTGACCAGGGTCTTTTCCCGGGAGAGTTCCATGCGCAGTTCGCTGCGCAGGAACTCGGCCGTCTGCTGCTTGAGTCGCTCCGCATCCGCTTTGGAGCCTCGGACCATGATCACGAAATCGTCTGCGTACCGGACAATTTCACAGGGGGCCGCCTCGGGCTCCTTGGCCAGCCGCCGCTTGGCGCCGACGTCCAGTGACGCATACTTCTGCGCGATGAAGCGGTCCAGCTCAGAAAGATAGATGTTCGCCCACAGGGGAGAGACCCCACTGCCTTGAGGAGAGCCCTGTTCGGACGGCATGTACTGCAATCCTTCGAGAGCCCCCGCCTTCAACATGAGCGCCATCACTTTCAGGAACGGACGATCGCTTATGGTGCGCCGAAGAATGCCGAGCAGGATCCCGTGATCAATGGCGCCAAAGCAGTCCCGGATGTCGCCTTCTACTACCCACTCATACGCCGCGTTGCCGGGGCGGGAGGCGAGGTAGTGGATGCGGTACATCGCATGGTGGGCGTTGCGGAACGGCCGAAAGCCGTAGGAGTGTGGATGGAACTTGGGCTCGTAGACGGGCTCAAGTATCATCCGCACGGCTTCCTGCACCGTGCGATCCTTGATGGTTGAGATGCCCAATGGCCGCAGCTTGCTGGGGTCCGACGATTTCGGGATGTGGATGCGCCGCACGGGCCGAGGTCTGTAGGACTTGTCCCTCATCTCAGCCGCGATCTCGGTGGCCAGCCGGGCCCTGGCGTCTTCGGTCTGAAAGTCGCTGCGGGTCTTGCCGTCGATCCCGGGAGACCTGCTTCCGGTGTGGCTGAGGACCCTATCGAGAGCCGTGCGAATCCAGGCCGGGGTGCCAAGAAGCTGGTACACGTTGACGATCGTGGCGCCTTCGACGCCATATGTGTGCAGGCTCTCTTGCTTGCGACTAACGAAGGTGAGCCTGCCCGCTCGCGCGGCCTCAGTCCCTGCCTCCATGCCCATACATCGGGCTCCTTTCGGTCGCCATGCTTCGAGCCTTGAACCTGGCCCCCTTCGCCATGTGGCCGGCTTTCCCGACCTCGGACTACTACGGGGCCTCCGCCCACCAAGACACCTCTTCAGACGAAGCGGTCCCAGCCCAGTCGGGCCGATGCCTCGGTGTTCTCCGGTGTTCATCTGCGCGCCCTTGTGCCGACTTTAGGTCTCCTCTATACGCCGGGCATCCTGACCAGACGACTTGTACCTCTATAGCCGCTGGTACGGGACCGGGTCCCGTGGGCTCCGCCAGAGTACAGGGCGGTACCCCAATGCCTTCCTCCCCTTCCCGACATCTTGGGAGGGTGTTGGCTCACGACGCTTCAGGCGAGGATTTCTCTCGTAACCATGATCGGCGGGGCTAGCCCCGATCCACAACAGCCGGGAGCATGTGGCCGGGTACATTGCGGGTGGGCTTCTGCGGGCCGCTGCTCGGCGGTTCCACAGCCACCTTGGCCTTGTCGCCCTGAGGTGGGCGGCAACCCTTGCGGGCTTACGCGCAGAGACTTTCGACCGGATGCACATACTCGTACCATAGCAACTGCAGCGTGACGTCCTTATCCGTGAGCAGCTCGCGATGTATCCAATTGAAGTCCGGATCCGGCAACGCAGGCCGGCCTGGCCTTGGGCCAGGGAATAACAACTGCTCCAGCTCGTTGTCCTTGAGCTCTGCCGGCACGGGCCAGCCGATGCCGCCTGCGTGTGCCCGCTGCACGATGTCGCTCACCGTGCCTCGGGCGATGCTCAGGCTCTTCGCTGTCTGCCGCTGCGTGAGGCCAAGACCAAGGGTGAGACGCAATACCTCACGAATCTGATGCATAGGGAGCCGCCTTCCTCGGGCCAAGAACGCCACCGCCTCGCTTGTCTCGTCAACCTGCGAGTTCGGTGCCGCGCCTGGGCCTCCTGGACTTGGGTGGCTCCTCGACTTGCCCTACCCTCTGAGTGGCCAAACTTTTTCGGAACGCTGGCTCAAACTTTTCCGGAACGGTGGCCGATCTTTATCGGAATGGGTGGCCAAACATTATCGGTGCGCGCAGTAATGCGCCAATCTGCGGTGGTCTAGCGCCAGCCCCGATCGCTACGGCAAATGCCCGGCTTTAGGCGCGCTCCACCGTCGGCCAGGCTAGCCACCGGCCCTACCGTCGAGATGTGCAACTGTAGGCGAAAGGCTGGGACGACCCCCTTGATCGAACATCAGGAGGTTCTTCA
>JAJYSZ010000137.1 GCA_021793315.1 Bacillota bacterium | reverse complement strand
TGATGCCGTCCTCATGCAGCACCTCGACCCTCGGGTCCGAAAGGCCCGCGGCGACGCTCGGCAGGTAGGTGCGCGCGACGGCCGTCACGCGGGGGTCGATCTCGCAGAGCACGGCGCGCTCCACCTCGGGGTGCTTGACCACCTCGCGGATCGTGCCGCCTTCACCGCCGCCGATCACCAGGACGTCGCGCGGGTTCGGGTGGCTCATCAGAGGGAAGTGCGCCAGCATCTCGTGGTAGACGAACTCGTCCTTCTCCGTGACCTGGAACGTGCCGTCGAGCATCATGACGCGGCCGAAGGCGTACGTGTCGACGACCAGGATCTCCTGGAAGCGCGAAACCTCCCGGTGCAGGACGGTCTCGGCCCTCAGGCCGAGCCGCATGTTGCCAAGCTGCAATTCCTCGAGCCACAGCTCCATCGGTGGGCGCGACATCTCAGTACCAGAGAGCGGCGGCCGCGAAAGCGCAGCCGACACGCTGGACGCGATGGGCCGACGAGCGAATCTTCATCTCTTTAAGGGTACGGCCGCGTTCGGCGAAGGCTACCTGCAGCATCAGCCGGATCTCCGCCTCGGCGTCCTCGGCCGAGCAGCGGCCGGAAAATTCCATGATCACGCCGCACTGGTCGTCGTCGCCGATGCCGACCCCGATCGCCGCGGCGATCAGCTCGCCGGTCTGCTCGCTCTCGATCGCGCCGTACGCGGTCGGCAGCAGGCTGCCCTGCGGCACGTCGAGGCTCTGCACTTCGGCGGCGCCCGGAGGCAGGATCGACGAGACGCGCAAGAGGTTCATGTTACCGATGCCGGCGGCCAGGAGCGCGTTGTCGAAGGCGTTGAGGCGTGTAGGGCCCTCCGCCGCAGCCGCCACGAGGGTGTACTTGGATGGAGTCTCGAGCACGGGCGGGTGACCCCTTTCGGGAAAAGTCGCGATGCATTATAGCACGGAACGCCAAAACTTGCGGAATTGCGGGTGCGAACCCCTGAAGGCGAGGATGATCCCGAGCGGCCGGATCCCATCGATACCTTTCTGCCGCCTCGGCCTTAGATATTCCGGCGTCTCCTGCGCAAGATAGTTCGCCCTTCCGTGCTCTGAATGATCGTCCATCGGTCCGCCGCCTTCCCTGCGGCACACTTCGCCCCTCGGCTGCCTATCCTGCCGTGGTGACCCGACAGGAGGGCGGCGCCTTGGCCGATCCAGAAAGTGAACCGATCCCGGAGCTCACCCTACCGGCGCAGCGTGGCGCCATCCCCCTGCTAGGAGGCGTCGGCATCGCCGCGCTTGGCGCGGCGGCGCTCCTCGTGCACCTGAGGTATCTGCCGAGCCTCTCGATCGCCATTCCCGCCCTGCTGCTCGGGGCCGTGGCGGTGAGCCTGCCGGGCGGTGCGGTGCTGCGGCGCAGCGGCCAGCGGACGTACGGCTTCTGGCTGCAGGCGGGAGCCGTGCTCTTGGGACCCTCGATCGATCCGGCCGCGGTCTCGGCCATGGGCCTTCAGGGGCTCGCGCTCGTCGGGCTCAAGATCGCCCTGGCCTACCTCGGCGCCCGCTTCGTCCTGCGCCGCTTCCTGCCGCCCGTCACGGCCCGCCTGCTTGGCATCGGCAACTCCGTCTGCGGCGTGAGCGCCATCCTGCTCGCCAAATCCCGCATCGGCGCATCGGACGGCGAGGCGACGGCCGCCGTCGGGGCGATTCTCTCGGTGGGCACGATCGCGGTCTTCCTGGCGCCGCTCGTCGCCCTCAGCTGGCACCCGGCTCCCTACATCGCCGGGGCGATCTGCGGGCTTGGTCTCGACAACACCGCCGAGGCGATCGCTTCGGGCGCCGCCTTCGGCCCCGTCGGCCTCCAGATGGCGACGATGTTCAAGCTGACGCGCAACGCCCTGCTGGGCGTCGTCGTGGCGCTCTCGGGACGCGAGACGCGGAGTCTGCGCGAGATCGCGCGCGACTTCCCGCCCTTCGTGGCCTTTTACGCGGTGCTGGCGGCCCTGCGCCTGGCGGGCATCCTCGGGCCGGGACCGGTGGCATGGTCAAGCACCTTCAGCCAGGTCGCCTTCGCGCTGGCGTTTGTGGGCGTTGGGGCGATGCTGCGCCAGGAAATCTCCGGCGGCCGCGTACGCGACATCCTGCTGAGCTCCGGCTACCTCGTCGTCACGCTGGCGCTGAGCGCCGGGCTCGTGCTGCTCGTCGGTCCCTGACGCCACACCCGTCGGGCGCCACCGGGCCGCGGGCAAAAGGTGCCCGGACACCAGCGCTTGCCTTAGGCAGTCCCATCGTGCACGCTTCAGACGTGCAGGAGGGATCGAGATAAGTACCATCCTCATCGCCATGATCGTCTATCTGCTGCTTCACATCGTGACAGCGCGGATCTTCGCGCGCTACATGCCCGAGCGCATGATCACGCACCGCAGCCTCATCGGCGCCGACAGCACCCTGCCGAAGCGCTGGGGCGTATGGATCGGGACCATCGGCTCTCTCATTCTGAGCATCGTCAGCCTGGCGGCGCAGGGCTACGGCGACGCGGCACGCAGCCCGTCGACAGCCCTCCTCGTGCAGGCCATCCTCTATCTCGCTGTCCTCTACATGTACGCCCTCAACGTCGGACGAAAGCGCCGCCAGGATCGAGAAAAGGGCAGAGCCTGACCTGGGCCCGACGACAGAGGTCGCGCAAAGTTTCCGCCATGCAGCCATCGCCCCCCTGGACCGACCACCACCGGTCCAGGGGGGCGACTCTGGATCTATGCGGTATATGGGGCCTGTGCTGCAATGGGGCCATCGGGCTGCGCGGTGGCTCGGGCGCCGCACCCCGCGTACGATGCCGGGGAGCCCTTGGAGGAGGCAGCGCTATGGATCGATCCCAAACAGGCCTCCCCGCGGCAGAGCCGGTCGCGGAAGGCATGGCGCAGGCCCTGGCGCGGTTTCTCGCGACATCGCCCGACTACATGGACACCAAGGCCATCGATGAACTGAGAGCGAGGGACTATCGCCGGCTGGACGATCTCGGCCACACCTACCTCGACTACACCGGCGGCAGCCTCTACGCGGAATCGCAGGTGCGAGAGCACCTCGATCTTCTGCTCAATAGCGTCTTCGGAAACCCGCACTCGTCGAATCCGTCGTCCTCCGCCGCGACCCAGCTCGCGGAGATAGCGCGCCAGGACGTCCTGCGCCACTTCCGGGCGTCCGAGGACGAGTACGCCGTGATCTTCACGCAGAACGCGAGCGGCGCCATCAAGCTCGTCGCCGAATCCTATCCCTTCAGGCGGGGTTTGCGCGTGCTCCTGACGGTGGATAACCACAATTCCGTCAACGGCCTGAGGGAGTTTGCGTCCGCCAAGGGCGCCGATGTCCGCTACATCCCGCTCACCGAGGACATGCGCCTTGACGCCGAAAGCCTTGCGGCCGAATTCGACGCCGGGTCGGCAGGTGCCCCGGGCCTCTTCGCCTATCCCGCGCAGTCGAACTTCAGCGGCGTCCAGCACGACCTCGGCTGGATCGCCAGGGCCAAGGCCCGGGGCTTCGACGTGCTGCTCGACGCGGCCGCCTTCGCGCCGACGAACGAGCTCCGCCTGGACCTCGTGCACCCCGACTTCGTCGACGTCTCGTTCTACAAGATGTTCGGCTACCCGACCGGCGTCGGTTGTCTTATCGCCCGGCACGAGGCTCTCGCCAAGCTGGTGCGGCCGTGGTATGCCGGCGGGACCGTCGCCTTCGCATCTGTCCTGGCCTTCGCCGGCCGCGGCACGGCGCACCGGCTCTTCGATGTCCCCTTCTCCTTCGAGGATGGCACCATCGACTACCTCGCCATGCCGGCCGTGTCGATCGGGCTCCGTCACCTGCAGGGCATCGGTGTCGAGCTGGTCCATCGTCGCGTCATGCTGCTGACGGGCTGGCTGCTCGCTGCGCTCGCAGGGCTCGAGCACCGAAACGGCCAGCCGCTCTGTGAGGTCTACGGCCCGAAGGATCTCGAGGCGCGCGGTGCCACGATCCTCTTCAACGTGCTCGACCCGGACGGCAATCGCCTGGACTACAACGTCGTGCAGCGCGCCGCCGATGCGCAGGGCATCTCGGTGCGCAGCGGCTGCCACTGCAATCCGGGCGCCAGGGAAACCGCCATGCACATGAGCCCTCTCCTCTTGCAGGAGAGCTTTACGCACTCTGCCACGTCGAGCGAAGAGTTCCTCGCGTCGGTGAGTGACCGCCTGGATGGCGGCATACGCGTCTCCCTCGGCATCGTCAGCAACTTCGCGGACGTGTACCGCCTCGTCCAGTTTGTTCGCTCCTTCACCATGTAGGTAGTCGGGATTCCGCGGCGAATTTCGACAAAACCGGAAAGGATGATTCTATGCGGCCATGGATCGGCATTACGTGCGGTTACGACCAGGACGAGCATCAGTTCAGGCTCAACTCCCCCTACCAGCTGGCGGTCGAGGCGGCGGGCGGCGTACCGGTGCTCATCGGGGTCAGCCCCGAGGTCGCCCCGGAACTGCTGACGCGGCTCGACGGCCTTCTGTTCACCGGTGGCGCCGACCTCGATCCGGCGCTCTATGGCGCGGAGCCCGCGCCCGGGCTGGGCGGCGTCAGTCCGAAGCGCGACGCCTTCGAGATCGCCCTCGTACGCGAGGCCTACAGGATCGGCATGCCGACGCTCGGCATCTGCCGGGGGTGCCAGCTCCTGGCCGTCGCCGGCGGCGGAACGCTCTACCAGGACCTCCCGAGCGAGCGCCCTGGCAGCATCAAGCACTTTCAGACGTCTCCGCGCGACCACCAGAGCCACACCGCATCGGTCATGGCCGGCACGCGTCTCGCGGATGTGATCGGACACGAGGAGATCCGGGTGAACTCCTTGCACCATCAGGCCGTACACGATCTGCCCTCAGGCGCCGTCCTCGCGGCGACGGCGCCGGACGGCGTCGTCGAAGCCTTCGAGGATCCGCGCCACCCGCACTGGCTCGCGGTCCAGTGGCACCCTGAAGGGTTCTGGCGCAACGATCCCGCAGCCCTTGCCCTCTTCCGCTCTCTCGTGGAGGCGGCGGCGCGCAAGGTCGTATCGGCCTAACGCTGTCTACGGGGCGGGCCGAAACGCCTGCCGACCGTTGACCTTCTGTTGGCCCTGGCTGGGACATGCCTCATGGGCTCTGCCCGGGAAGTGCCCGCCGGTAAGGAGGTGAGGGGCGGGAGCAGATCGAGGGGTGCGATGGTGTCCCTTCCCTTCCGGGTCCGCTTGCGTCCCGAAATGTGTATCTGAAGGAGGTTACCGGATGCAGATTCGCAGGCTCCTCGGCGGGCTTGGCGGGCTTATCGGCACCGCCGCCCTGCTGCTCTCGACCACTGCCGGCGTACAGGCCGCCGCTCCCACCGCCAACATCACGGTCGCGCTCAGCGGCGACGCGGTTTGTCTTCTGCCGTACAACACGAACGACAACCTGTCGTTCGGCGTAGAGTCCAACATTTATCAGGGCCTCGTCGGCTACAACGGCAAGATGCAGCTCGTGGGCGAGCTCGCCAAGAGCTGGAAGGTGGCGCCGAACGCCACCTCGATCACCTTCTACCTGAACCCCGCGGCGAAGTTCTCCGACGGCACCCAGGTGACCGCCCAGGACGTCAAGGAAAGCTTCACCTGGCTGCTGAACCCGAAGAACAACCTCGTTCGCACGGCGCTCTACTCGGTCATCAGCAAG
>JAJYSZ010000136.1 GCA_021793315.1 Bacillota bacterium | reverse complement strand
TCTGTCTTGGCATGACTCCGCCGTCATCCACGAGGACCGCTGCCATTGCGGACTGGCCGGCACGTACTTGCGCAACTCTCCGGGCAGGTCAGCCATGTCATTGTCGGGTTGAGCATGCGCGGTGGAGATGGTGACGGAGGCGGCCAGGGCCGCCAACACCGTCACGATGCGCACGAGAGCAATGCACCACGGCGACTGCGTCAGTTTCCTCATCATCGCCTCTCCTCGCGGTGCGCGATCACTACAGCAGAAAGCCGACGACGGAGGCCGAGCCGAGGATCACCGCGATACCGGCAACCACCCACGGGATGCTGACCGCACCTTCGATCGCCATGTTGTTCCGATTGCGTCGCCCGACGGCCATCATGATTCCCGCGGCAATCAGCGCCCCCACAGCGCCGACCAGCCCGCCCCATTTCATCCAGCCCAAAATCGTGTTCGTTGCCTCTGTCAGTTTCACTGGTGGCGCAACGGGGGGAGGATCGGGAACCAACTGCTGAGACACCCAGGACTGCGCTTTCCCCCACAACGTGTGCAACATTTCCTATTCCCCCGAGAAGTAGTTGATCTGACGGTTACCGCAGCCGACGTGGAACAGCGCTCACCGGTCCAGCAGGCACGGATGGCTGCGGCGGTGTGGCGGGCGCGGCCCTACCCGGTATCGATTGATGAACAGCGCTGGCGCGAGGCATTCCGGCCGAGGCCGTAGCCCGCGTGGATGTCTGGGCAGGACCGGCATACATCTGCTGAAGCGCAGCAGGCAGCTGACGCAACGCCTCGGCGATATCCTTGGCTTTGGCGGGTATACGCGGCCCTGGTGGACTGGCCATCTCCAACCACGCCCGCTGATGGCCGATGTCGAAGCGTGCCGTGATGTGCGGCTGCACCTTACGCAGATGCGAACGCGACTCCGCGATGGTCCCTGGAACGGTGTGCATGACCACCAGTACCGGCGGGCGGGCACACACTGCCAACGCCGGCCCGAGCCTGGCGGTGGACGCCGCGGTGTTGGAGCTGATCAGCACGTCGACCACGCCCCCTCGGTAGACACCGGCGTCGTTGACCGGTAGATGCGTGGCCAGGTACAGCACCCGCGCCCACGTGGAGGTCCCCACACCTCCAGCCACGCTCGCCACCACAAGTGGCCGCATTTGCCCACCCGTCACCGTGTCTCCCCCACGTCTGGAACGGTCGGTTCCACAGAACGGTCCTCTGCGCCGACCGCCCATTGCTGCTCACAACGCAGCTACCGTCTTGTTGTGAGGAAAGGTTCATCTATGACCTCCCCATGCCCGCGAACATGACATTCCTTGCGGAATAATCACCGCACAGAAACGCGAACTGAAAAACGCAGCGGCACTTTTTCCTTTTAGGAAGTGAGGCAGCTAGATGTGTCTATAGCGCAACGAAACCCTCATTGTCGGAGCGCCCTTTTGCTTCGACGTTTCCTGAGTCTAAACACCCGTAGCTGGTTGTCAGGAAAAATGCCCAGCAACATGCCATATTCACTCGAACGGACGAATGCGGCAACGCCATGTTCGAGAGCTGGCACTCGGTGGAGGGCCTGAGTAGTATTGGTGCGAGATCCTCCGTGGAGACGGTCAATTCTGGTCAAGGCACCTGCCGAGCTACAGGTGTTGACACGGCTTACCGAACTGTTTGTCGACATTGTTTGTCGGCGCGGGTTGTCGACACTGGCGACCAGTACGCCGTCGCTAGCGATTCCTCACGAGCAGTTACGTCGATGAGTCCGCTCGCCACGTCAAGCAGCCGTAGTGCGTCGTCACGCTCACCGAGTTACGCGTACCCGTGCGCCGCCTGGGCTGCCGTGTCGACTCGCGGTCACGTCACATCTCGCCGGACGGCGGCGATGGCCGGCAACGAGCAAATCGCCGACCATCGCCCAGACATCAACGAGCTCGCCAACCCGCTAAGCGCCAAGTGGCCACTCGACGCATCCACACCGCTACAAAGTCAGAGCCCCGAAGGCGCTGCCTCGCCCGATTCCAACGTCCACTACCCTCCTTAGTACAAGCTTCTGAAGCGGCACAGGTGGGTAGGTGCAGGTGACGAAACCACGGTGGCAAGGCACACGGTTGGCAGTGGTTCTCAGATGGCTCGCGGTGGCAGGATCCGCGGCGCTGCTGGCAGCTGGATGCGGAGCAAGCTCGGACTCCGGTTCTCAAGCCGATCAGCAAGCCGGGTCGCCCAATCTGGGGCACGTTCACGGGCTCGGTATCAATCCGGCGGACGGTCAGCTGTACGTGGCGAGCCATCATGGGCTGTTCCTGGTGACCGAGCAGGACCGGCCGGAACAGATCGCCGGCCTCACCCAGGACTTTATGGGATTCACCGTCGCCGGCCCTGATCACTTCCTCGCAAGCGGGCACCCGGGACCGCAGGATCCGGACTTACCACCCCATCTGGGGTTGATCGAGAGCACTGACGCCGGTCAGACCTGGCAATCTGTCTCACTGTCCGGCGAGGTTGACTTCCACGCGCTGGAGGCCGCACACGGAGCCGTCTACGGTTACGACAGCCAGTCGGGCCAGATCATGGTCAGCACGGACCAACACACTTGGGACCGCCGTGCGGCGCTGTCACTGGCCGACATCGCGGTGTCACCCGCCGAGCCCGAGATCGTTCTCGCCACCACCGAACAGGGCCCGATGCAAAGCACCGACGGCGGGAACACGTTCGCTCCGATCAGTGACGCTCCCATACTGGTGTTCGTGGACTGGCTCGCCGCAGACCGGCTCCTGGGTGTCGCCCCCGACGGCACGGTCTATGCCAGCGGCGACGCTGGCACCAGCTGGACCAAGCAGGGCACCGTGTCCGCGAGCCCACAAGCGATCCTGGCCCACGGCGAGTCCGACGTGTACGTCGCCACCGCCGAGGCCATCCACCGATCCAGTGACAACGGCAAGACCTTCCAGGTGTTCCAAACACTCAACTGAGTCTGCGAGTGGAGTTCCCCGCAGGGTGAGCCGATCAGCCCACCCTGCGGAACTCGAATCAGCGCGGAATGTGATCTTCGATGATCTCCGTCAATGTTTCGATCTCCCGGAGCTGGCCCTGGTACATCGTGTCGCACAGGGCCCGGAGCTTTTCGTGAAACGCCACGTCAGTACAGCGATCAGCACGAGGGAGCAGCGTCAAGTGGTGGCGAATGAAGTTTGTGGACATCAAGAGATCGAAGTCCTCTCCCTCCAGCCCTTCAAGGCGGCGCAGCGTCTGCTCGCCGCCGCGCCCCGCACTCCCGCAAGGTTCCCGACCTAGCTTCGGGAGGCACGGCGAGCACGAGCTTGCGCTGGGAGAATGTTGAGGTTGATCTGCAGGGTGGGCAGCAGTGGAGCGCGACCTTGGCGAAGCAACCCCAGGCTGAGCAAAGTCCCGGGGTGATCGTCCTGCACGAGATCTTCGGGCTGACGTCAGAGATTCTCGAAGTTGCAGCATGCTTCGCCGAACGAGGTTACGTGGCCCTGGCCCCCGACCTGTACAGCGGCGGCAACCGGATTGCCTGCCTCACTCGCGCGATGGCCGAATCGAGCCGTGGTCGGCCAGGAGTCTTCACTGACCGGCTCGAGTCCGCCCGCCAATGGCTCGCACAGCGTCTGGAGGTCGATCACGACCGGCTCGCCGTCATCGGCTTCTGCCTCGGGGCGGCTTCGCGTTAACCTTTGCCGCCACCGATGCGCCCGGTCTCCGCGCAGCTTCAGTGAACTACGGGCACGTACCCACACATCGGGTGCTCTGTCCGGCAGTTGCCCGGTTGTCGCCTCCTATGGCCGCCGGGATCTCGTCTACGGACGGCACGCACACCGGTTGGTCAACGAATTGACCGAGCACGACATCGATCACGATGTCAAAGTCTATGGGGAGGCTGGGCACTCGTTCTTGACGAGAGGACATCACCCGCTCGGCCGGCTGGTCTTCCTCCCGCTGCGCCTTGGCTATCACGAAGACTCAGCGGCCGACGCCTGGGATCGTATTTTCCGGTTCTTCGATCGGCACGTACAGGCAGGAACGCAGGACGAGAACACAGAGCCAGAAAGCTCTTAGCTCACCACCGTCCGGGAAGGGAAGCCGGGCAGGACCCGTGAAACTGGGAGTCTGCTCCGCCCGGCGAGGAGATGCACGCTTCTCGGTAACCAGCGCTCAGCGCGGCGCTGTTCGTCACTGGCTTCTCGGCGGTGTTCACCCACCTCGTCCGCACTCGAGCTCTTTCAGGCCCAGAATCTGCAGGCGATCAACCTGGCCGGCAGCGCGCTGATCACCGTCATGGGACTCGCCACGATCAGCCTGCCCTTCCTGCCCCTCACCACCAGGCTGTCCCGAGGCAAAGTCCGCCTCGGCTGGCTTCACCGCCACGCCCGTCGCGACCGAGACCGCCGGAGGCCCTCTCTGTCGCGACGGGGCTCGTCATGATGACGGGCGGCTGAACAGTACTCATGAGCCGAATGCTCGCCATCTACGCACGACTCGGATGGCCACCGATTTGCCCTCTGGATATACTACCCAGGTTAGTATTTCAGGAGGTGCGTGTTGACCAGCGCCGGGCGGTGGACCATTGTCGTCATGATCCTGGCCATAGCCGGTATCGTCGCCCTGTGGCCGAGGACCGGCGACGGCGACGCCGCCGACACCGGCATAGCGTCGGACACCGTACGGTCGGTGCCTCGTAAGGAGAGCGACGCCAAACTCACCGAACTGCGGCAGCGCGCGAAGACGAGGCCCTGTCCGAGCCCCGCCCCCGATGCCCCCGCACCCGCGGGGCCGCTGGCCGGAGTCACCGCCGCGTGCTTGGGTACTCCTGGCCCAGTGGACCTCGGCGCGACGCTTGCCGGCAAGGCAACCCTGGTGAATGTCTGGGCATCCTGGTGTCCACCTTGCCGAGAAGAGATGCCCGTACTGGACGAGTACTCCGAGCGACCCGGCGCCATTCCGGTTCTCGGTGTCAATGTCCAGGAGGCGCCGTCGGACGGCCTCGCCTTCCTGGCCGACGTGGGCGTACGCTACCCCTCGGTACACGACGGAAAGCGTGCCGTACAGGACGCCTTCCGCGTGCCGCCGGTTCTCCCGCTGAACTACCTCGTACGACCAGACGGGTCGGTCACCAGGATCACCAACCCGCTCGTGTTCCGCAGCCCGGATGAGGTCGAGGAGGCTGTGCGGCGCCATCTAGAGCGAGAGGGATAACAAAACCAGGCAAGCGACGCTGTGTTCCCCTGCACCCAGACTCGTGTCAGTTCCTCTTCTGGGGCAGGTTCGCGCATCCAGCTCCGGGAGCGTTCTCGTACCGATCCGTCAGGACCGCGTGGATGATCATCCGCAGGCGTGCCGAGAGCTTCGGATGGCAAGTCGTCAGCGTCAGTGGGGAAGCCCTCGATTCCGGTGTCAAGACATTCGCCGCCCGGTACGGGATTGGCGCCACCGCATCGCAACGGTCCGCATCACGATCACCCAGTCGAAGGTGGCGCCGTACGCGTCCGCCAGCGGTTCACTTGCGTACGGCGGGCTTTGCGTCTCCTGCCGCACGTCCAGCTTGCCAACTCGCCCTCCAGCGGCAGGACTCGGTAGACGAAGAAGCTCTCTCACCCTCGCTGACGACCGCATCGCAGGACTTGAGTAGTGACCGGGTCCGATCTCCAGGGTCGCGGGATGGATCCTTTCCTGAATGGTGTACCCGTAGTCTGTCCGAGATCGAA